>JAYUUM010000046.1:0-16248 GCA_043754555.1 Arenimonas sp. | reverse complement strand
CCGCTGCCGACCACGGTCGCCAATAAAATAGTCGTGCCTAAAAACTCGGCCATGACTTTATTTCGCAAGTTCATGCCAGCGCATCCAGTAAATTTTTTACCCGTGCAGAAATTTCATCACGAACAATTCGGTAATTTTCATCATCCATATTTTTCGGGTCGGGCAAGCCCCAGTCTTCGCGTAATTTGGCCGGCACCCAGGGACAGTTATCGCCACAGCCCATGGTAATTACCGCGTCAAATTCACCTTCAATTTCATCAAGCGATTTTGATGCGTGTTTGCTCAGGTCGTAATTCATCTCCCCCATAAAACGAATCGCTTTGGGATTAATTATCCCCGAAGGTTTGGAGCCGGCACTTTGTGCATCGACGGAATCGCCACCGTGAATGTGGGCAAAGGCTTCGGCCATTTGACTACGATTGGAGTTTTCAACACAGACAAATAATACGCGTTTCATATCAGCACTCATTACATAAAGTTGAAGTTTCACAAACAACACCCTGACAACAGTTTTCAGTCAGAAAGCCTTGTAAGGCATTCATGCGTGAATAATCAGCGCGGATGCGAATCACCCGGCCTTGGCGCTGGTCCAATACCAGGCCTGCGGCCCGCAAAATATTCAGGTGCGCAGTCAATGTGGCCGGTGGAATGTCCAAAGCTTCGCGCAAATCACCTACCGCCATTCCTGACTCGCCGGCTTGAACCAGCAAACGAAAGGCGGCCAAGCGGCTTTCTTGTGCAAGTGCTTTTAAAGCGTTTAATGCCGAGGCGTTATCCATAATTCGATATTTCCAGAATTATAGAAATATGTCAACCAAGCCCTTAAACCCTTTACCATTCAACTATGAGCACAATCGATAAAATAACGCTGCTGGTGGCGGCCTATAACGAAGAAGCCAGCTTGCCGACACTGCATTTGCGTCTATCGGAGGCCATAAAAAACTGCGATGCAGAGTTTGAAATGCTATATGTCGATGATGGCAGCACCGACACAACTTGGGCCTTGCTCGAGAAAATCGCGGAGTCGGACACACGGGTCGCGCTCATTCGCTTATCACGGAATTTCGGTAAAGAAGCCGCGCTTACCGCAGGCCTGGATCACGTCGCGGCCGACAGTAGTGCCTTAATTGTGCTCGATGCCGACGGTCAAGACCCGCCTGAATTAATCCCGGAATTTATTGCCAAATGGCGGGAAGGCTTTGATGTTGTGTATGGCACGCGCTCGCAGCGCCAAGGTGAAAGTTGGTTAAAGCGTGTCACTTCGGCGACGTTTTATCGCGTAATAAATTCACTGTCCAATATTGCTATCCCGGCTGACACGGGTGACTTCCGTTTGTTATCTCGGAATGTACTGGATGCCTTGTCACAAATGGGCGAGCGTCAGAGATTCATGAAAGGACTATTTGCCTGGGTGGGTTTCAGGCAAACGGCATTGCATTACACACGACAAGCGCGCATTGCCGGAGCTAGTAAATTTAACTATTGGCGCTTATGGAATTTGGCACTTGAAGGCATTACCAGTTTTTCAACGGCGCCTTTGCGCTTGGCGACCTATATTGGCTTAGTCACGGCATTGTTTGCGTTTATGTACGGACTTTGGATTGTAATTAAAACACTCGCGTGGGGCGATGGAGTGCAAGGTTGGCCAACAATGATGACCGTGATTTTATTGCTGGGCGGAATGCAACTCATGGCACTGGGTATGGTGGGCGAATACCTCGGGCGTTTGTATATGGAAACTAAACAGCGTCCACTGTATTTGATTGCGAAACAATATCCAGCGCCGCGCAACAGGCATATGATAGACACCACAAGTCGCAACCCGAACGGAGGCTGATATGCGCAACGTCCAGCAAATTTTGGATCAAAAAGGCCATCGCATCATCAGCGTCACTCCGACTGCCAGCGTTCGTGACGTAATCAGCCTGATGGCCGAGCATAATATCGCCGCGGTGCTGGTGATGAAAGGCAATGAACTTGTCGGCATCAGCACCGAGCGCGATTACGCTCGTAAGGTCGTGTTGCTGGGCAGAAATTCTGCTGACACGCTAATCAGCGACATTATGACAAGTCCGGTGCTCTGCGTTGCGCCCGGTGATACCGCACAAAGATGCATGAGTCTGATGACAGAAAAAAAATGTCGTCATCTGCCCGTTCGCGATAACGGCGAAATTATCGGAATGGTATCGATTGGTGATTTGGTGAAAGCCGTGATTGAAGATCAGCAACAGGAAATACAGCAATTGCAGCAATATATTAGTAGTTAGGTATCTTTAGATGTCATTTATTGAGCTTCTCGGAAAACAACTAAAACACGATGACGTTCTCGAGCTTCTTGAGTACTATGAAATACCTGTGATTTATGACTTTGATCGTACTCACGAAGGAATAGACGATTGCTACTGGGCTGCAGCAGAGAAGCATGGGTTCCAGCTTGGCTTTGACCAAAGACAATTACTTCACGTTATTTTTCTTTACATCGTGAATCGCGAAGGGTTTACACCAATCGATCAGTCGTTGATAGATGTGCCAATTTATGAAACTTTTGACGCTGCTCTAAGTGCTTGTGAGGAAAATGGTATTTCATATATTACTAATCCGGGACCATTTAACTCAGAAAATCCCAAGTGGTGGCTTAAGTGCGTCTCTGGTGCTCATACAGTTCACTACGAATATAGAGATGAGAACCTAATCATGATTACCCTCTCTATATACTCCGATTCCTAACTACGCAATCAAGGGTGGGGCTTCGTGGATACTTTACATCCAAGCGAGTTACCATCCGGCGCATCAATAACTTATTTTGGTTGTTAGCACGCAAATGGCCGATCCAGAAATTCAAGCTAAAGCGTTTTATAAGCAAGTTGCGGCTACTCGTACAGTCTGGACAATTCGGGACGAGGCGGGAATTCCCGTGCCGGAAAGTGATGATGACACCAGGGCAATGCCATTTTGGTCCTCACGCTCACTTGCAGAACTAATCATCCAAAATGTTGCCGACTACAATGGTTTCTATCCAATAGAAATATCGTGGCAGGATTTCAAAGACAAGTGGGGTCCTGGCTTAATAAAAGATGGTTTGCTTGCCGGTGTAAACTGGTCGGGTAGCAATGCATCTGGGTTCGACATATCGCCAGCAGAACTTATTAAAAATGTCGAGACGGCAATTCGCAATGCTCTAGCTACGCAGTCAAAGTGACATCAGCAGAAACATTGCATTCAAGCGGGCTATCATCCGATGCATCGGCCCTTATTTTGGTTGTTAGGCGCCAGGAAAAATGTCCCTGCCATCGTAATCAAGAGGAGACACTTCATGAACAAGAACACAATCTGCCTGTGGTATGAACATGACGCAGAGGAAGCCGCCCGCTTCTATACGCAGCTTTTCCCAGAGAGTTACTTTGGCGCTGTTCACCGGGCACCGTCTGATTATCCTGACGGAAAAGCTGGCGATGCTTTAACAGTGGAATTTGTAGTTGCCGGCATACCATGCATCGGACTTAATGGCGGCCCTCGGTTCAAGCATAGCGAAGCATTTTGCTTTCAGATCTCCACCGAAGACCAGGAAGAAACTGATCGTTATTGGACTGCTATTGTTGAAAATGGCGGAAAAGAAAGCCAATGCGGCTGGTGCAAAGATAAATGGGGTATTAGCTGGCAAATCACACCGAGAGCCTTGACCGAAGCAATGGCATTGGGTGGTGACGTGGCTAAGCGTGCATTTGAAGCAATGATGGCAATGCGCAAAATCGATGTTGCAGCTATCGAAGCAGCTGTGCGTGGTTAACGGTAGCGCAACCCCACTGGAGCCTAAAGCTACGCAATGAATGGGATATCCGTATAAACATTAGATCCAGCGAGTTATCATCCGGCGCGCCGACTCCTTATTTTGATTGCTAAAAACCATGTCTGAAACCTTTCTCTTTACAGTTGTGGAAGCCTTTGCCTTATCGGGTCGGCCGGGGCTTGTACTGGTTCCGGGCTTTCTCAAAAGTGCCAACCTTCCTACCATGCGAATAGGGGCACAAATCCGCTTGCTTACGCCAAGTGGCGAGTCCATGGAAACACTTGTCGCTGGATTCGAAAGGATTAGTTATGGCCGCAGGCCGCCGCCTGACAAAGTTTGCACACCCATCACGCTGCCGCCAAGCATCCTCAAAGAGCAAGTGCCTGCAGGTACCGAGGTTTTTCTAATCACCAGTAAATTCGGTTCTGCGATAAATGATAATTAACTACCCAATCAGCCTAGGCCGTCGCGAGAAGATTACATCCGCTGCATTGCTTCCTTTTCACGGTAGGTAGATGCCATGACTTATAAAACAATCCTTCAGTTTTGGTTTGAAGAAATTTCACCGTCACAGTGGTGGAAGCTAAGCCCTGAATTTGATCGGCTAATTGTTGAGCGGTTCGCCGATATTCATGTAAAAGCTAATGAATGCGAGTTATTTGAATGGCGTGCCACGCCAAAAGGAAGACTGGCTGAAATTATTGTTTTAGACCAGTTTTCCAGAAATATTTACCGCAATAATCGACTCGCTTTTGCCAGTGACGCCATGGCCTTGGCCTTGGCTCAAGAAGCGGTATCGGTGGGAGCCGATAGAGCACTTGCCAATGAAGAGAAGAATTTTTTGTATATGCCATACATGCACAGTGAGTCGCGCTTGATTCATGAAACGGCACAGGCACTTTTTCAGGCGAATGGCTCGGAAAGCAGCTACGACTTTGAGCTTCGACATAAATCCATCATCGACCGCTTTGGGCGCTATCCGCATCGCAATATAATTCTTGGCCGTGAATCAAGCGCCGAAGAGATTGCCTTCTTGGCTTTGGCAGGCTCCAACTTTTAAAAAAGATTCCGTGAAATATGGAAATCAAATTGGGTTGACAGGTTTTTACTAACAGATAACGTATTTTTCTGGTTTAAATTTACAAGGATTTTTAATATGCTGCGCTTTATGTTGCTAGTGGTATGGCTTTCGTCAGCAGGCATGTTGAGCGCCAAAAACGCCATTGTTTCTCCTTTATCCGAAGCTTCTTTTGGCGACTGTGTTGTGAAACACACTATCTACAGCCGTGAGTTTGAACCTGGCGAAACCGCGAAAAACTATTTCAGTAAAAACCCGGTTGGGTTCATCAAAGATGAGTGTGCTCAAGCCAGTAAAATTGCGCTTGGCTTTAGAGGTAAAAATTTCTATTTGCAAAAGATAAGTGGTGAAGTGCCTAACGACAATATGTCGGGCTCTGTTTTTTTATGTTCACCTGGTGCAGGGGAGGAATATGGATGTGTCAAGAAAAACAACAACAAGGAAATTGCCGGCACGATTTTGAAATATGGTAACGGCGATTACAAGGTCAGCATCACGATTGGAAAAATTATTGAATCATTTAAAGAAGAGATTGATGAAAACGAGGTATGTGTTGAAAATTGGCGTCAAGTAAGCATAGTAATTATCGAAAGAAAGAGTACATGGCGTTTTCTTGGCACGATGTCGGGCGGTGCCTGCCCCTGATTTTTGTCGAAGCCTTTGCTTTATCCGGACGACCCGGGCCTGTACTTGTTCCCGGCTTTCTACAAAGTGCCAACTTTCCTACCATGCGAATAGGTGCACAAATTCGTTTAGTCACACCCAGTGGCGAGTCTTTTGAGACACTGATCGCCGGATTTGAAAAGATTAGTTATGGCCGCAGGCCGCCGCCTGACAAAGTTTGCACGCCAATCACTTGGCCGCCAAGCATTACCAAAGAGCAAGTCCCTGTCGGCACCGAGGTTTTCCTAATCACAAGTAAATTTACTGCGATAACTAGTCGCTAACTATGCAATCAAGCAGTTTTCAAAGCGTCGATCGCTTACGTTGGTTGTAAATCCTTCAAGGAGAGATAAGAATGATGTGGAGTAAAGCAGCGAAGGCCGCGCTGGTGGCGGTTCTTTTGGTAGTGGCAAGTACTGCCGTTGCGGCGAAAGGCAAGCTGGGCTTTGCAACTGAAGCCACGTCGTCCGGCTTCATCAGTCCGGTGCTTGAGCGATTGAAAGTAATCACCGTTCGGCCAGGATCACCCGCTGCCGCCGCGGGTTTAAAGCAGGGAGATTACATTGCGGAGGTAAATGGCCGTTTGATACTGGGAGTCCCCGCGCGTGAAATGGCCAGGCAGTTTAAGAACATGCAAGTCGGCCAAAAACTCCTCCTTAAGGTCAAACGAGGCGACACATTCGTCAACATAGATATCGTTGCGGGCACGCAAACGGCTAATGATTCATTCAAACCGATGCCGTTTCGTGGCACGGCTTCATCCGCTCGCTAGGTTCTCAATCACATTATGCAATACCAGCTCATACTCAGATTTCGCAAGGTGTCCATCGAGCACCCTAGAGAGATTCAATCCCTTGAACAGGCCTTGGCTGAATTGCTGGGTAACGTAGCAACACTTGATGGATACGACACCAGCGCTCGTGACGTAAATCTCTTCATAATGACAGCTGAGCCGGCATCAGTATTTCGTCGGTCCAAGCCTATTCTCGAGCAACTTTCACTTCTCGACAAAGTGACTGCTGCCTATCGCCTTGAGGGTGGTTCGCGTTTTACCGTAATCTGGCCACTCAAATATGGCCGAAAATTTAGTTTGCAGTAACTAGGTAGTCACTAACTACGCAATCAAGGTGACCCGTCAATATGTTTCATACAAGTTTTCATCGTATGCGGCGGCCCCTTATTTTGATTATTAGGGAGTAGCTGTAGCACCTCATTGAGACGGCGAATGTGGGTCTTTCGCGCCTTGCCGGTACTCCAACGGGCTACAGAAGCACTTGCCTGCTGATAGCAACAAAGTGGCTGGCGCTGCCCAACATTACAAAGACATGCCAGATGGCGTGCGTGTAGCGAATTTTTTTACTCATATAAAAAATGGTGCCGAGCGTATAAAAAAAACCGCCGGTAAATAGCCAGATTAAAGTGGCGGTATCAATATGTTGCAGCATCGGTTTAATGGCGAAAACAACCAGCCAACCCATGCCGATGTAAATCAGGGTCGAGACTAATTCAAAGCGGCCGGTGTAAAACAATTTGAAAATAACGCCCGCCACCGCAAGTATCCAAATAATACCGAATAACCACCAGCCACCATGTTCGCGAAGCCCGATCAAAGTAAACGGTGTGTAGCTGCCGGCAATCAGAATATAAATCGCACAGTGATCAAATACTTTTAGCTTTTGTTTAGCACTGGTGTGAGGAATGGAATGGTACAAGGTCGAAGCGGTGTAGAGCAGCATTAATGCCATGGTAAAAACAATCGCGCTGATAAGCTGCCACTCGGTGCCTTTTAATGCGGCCAGCGTTATCAATACGGCGCCGCCGGCCACACTCAATATTGCCCCTAGACCGTGGGTGATCGCGTTCCAAAGCTCTTCTCGAAAATCATGCATATCCGTCATAAATTACTCATGGGCAAGACGTGATCTGAGAGCTTACCGTGCCAGAATTACATCGAGGTGTCACCCTAAAATCTGGAGGCATCGTTTTAATTTTTATCTTCCATGTGCATGCGGTGCAGCAGGCGATGCGCAAAGGGGGTAATTAATAATGCAGCGATGCCGATAAAAAACAAACCCGAGAACAATGCGTAAGCCGCTGCAAATAATTTTGCAGCATCGCTGTTCAGGTTATTGACCGGCCCCATACCGCCCAGAATCATCGTGGCGTTAAGTATGGAATCGACCCAGCTTAAGTTTCCTATCAAGCGATAGCCCAGCACGCCCATACCAAGTGCAAAGGCAATGGCCAATAAACCATAGGCGCCGTGTTGTAAAAGACGCTGGAAGAATTGACGCTTACTTAGCAATGGCTTTGTTTTATGTTCGTACATAAGCATTCCAATGGTCTAGAACCCAGTGAACCAAGCCGGCAGTCATCCAAGTTTAAGCATTAATCAATACTTACGGCGTAGGCATGTTCGCGTGTTGCAGCAAAAGTGAAGTCGGGCCAGCGTTCTTGCGTCAACTGCAAGTTAACGCGTGATGGTGCCAGATAGACCAATTGTCCGGCCGCATCTATGGCCAGGTTCATCGCGTTTTTATCGCGAAACTCTTCCATTTTTTTTGCCGTACCGCCACGCACCCAGCGCGCAGTGGCAACACTGACGGGTTCAAAGCTGGCATCAACGCTGTATTCGTCTTTTAAACGATAGGCCACAACTTCAAATTGCAATACACCGACTGCACCCAGAATTAGATCATTGCTCATTAACGGACGAAAGAACTGGGTAGCGCCTTCTTCCGATAATTGCGCCAAGCCTTTTTGTAATTGTTTTAGTTTCAATGGATCACGCAGTCGCGCGCGTCGAAATAATTCCGGTGCAAAATTCGGAATGCCGGTAAAGCTAACCGATTCTCCGGCAGTAAAAGTATCGCCGATAGAAATAGTGCCGTGATTGTGCAAACCAATCACATCTCCGGGGTAGGCGGTTTCGACAATTTCGCGATCACTCGCCATAAAAGTGAGTGCATTCGCTAATTTCTGTTCCTTGCTACTGCGGACATGAAACGCTTTCATACCGGCGTCAAAACGGCCAGAGCAGACGCGCATAAAGGCGACCCGGTCACGGTGTTGTGGGTCCATATTGGCTTGAATTTTGAAGACGAAGCCGGAGAATGTTTCTTCTTCGGGTTGAATTTCGCGGCCGGTAGTACCGCGTGATTTTGGTGCGGGCGCATGTTCAACGAAAAAATCCAGCAGTAACTGCACGCCGAAATTGTTGACTGCCGAACCAAAAAACACCGGAGTTTGTTGGCCAGACAGATATTTTTCTTTATCAAACGGGTGTGATGCGCCTTCAACGAGTTCCAGTTCGTCACGGACTTCTTTCAGCATATCCACGCCGAGACGTGCCGCTAATTGTGGGTCATCAAGTGATGAAAAAATGGTGGAATCTTGCCGCGTAAAATTACGCCCTTGTTCGTAAACATGGACTTCACCGGTAATCAAATGCACCACACCCTTCAAGCGCGAGCCCATGCCAATGGGCCAGGTAATTGGCGCGCATTGAATGCCGAGAACTGACTCGACCTCATCGAGCAAATCAATCGGTGATTTACCTTCGCGGTCCAGCTTATTGATGAAAGTCATAATGGGCGTATCGCGCAGGCGACAAACTTCCATTAATTTAATTGTGCGTTCTTCAACACCCTTGGCGCAATCGATCACCATCAATGCCGAATCGACAGCCGTGAGTACACGATAGGTATCTTCCGAAAAATCGGCATGGCCCGGTGTGTCCAGCAAATTAATAATGCGGCCTTCATACGGAAATTGCATAACCGATGAGGTCACCGATATGCCACGCTCTTTTTCCAAAGCCATCCAGTCGGAGGTCGCATGACGCGCAGCTTTACGGGACTTCACGCTGCCTGCCATTTGAATGGCGCCACCGAATAATAATAATTTTTCGGTTAACGTGGTTTTGCCCGCATCGGGATGCGAGACGATGGCAAACGTGCGGCGTCGGTGGGTTTGGTTCAGATGTTCAGACATGAGGTGAGGCTTGAAGATAAGGGCGGCATTATATCGCAAGCTCAGGTGCGGATGCCCTGAAGCGCTGTTCAGGCCTAATGGCTGAGTAAAGAATATTTCCGTAAGAGGCCGCTAGCAGGCGACATGATTCGGCCCGGCCGAAGGCCCTCAAGTGCCGGTCAGATAACGCGGCGCACGAAGCAGGTGACCTTATTTAGATAAAGGTAAAAACCCTTCCGGCCCCACCATTTTGAACGGAATGGATACTAAGCGCATCCCGGTATTGATTTGCAGGGCAAAGTGCAGGTGTGGGCCGCTGGAAAACCCCGTATTACCAGAGTAGCCAATGGGTTCGCCGAGTCCTACTCTTTGACCGGTGCTTACCAAGATGCCATTTTCTTTCAAGTGTGCGTAAAGCGCCATGCTGCCGTCGTCGTGCAAAATTCGAATAAAGTTGGCACGGTCGGCATAAATTTTTGCATTCTGTCCGCCGGTATCGTAATTGGCGATAGTTTCCATGACTACGCCAGCGCGCGCTGCCAATACCGGTGTGCCGATAGGCACGATAAAATCAACGGCGTAACGATTTTGTTCGTCGTGATGGGAATACTCGCCATTAAATTCCTGTCCTAATTCCCAGCGGCTGTTTTCATCTATGGGCAATGAATAGGTCACTTCGTCAGGAATCGCATGCGGGTCGCCGGGAACACGCAAGCTTTTCAAGTCGCGAATCATGGGTGCATTAGCATCGATGGCTTGTAGTTGGGTTAGAAATTGCCGCTTCCTCGGTTCGAGCAAATAGGTGACTGGCAATGATGGCCAAGCGTCCATATTACGCGCTGAACTGCCAGCGCTTAATTGCACCTGCAATGGACCTGCTAGGCGGTTGTTAACATAAACATAAACAACGCCATTGTTGGTTTCGAATTCTATTTCGTTGCCAAATAAAGACGGCGAGGCTTGGCCGGCAGCTTCATTGCGCGGATCTAATTTATTTAGCAATTGTTTATTCTGATTAGAGGTTTGATGGTTTCCAAAGAATTGCTCCGGCGTAGCCCATAAGCCGATTATGAGAAATCCACAAAAACCAAGTGCGCAGACAAAAAGGTAACGTATATTCATTCGCTAATTTTAGAGCTTATTGCAGAAAAATACTCGTCAATGGGCTGTGGTTTGTGAATGCCGAAGCCTTGCGCATAATCTACGTTCAGACTAAGCAGTATTTCTGCCAGATCTTCATTTTCGCAGTGTTCGGCAGTTGTCTTTTTATTCAAGACGTGGGCGATATCGGTAATTGATTTGATGACAGCGGTCGATAAGGACGAACTTTGAAGGTCACGGACAAAGCTGCCATCGATCTTGAAATAATCAACATCCAGGTTTCGTAAATAGTTAAATGAACAAAAACCGGTGCCAAAATCATCCAAAGCGAATCGACAACCGAGTGCCCGCATATCATTGATTAAATTTTGTGCGCGCGACAAATCACGAACGGCACTGGTTTCGGTAATTTCAAAAATAATTTTTCGGGCAGAAAAACTTGAAGTCAGTATCCGGCTCTTCAGAAATTGCGAGAAACTCTCATCCACCATGGAAGCGGCGGTTAGATTGATTGAGCAGCCACTAACGGTTTCGGCAGCCTCGGGATGTTTTTCCATCCAGCTCAGGACTAATTCAACGACATGGCGATCAATTTGGGTGCCCAGATGAAAGCGCTCAGCCGCAGGGATAAAGTAACCCGGCAACAGGCGCTGCTGGGTCACGGGGTCGCGCATGCGGAGTAAAATTTCAAAATAACGACCGCGATCAGTCGGGTTTTTTAAGGAAATAATCGTTTGGCAATCAATTTCAAACAAGTTTTGATTTAGGGCGTCACGAATGCGCACGGCCCAGCGCATGGCAGCGGTACGGTCTTGTGATTGAGGTTCAAGTTGACTGGAAACAAACACACGATTGCCACCGAGTTCTTTTGCGGTAAAACATGCGGCGTCTGCCTGTGAAAGCAGGGCGGCGAATTCACTTTGGCCTGGACGTAAAGTCACCATGCCGATACTGGCAGTGGTCGAGATCATGTTGGATGCCCAGCCAATTCTAAATGCTTCAATCGCCTGCAATATTCGCTGGCAACGAAGTTCGGCTTCTTTACCTTCACATAACAATAGCAGGGCAAATTCATCGCCGCCAATACGAAATAGACGGTCGCCAACATGCAGCTTGGTGACTAGCAGTGAAGAAATGCCTTGTAGTAATTCATCGCCCGCTGCGTGGCTTGCAGTGTCGTTGACGAGGGTGAAATGATCCAGATCAAGATACGCCATGGTCTGTGGCAAGCCGCTGCGGCCAAGCGCTTCGCGAGTGGCTTCTTCAAAAGCAGTGCGGTTTGCAAGGCCGGTCGCACTATCGGTTGTTGCACGACGAATCATCTTGCGCGTTGCGATTCTATTTTCGTGATTGGCGGCAACTAACACTAGTGGGATAACCGAGATCAGACATAAGAAAGTTAGTAGCAGTGCGGCATCTATTAATGCTTCCGGCGGCTTAAAGCCCGCCATGCCAAAGCCAGTCATCGAAGTTAAAATCAGTATGGTTGCCGTGATGCCAGCGGCGGTCCATATGGGTTGAAAACGAATGGAACTCCAAATAATCAAGGCTATGGGTAACGCCGATAGGCCAAGGGCGTAGTGGCTGCCACTTGTGCCGCCTAAAAAAACCAATGCAAAGGTAGAGAATAAGGAAATTAGCCAGCTGATTTTTTCCCGAATTTTTGCATATTCGCTGCCTAGGGGCTGATCGGGATTTGTCGATGCTTGAGTCGTCAATAAAAATACGGTGGGCGCTACACTTATAATGCCAAGCAAATCACCCATGCCCCATTTGGCAAAAGCAGGCCAGAAGGATTGACTATCGATCATGCCTGAGAAATGCAGGCCGACAGTACCAATCAAAGCGCCAACCGAGGCCATGATTATTCCTCCACGTAGCAAGACAAAGCCACTGCGGACAGAAATAAAAGTGGATAAATTTTGACTGCGAACATAAACAGCGGCGAGCGCACCGCCGGCAACATTACTCATTACTGAAAAAAACAAAAAGCTGGTTGGTACGGGATTAATTAAAATATGTACCAGCACTATGGCGACCGCGAGTGGCATAAGCCAGCGCAAACCGTATCGAATCAGAAAACCCAAGGCTAAGCCAGACGATGGCCAGAATAGCGCTACTTGCCCAGGCGCATGAATAAAGGCCGCAGCCAGGTAGGCGCCGAGTAGATAAAGAACAATAAAAAGTAGTACACGCGTCATGCGTTATCTCGTTGCAGCCATGCCTGGTTTATGCACCGATGTCAGGCCGAAATCAAGTAATGGATGTCATCTTGGTGTCAGCATTCGATAACGTTGACTGCCAAGCCGCCGCGTGATGTCTCTTTATATTTTTCGGCCATATCGCGACCGGTGTCGCGCATGGTTTTGATTACCTTGTCCAGCGAGACCCGATGCTTGCCGTCGCCACGCAGGCCTAAACGACTAGCATTGATCGCCTTTACCGCGCCCATCGCATTGCGCTCAATGCAAGGGATTTGCACCAAGCCGCCAATGGGATCGCAAGTAAGGCCAAGGTTGTGCTCCATGCCAATCTCGGCAGCATTCTCGACTTGCCCCAAGCTGCCACCCAGTGCGGCCGTTAGGCCACCGGCGGCCATCGAGCAGGCAACGCCGACTTCACCTTGGCAACCGACTTCTGCGCCGGATATCGATGCATTTTCTTTGTATAAAATACCGATGGCGGATGCCGTCAGTAGAAAATCGAATACACCTTGTTCGCTGGCATTGGCACAGAATCGGTCAAAATAATGCAGGACAGAAGGAATAATACCGGCTGCACCATTGGTGGGCGCAGTGACTACGCGGCCACCGGCGGCGTTTTCTTCATTGACTGCCAGTGCATATAAATTTACCCAGTCGAGCACAGTAAGCGGATCTTTCATCGCAGCTTCCGGCCGCATCACAAGATCGTTATGCATGGCTGGTGCGCGGCGCACCACTTTCAGGCCACCAGGCAATATGCCCTCCTCGCGTATGCCGCGGGCAACACAGTCTTGCATCGCACGCCAAATTTCCCGCAGGCCTGCAACAATTTCAGCTTCACTACGCCAGGCTTTTTCATTTTCAAACATTAATTGCGCAATCGTAATTTTGTTTTTTTCGCATTGAGCCAATAGTTCATCGCCGCTGTGAAATGGATATTTCAGTTCGGTAGTGTCGGCCACAATACGATTTTCTGCGGCCTCATCCTGGTTGACGACAAACCCGCCGCCAACCGAATAATAATCGCGCGTTGCCAATACATTTGCATCGGAATCATAAGCAGTAAAACGCATGCCATTGGAATGGAAGGGCAGTTTTTGTCGCTTGTTGAATACGAGATCGGTTTTTTCATCAAAAGAGATTTGATGGGTATTTAATACGACAAGTTTTTTGTCTTTACGTATGCGAGCAAGTGTGTCGGGAATAGTGTCGGGATTTATTTCATTTGGCCAATGGCCTTCAAGCCCCATCAAAATTGCTTTGTCAGTACCGTGGCCGCGACCGGTGAGTGCCAGCGAACCAAATAATTCGACGCGGATGCGTGCAGTGTTTTTAATCAAATCGGTATCACGTAACCAACGCTGCGCAAAGCGAACGGCAGCACGCATGGGGCCGACCGTATGTGAGGAAGAGGGTCCGATACCGATCTTGAATAAGTCAAACGTACTAACCGCCATGATGAGCTTCCCTTTACGATGGCGTATTGTATGCTCTTCGGCCTGAAACACGATAATGCAAGCAATGCCTGATTTAATTCTCTTTCAGCGTGATCACTGCCACCTTTGCGAGCTAGCCTGGGAAGTGCTGGCGCAAGCGCAGGTGCCAGATTTCGAATCAATCTGGATTGATGGTGATAAAGAGTTGCAAGAAAAATATGGCTTACGCGTGCCGGTGCTCAAACACACACGCAATAGTATGGAGCTGAATTGGCCGTTTACAGCCGAGCAAGTGCGCTTGCTTATGGTTGCTTAGCCGCAGGTTTAATTGCCTTGGCTGGCGTTGCGGTGAGCGCCAAATTCAAACGGGTATTGACGATGACAGCATTGGGAATTAACTCCACATCATCCCAATCACCAATGCCTACTTTGAAATCGAGTCGTTGAATTTTTGCCGTACCGACCAGCTGCGGCTTTGCACCTGGCGTCCAGGTGAAAGTGAGTGGTGCCGCTTTTGAAACCCCGCGTAGACTCAGTACACCATCAGCCACAAAACGATTATTACCCAGGGCGCGAAATTTCGTGGCGACATAGCGCGCTTCAGCTTGTACTTTGCTATTAAAAAAGTCCGGGCCCAGCAACATTTCATCACGTTCGGAGTTTTTAGTATTAGCACTGCCGAGCGTTATGCGAACGTCAAATCGACTTTGCGCTAGTTTTGCGGGATCAAAATTGATAGTGGAATTGAATTTTGCAAAGCTGCCGGTGAACGCTTCACCTTGATAGCTTCCGGTGAAACCCAGACTTGAACCGGGTTGCTGGACATAATTTGCTGCAAATGCAGCCCCACTAAAAAAAGCACACACAAAAATTAAAGCACGCATAGTAAGCCTCATGATTTTTTCGCAAGCCAGGGCAGCATACGGGTTAGGGTCTTGTCTTTATCGAGATAGTGATGTTGGAGTGACGCGCCGGCATGCATCAACATCAACACAGCAAGAATATAGAAAAAAGTTTCATGGGCATCGCCGGCAAGCTGCTTTAATTCCGGGTTGTAGCTACTCAATTTTGGTAGTTTAAACAGACCGAAATATTTCAATGGGAACCCGGCTGCTGAGTTATAAAGCCAACCACTAATGGGCATGGCAAATAATAATAAATAAAGCAGACCATGGGTAAGTTTAGCAATTATGTTTTGCCACGCAGGCGTATTAGCAGTGATTGCAGGTGTAATCGAAAATAATCGCCAGATGAGTCTAATAATTGTAAGGCCTAATACAGTCAAACCAAAGCTTTTATGCAGAGCGTAAACCTGTATTTTCAAAGGACCATTGGCAAGCTCAGTCATTAACAATCCCACCATTGCCAAGCACAAAATCAAGATAAAAGTCAGCCAATGCAAACCAATACTAAGGCTACCCCAGGTCTGCGAATTATTTCGTATCGCCATTGTTTTGCTCCGGGGTTTGTTCGGTTTTGCTGCGTGTAGCTTCAAGTTCAATCATTATTTTTACTTCATCACCAATAAGATTGGACCATGCGTCAATGCCGAACGCTTTTCGACTAAGGCTGGCGGTGGCTGAAAAACCAACAGTTTTTTTGAAGTTCAATGGGTGTCGTTTTAAGGCGTTCAAAGTGAAGTTAAGGCTAACCGCTTGTTCAATACCACGTATGCTAAGCACACCGTGGGCAACGCCGGTATTGTCTGTCAGCTTTTCAATGCGTTCTGAAACAAAAGTAGCTAAAGGGAATTTTTTGACATCAAAAAACGTGGCATCCAGCATTTTTCCCTGCCAATTGGCATCGCCTAAATTCAAGCTCACTAAAGGAATGTTGACAGAGACGGATGCTTGGCTCCAGTCTTTTTCATTAAATTGCAATTGCCCGGTACTGCCAGAAAACGTACCTATCGGATTCGAGAAACCTGCATGCGACACCGTAAAAGCAACGCGAGTATGTACCGGATCGATGTCGAACGACTCAGGGCGTGCCTGCACATTGCCAGTA
>JAYUUM010000045.1:0-5370 GCA_043754555.1 Arenimonas sp. | reverse complement strand
CCGCCAGCAATCACTTAATCCGCGTTCTACGTCTGGGTGTCGACGACACCTGCGTATTATTCAATGGCGATGGCTTTGACTATCAGGCAAAAATAATCAGTATCGCCAAACGAGGTGCTGGGGTAGTGATCACCTCATCGCAAGTGGTTACCAATGAATCGCCAGTGCATATAACCCTAGTGCAAGGCATTGCCCGTGGCGAAAAAATGGATTGGATACTGCAAAAAGCGACCGAGCTGGGCGTGCATCGTATTGTGCCGGTAGTAACAGATCGTACCGAAGTGAAACTTGACTCTGAACGCTCGGATAAAAAAATGCATCATTGGCATGGCGTGGTGGCGTCGGCTTGTGAACAATCGGGCCGGGCACGGTTGCCTGAAATTATCGAGCCTTGTGCTTTATCGCATTGGCCGCTACAAGATAAAAATTTCAATAAATTTACACTCGACCCACATGGCGTATTCGGTTTTTCCGATTTGGCCAGCACCAAGCCGATTGCAGTGACTTTTGCGGTCGGCCCAGAAGGCGGCTTTAGCGAACGTGATCACGCCGTATTGAAAGCGGGTGGTTTTCAGGGGCTGAGAATGGGGCCGAGAATATTACGCACCGAAACTGCCGGGCTGGCCGCAATTGCGGCGTTAAACGTGCTGTGTGGGGATTGGAAATAATTTGATAATTCTTATTATTGGTGGCTATGGCACCTTTGGTGGCCGCCTTGCTGAAATGCTTTCAGAAGTTGAAACTCTCACGCTTTTTATCGCAGGCCGTTCTGAGTCTAAAGCGGCGAAGTTTATTAGCACGCTGCCCGTGGGTGCAAAAAAATTACCGTTAGCATTCGACCGTAATGCCGATGTCGACAAACAAATTAGTCTGCTAATGCCTGATTGTGTTGTAGATGCCACTGGTCCGTTTCAACTTTACGGAGACGATCCATATCGCGTGGTAAAAGCTTGCATCAAGCATAACGCTCACTACATGGACCTCGCCGACGGCGTGGAGTTTGTAAATGGCATCGAGCAATTTGATGCAGAAGCCGAGGCGCGGAACTTGTTTATATTATCGGGCGTCAGTACTTTTCCAGTATTGACTGCTGCCGCTGTGCGCCAACTTTCGCAAGGCATGGAGACAGTTAACGAGATTAAAGGGGGAATCGCGCCATCGCCCTATGCTGGGGTTGGCTTGAATGTACTTCGTGCAATTGCCGGTTATGCCGGAAAACCAGTGCACATAATTCGTGATGGACATTGGGTGAAAAGTTACGCACTGACAGACTCTTTCGACTACGCCATCGCACCGCCGGGCTACCTGCCATTGCGAAGCCGATGTTTCTCATTGATGGACGTTCCCGATATCACACTATTGCCAAAACTCTGGCCCAATCTCGAATCCATGTGGATGGGGGCCGGGCCTGTGCCGGGCATCTTTCATGCGGCATTTCGCTGGCTTGCCTGGCTGGTGCGTTTGCGGTTGTTGCCGACGTTGTCTCCGCTTGCTTCGCTTTTTCATTTCGTTTCACACACACTGCGCTGGGGTGAGCATCGTGGCGGAATGTTCGTTTATGTGAGTGGTAAACAATATAACGGTGAAATGATTGAACGCTCGTGGCATCTTGTCGCCGAAGGCGACGATGGCCCCTATATTCCATCAATGGCGATAGAAGGTATTGTGCGTCGCACCTTGTCGGGTCTGCGGCCAAGAGCTGGAGCACGCGCCTGCGTTGATGATCTTGAGCTGGCCGATTATGAAGCCTTGTTCTACAGACGTAATATCCATAGCGGCACCCGCGAACGCTGTCCCGAAAGCGCGGTGCATACGCTTTATCAAAAAACTTTAGGCTCCAGCTGGCATTTGTTGCCGCAGGCATTAAAAGAAATTCATGGCAATCAGAATACTTTGCGCGCTACCGGAGAAGCTCGCGTCGAACGCGGCAAGGGTTTCATGCCCTCCTTGGTTGCGACCTTGTTTGGCTTTCCGACGGCCGCTAAAAAAATACCTGTCAGCGTGTCTTTTAAATCGCATAAAAATGTCGAACTCTGGCAACGGACATTCGGAAACAAATCATTTAGTAGCACTCAAACATTTGGCAGTACAACCGGATTAGTATCCCGAACGATTCGGACCATTTACTTTCGACCTGGGTTTGGTTTTCAAGAATGAAACTTTATCTTTCGTTGTGCGCGACTGGTTTTTCCTGGGCTTACGCATGCCAAGATTTTTGATTCCTTGCGGAAATTCTTATGAGTTTTCCGAATCGGGGCGATTCCATTTTCATATTGAAGTGACACATCCCTTGATCGGCCTGATAGTTCGCTACGAAGGATGGTTAGTGCCAGTATGTAGCTCGGGCCACACTCCACCGACCCGGGACTGAACACACGATATGCTCACTATAATTTAATAATTATTAGAAGAAATTGAGGAAACACACATTGCAAGGCAAGCGTCATCCCGGGTAGATACAGCGTGACCCGGGCTACTATGTTTTATCGCAGATTTTTCGCGGCTTACGCCGCTCCTACGAGAAAGATATTCAACGGTGTGCGATATTTACGCGGCTTGATTGAGTGCTTTATCAATCATCAATTCGACCGACAACATATCCGGTACGATAGCGGCGTCGTCATTGAGCATCACTTTTGAATAAATGCCCAGTGGTAGATCTTTGATGTCATGTACTTCTTGCAGGTTAGTGGTACTCACGGTGACCAAGCGCGGGAAGCCGGTTGATAACACCGCAAAATAAGGCAATTTTGGATTACTGCCGAGTGCTTTGAGCACCGCGACTTTGGTGCCGAAGGTGCCCACTTCCGTGCCCCAGCCTGCGAACATCGAGAATGACATTAAGGGCAAGCGCCAACCGCGCCAGCGTACACGACCTAATAACCAATTGGGTGCATTTTCTACTGGCTCAGGATCCGAGAAGGTAATAATTTCGGCAATGTTTGCATTAGGCAATAAAATACGGCCTTCTGTGACGCTGATTAATACGCCTCGAACATCGGCTTGTTTTACTGTACTCATGTTACAACTCCAAAATTTTTCCAGTGCCACCAAAGATCTTTTACCGTTTGAAATACTCGAGCACCATCTCGGCCAACTCGGGAATCTCGGCAGTTTTTCCGCCAAGTTTTACCAGAGCATCTGACGCTGCTGGTTCAAAACAATTTGTCGGGTCTTGCGCTAAAGCCAAACCACCTTGACTCTGCACATAGGCAGCTTCGGCTGCAGTTTCATAGGCTGCGCCGCTTAATACAATGACCACACTGTGCTTCGCTGGCAAGGTAGCGACCAATTCTTGCTGGCTATCGGCACCGCCAAAAAACAACTCGTTTTCTACCAAATCCAAACCCACACCAACGGACATAACAGCCACTTGGCCCGGCTCGGCGGTTTGACCTTGCACAGCAAGATACACCGGCAAGTTACTCACTTTTTGCAATTGGGCTACCAAGCGATCGTGTTTGCCAACTTCAAGATGTTGGTAAAGCAACACTGGAACATTCAAGGTGTCGGGCAATGCTTTCAACAATTGACGCACAGCATCGGGGCCACCCATACCAGCTAGGATTAAAACGGCGCCAACATCCGACAATGGTTTTTCAGAAGGCTCTTCACCTTCGATGGCTTCGAGACTAAATTTGCTACGTTTCAGCAAGGCGCTGGTCGCGGCGACTTGTACTGCACTATGCCCAGGAATTTCCGCATCCATGTCCAGCAAAGAAAGCGACGAGGCATCGAACTTTGGCGTTTCTTTTGTAACCTGCTGGGGTACTGAACGATTACTGCTTGATGCTTCTTTAACCGTTGCAGTTGTCGGAGTGCTATCCGGGACATCTCCAAAGTCCATGTTTTGCGCGGCGGCACGATTATCGTTTTTCTCGAATTCATCCAGCTGTGCGGCCAAGGCAGCAACGTCGTCGTCCATGCTGCTGCTCATTTCAACAGCATCGTCGGATTGATATTTAGAGAAAGCAACCGGCTGTTCGCTCACTTCAAAATCAGCCAGCGTGCTGGCATTTTCTTCAAAATCCAGCGCCGCGTGATCGTTTCCGAACACTTCTGCATCATTATTATCAAGCGCCGATAGGTCGATATCGAAATCATCGCCCAAACTAATTTCGTCTTTTATGTCGGTCTGGGAGTTATCAAAACTGATGAAGTCATCTCCCTCAATACTGGCTTCTGCGTAGGGTGCTGACGCGGAAGTCGTAGGTTGAGGAGCGGCAAAATCTTCAATGCTTAATTCTGAATTTGCATCTGGTGGAATGAAATCGTTGCCGATCTGTGTTGCTGCGATTGCTGCCGTTTCTACCGACATAAAATTGTCGAATTCGGCCAATTCAAATTCGTCAGCCGCTGGGCTGTTATTTTCAAGTTCGATTTTTGTTTCCGGCAATGTCTCGTGTTGATCATCGGCAACGTTCAAACGCATTGCATGTTCGAGATCATCCAGATTCACGTCCAGGTTTGCATCTTGCTCTGGCTCAATGTGAAGTTCGGGAACATCGCGCTGCAAGGCATCCGAATAACTTTCATTGATGGGTACGTCAGTCGCAAGCGATTGGGTGTCCTGCAAATAATCTTCCAACTTGGCATCAGCCATAGCTTGTGCGGGCGTTTCTGGTGCGCCCGGTTGCGGCTGCCATTGTTCCTGAGTAGCCATAGCCGAGCCTTCAGGCACTGGCGGCATTAAATCGGTGCCGATAATTTTTGCTGCTAGATGTCGAGCCCAGCGATTTAAATCCCAGCCATTAAGTTGACCACTAACTTCAGCATCATCATACACAACTTCGATATTCGAGCTGCCGAGCAGCTCATCAAATTTGTCTAAAGCTGCTTCAATCGTGGGCTCCAGACTCACGACTAACACTTTTGGATTTAGCTCACGAACGGCACTAGGATTTAACTCGGAAGGATCACCTTCGCACACAAGGTCTGCGCCCAAGTCTTGCAAGGCCGTTCGAAGTTGATTGCGGGATTCACCCGCTTTCGCTAGAAGGGCAACGCGAACGCCTGCATCAGCCATTGACCGGCTCCATGCCAAGAATTTCAAACACATTTCGCATTAATTCGTTTTCTTGGTAAGGCTTGCCGAGGTAGCGATCAACACCAAGATCCATCGCACGCTGACGATGCTTATCGCCGGTCCGCGAAGTAATCATGATGATTGGTACGTCTTTCAAGCGTGGATCCGAACGCATGTGCTGTGCAACTTCGTAACCGTCCATGCGTGGCATTTCGATATCCAGCAAGACCAGGTCCGGTGCGCGTTCTGCCATTTTTTCGACAGCATCGACACCGTCTTTTGCGGTCAGCACTTCAAAATTATTACGCTCCAACACCCTGCCGGTAACCTTACGCATCGTGATG
>JAYUUM010000044.1:0-5391 GCA_043754555.1 Arenimonas sp. | reverse complement strand
ACCGAATTATTGGCATTGGGTCGCACCGATAGCAGTAAACATGACGCAGTACCGGGTGCAGCAATGAGTTTGGAAGCGTTGGAGCGCATGCACATCGAACGCATATTGGCTACTAGCGACAATCTGGATGTCGCAGCTAAAACGCTAGGGATTGATGCATCTACACTTTACCGAAAACGCAAGGCATTCAAACTTTGAAAGAATTTTCACATCAGTATCGTTATAAAATATTTTTCTAAAGCATTAAACCAACAAATACGCGTGGTGAGAAATGACAACGCTGAAAGACACTGTGTATAACAGTGATTCAAGTTTCGAAAGCACTTACCCTAAACTAGCTTTACTTGGGTGGATTATTTTGGTCTTGGGTCTTGGCAGCGGTATGGGAATCTTCTTTGGCCCAGATGCGTGGTTTCAATCGTTAGTCAAACCGACATGGAATCCACCGGGTTGGTTATTCGCGCCAGTGTGGACCGCACTTTATATACTCATCGCCGTCAGTGTCTGGTTGATACGAAAAACTCCGGATGCTAGTAACGCAGAGCGATCTTTAGCGATGCGATTATTCTGGATTCAACTGGTATTAAATCTGGCGTGGACACCGATTTTCTTTGGCTTGCACAGTCCCTTGTTAGCTTTCGGAACCATTTGCATATTGTGGGTCACCGCCATATCCACTGCATTGGCATTCAGTCGCATATCAATTGCAGCCAGCTATCTTCTAGTGCCGTATCTAATGTGGCTATCATTTGCGCTCATTTTGAATGGTACGATCTGGTTGTTGAATTCATAAAAAAGAAAAGGCGGCTCGCGTCTCATTGCGACCCAGCGATTGAAATGATTTGAAGGGGCAGTTACGGATGCGAAGTAGTCGCAGTATTTTATTTCGACAGCAAGTCAATATCGGTTTATTGGCATTGGCATTCGTACTGATTCTGGGAACGTCGGCGTTTTCGGTAACATCGACCAACGCACTTGCTGATTCCATCAAATTAGTAAACCATACCGGCGCCGCCTTGGGCTTGATCAGTGACATGCAAGTGGAGCTCGGTAAAGTCGAAACTGCCGGCCTGCGTTACATGATTTCAGGTAATGCCGATCAGCAAATGACTCATCGAAAAGCTATTGCCAATGTCATTGGCATGAATGCCGAGCTTGCTCATTTGATAGAAGGCAATCCCTTGCAGCGCTCTTACGCAGCCGATTTGACCCAGCAAATTCAAGCGCTGGAAAAACGCAGTAATGTAGCGCTTGAAATAAAACGTCAAGCCATGCTGGTAGGTGATGAAGTTAGCCCAATTCGGCGTCTCCGCGAGAGTCGGTCTAGCGGCATCATGATAGAAACACACGCAACCTTGACAAAAATGGCCAAGGAAGAAAACCGCTTGATGATTGAACGCGGGAAAGACCGCGACGCCTTGGTCAAACAGGCCAATGCCACCGTGTTAATTGCCAATGCTTTGGCATTAGTCGCCGGTGTACTGGGATTTTTAGCCATACGACGCTCACAGCTTGAATCTGAAAACTTGCTGTTGGCAAGAATACAAACAGAGCAGGCGCGCCGTGCCTCGGAAGAAAAAAGTGCGTTCCTGGCGAATATGAGTCACGAAATTCGCACACCGATGAACGCCATTTTTGGCTTCACCCAATTACTGTCGGACTCGGTAACAGCACCGGTTGAAAGGGAGTGGGTTTTATCCATCAAGAAAAGTGGCAACCTGTTATTGAGTTTGATCAACGACGTGCTGGATCTGTCAAAAATTGAAGCTGGCAAAATGCGACTTAATAGTCAGTCAACGGATTTACGCCAAGTAATCAATGAAACCGTTGCTTTATTCAAACCCCTATCGGATGAGAAAGGCATTTTTCTGACGCATGAAATTGATCTAGCGACTAACGAACCCTTGATGCTTGATTCACAGCGGTTACGGCAAGTGCTGATCAATTTGCTGAGCAATGCCGTTAAATATACCGAGCAGGGCGGCGTAGTAGTTCGTTTGGTGATGACAAATGCGGCGGATCCGGCATTACGCAATATTCGTCTTTTAGTGACGGACAGCGGTGTGGGTATAGACCCGGATCAGGTTCAGAAAATATTCGAGCCATTCCATCAAGCCGACAGTCCGGACGGTAAAATTCGTCAAGGTACCGGCCTGGGTCTCAGCATCAGTCAACGCTTGGTCGATTTGATGGGTGGTCATATCAAGGTGACTAGCGAGTTGGGAAAAGGCACGACTTTTCAAGTGGAGATTTTGAATTTATCGGTGGCAGATACCATGCCGGTCATTGACGAACTGATTGAGGCCAAGGCTAATTTCAATCGTTTGCCACCATTAAAGATACTCGTGATTGACGATGTTGAATGGAATACCGAAATTGCCGTCGGATTTTTAAGTAACAGCCATCATGAAGTGCATGTTGCAAACAGTGGTCTGGATGGTGTGGCGGCAGCCCAGACACTTCAACCCGATCTGGTATTGATGGATTTACGCATGCCAGGCATGAGCGGTTTTGAAGCCAATGACGCAATACGTTCCGACCCCGCTTTGCAAGACATGCCAATCGCGATAGTCGCGGTGACTGCAGCCAGCCTTGGCGAAGATGAAAAAGCATTGACTGAAAGTTTCGACGGTTACGTTCGCAAGCCCTACACACCTATCGAATTGTTCAAAGTACTTGACGCCATTTTTAACCCACCAAAGCTTTCAGTTAACACGCCGTTGTTGAAGGCACCGCAGAAGTGGACGCCGGCTTTGCGAGCACGTTGGCGACAATTGCATGGCAACACTCTTACGCAATTACGTAGCAGCATGCGTATCCGCGAAATCGGTGATTATGCTCAGCTACTGTGCAAGTTTGCTGCCGAAGCGCAATTCGACTCGTTACGAACGCAGGCACTAACATTGCAACGTGCCGTACAACAATTTGATATTGCTGCCGTCACGACAGTGCTGGCAGATTTGGCTAGTTGGCCGGGGGATTATGATGACGTCTGATTTTTCAGTGTTGGGCGCTCGCACGATGCCCGTCGTGTTAGTTATAGACGACCAGGAACCGAATATTCAGGTCGTCGGACAATTACTTGCGCGTGCCGGTTATGAAATTGTTCCCGCGCTAAATGGCGAAGAAGGCATGCAACGTGCACAAGCGGCAGCGCCAGATTTGGTGTTGCTGGATATGCGGATGCCGGGTATGTCGGGCTTTGATGTACTCAAAGCCTTAAAAGACAATCCGCAAACACGTGATATTCCGGTAATTTTTCTGACTGCCGATGATGATCGCGAGACGCTTTCGCGTGCGTTTGCCGAAGGTGCAGTGGACTATATAACAAAACCCTTTGTCGCCAAGGAGTTGCTTGGCCGGGTGAATACTCATATAGATTTAAAACGCTCGCGTGATTCGCTGATGCGTTTTGTCGAGGAAAAACAACAGATGGTTGAAACTATTGCACATGATCTGCGCAATTATTTCGCTAACATTCAATTTGCCAGCGACATGCTGCGTGACAGCGATTTGGCGATCACGGCAAGATTGCGTTTGGTGGAATCAATCCGCTCATCGTCTGACTCCGGTGTGCTTTTCTTGCAGGCATTGCTGGATCATCAAAATTCACAAGAGCAGGGAGTTTCGGTTCACAAACTTTCCGCCAGTGAAGTATTGCATCAAACCGTTGAAGTATTAAGCAGGGTGGCTAACGCTAAAAACATAAAAGTCAGCGTAGCTCTAACTGAAGACTTCATTGTCTGCGGGCACCATGGTGGGGTTTTGCATGTGATGCAAAACTTATTATCAAATGCTCTCAAGTTTTCACCGTCAGGTGCTGAAGTAGTTTTGACGGCAGCAAAATTTGGCAACCGCGGCAGGCTATCGGTTATTGATCAAGGCCCAGGTGTTTCAAAACCAGATCAGGAAAGATTATTCCAGCGCTATGTTCGTTTATCCGCCACTCCTACCGATGGCGAAACTTCTACCGGTTTAGGTTTGGCGCTTGCCAAACACCGTGCACGCACGATGGGTGGCGACCTTTGGTACGACGATCGCGAAGGCGGGGGCTCGATATTCACACTGGATTTGAGTTTGCCGCGACCCTGAAGCATGCCCAATGGCAGCTCTTAAACATCGAAACAATTGCTAAACTGTGGGCGATGCCACCCTGATGCCATAAACTATATTCTATAAAAAAAAGCACCTGTTACGGTGCTTTTTTTATTTCAGATAATTACTAAACCTATAATCGCTTGCGGCCAAAAATTAGTGACACAACAAACAATATCAAGAATATAAAAAATAGAATTTTAGCGATACCAACGGCGCTACCAGCGATTCCGCCAAAACCAAGTACACCCGCTATGAGTGCGATGACCAGAAATACAACAGCATAATGCAACATAAAATTCTCCTAAGTTGGGTGAATGCGGTATCAATAACCGAAGTCAAATAAGTAATATCAAAATTCATGCCAATTGCTAATAAGCTTTTATATAAGCCTGAGAGTCAAAGTAGCTTCTGATGTGCTACCTGCATAGATTGCAATTTGCACGAATTAATTTGGTTTTCATGCAGATTACAATTGAATGGGTCTTTTTTTGAATATCGTGCAAATTACCGACGCATGATTTTAAATCGTGCAACTCGCACGTTGTGGGATGGCTTAATGCGATGCAATAGCCTGTTAGTCCGGTGTTTTAGTGGTTGGCACGTATCTTGATATTCACCTCTCGTGCATCTACAAAATCGATGCCATTCCCCACACACAAAAAATTGGAGTTCCTATGAAAAACCTAACCCGCACCTTGCTTGCTCTTTCCTGTGCGCTGGCCCTGTCTGCTTGTAATAAACAAGAAACTCCAGCAGAAGTTCAGTCCGACGTGAATGAAGCACAAGTAGAAGCGCAAGCTGATGTAACCGAAGCAGCAAGCGACGCGATTGGTACTGCTGCAGAAGGCAATCAGGACATCGTTGATGCCAATGGTGATCGTTCTGATGTTAATGACGCGGCTACAGATGCAATGGAAAATAATGCTGAAGCACGTTATGACGTTGAAATTGCCAAAGCCGACGGCGAATTGAAAGTTGCAAAAGAAAAATGTGATGCACTGGCAGCCAATATGCAGGACGCTTGTGACAAGACTGCCGATGCAGCTTATGAAACAGCCAAAGCTGCCGCAATAACACAACGTGATGCAAAAGAAGCTAGCGCTGAAGCAATGAAGAAGTAATTTGCAAAAATTCGTTAGCTCGTGTGCAAGCGGGCTAACGATGACTGGGTGTAACGGCGGCTTTCTACTCGTCTTCCGTTTGTTGCATCCAGTCGATTCTTCTTGTCTGGATTCGCTATTTAAATTCGCCTTTGACTGAATTTATTATTTAAACCGGAGACAAAGCATGTCC
>JAYUUM010000043.1:0-16557 GCA_043754555.1 Arenimonas sp. | reverse complement strand
CATTCAACCCGATGCCGCTTCGCAGCACGGGTTAATTCAGGCGTTAGGTGGCGGTCGAGAGTCAAAGAATACTTCACCTAAAGCGAAGGATTTTATATGGAATTGAGATCACAGACTTAAAGTTTGGCAAATCCCACGTCACCGAAGAGATTCACTTCTCTGGCGGACTTAAGGGAACGCCCACAAACTTAGGTTGGGCTTTATTTCCTACATCTGAAGACCAAAACTCAGATGCATTAGTTTTTAAGATACCAAAAGCCCATCTTGAATTTGCCACACGGGAGTGCGGCATTCGGTTTATAGGCTCCTGTATGAAATACAGCTCTGATACAAATTCCCCACCTATGGGATGTGTGGGAGTTTGGGGCGCGAGATCCTGAGAATGGATTAGGTGCAGCGGACTCTTGGGCAACCATTGGGCACCAAGCAGCCCTAGCAGGTGACACTCGATATGCAGAGACAGCATTATATGTGAGTGCAAGCCTTAAGGCAGCTGGATTGCGGCTTAGAGATGTTTCTAACGGGTATCACGATCAGCTCAATTGGGCATTTGCAGAGAAAAGAGTTCTGGGAAATTGGTTTTCAAACGCGGCCCTTCAAGATTTGTATGCAGACTTCCACTCACTTGTTTCAGAACTTTCATCGGCGCGAGATTACCTAGCCAAGATTGCTGCTATTCATATCAACTCACCTGACAAAATAGATAGCGTCGCTAAACTTGAGGTTTGGTTGGAAAAGCCAATAAACCAGATCCACAAGACAAATCCCATCGTACATGTACTTCTTTCCGCCTTAGGTTCAACGACGGCACCTGGTTGGCTACGAAGAATGGGCGTGCTCCGTAACGAAATGCTGCACCATGGGTGCCAATAAAGCCGTTGCTAGGCTTGTACTCGAGCGGATTGAAACCTCTTTAGGACCGGTTTCAAAAATACGATTGGCTGAGCCGCTCAACAAAGTTCCTCTCGCTCACCAGCAACAGGATCCTCTGGTAGACCTTGCACAGTTAAGCGCAAGCCTGAATGCTCTCTGCACTACGATCTACAAGCTTGCGAAGTATCCTGCTGAGCCGCTGCACTTTACAAGTAACTCTGCCGCCTCCTAACTACGCAATCAAGGTGACCTCCGTGAAAATCCTAGATTCAAGTTTGCATCCGCTGCCGCGGTTCCTAGTTGTGGTTGTTAGGCGACACACTATGACTGTGCGCACATTTGCCGCACTACTTCTACCCTTTATTCTTGCTGCTTGTGCCAGTCACGAACCATTGGCGACCTCATGCACTTACTCGTCCATCGGCAACTGCGGCTGCCGTATTTCATTGCCGGAGACTACATGTCCGCCCCAAGGCGTTCATTTCTTTCACGACCTTCATCAGGGAGCTCCGCTCATATTCAGTCTCGGTGATAGTGACATCCATGCAACATCGGTTGAGCCCAAGACAAATTACTTTCTTTACGGACCAAACGAATCTTGGGTCGAGCGATACAACTACTCTGGTGGGCCCGTTGAGATTCACTACTCGCCGGCGGTTTCAAAATGTACAAAGCCGGGCGAGTGCGAACAGTTCGATGTCAACGCTACGATAATCATTCAGACGCCAAGCGGCCGCGACCGTCTCATTGGGGTTGGCACATGTGGTTGCTAGTGTCGCCTAACCACGCAATCAAGGATCGCGTGAAAATGTTTTGCATTCGCTGCGGCGGTCCCTTATTTTGGTTGTTAGGTCCATGATTCTTTCCATTCTGAAAACTCTATCTAGCATTCAACCTCAACTGGTGCCGGTATAATTCAAGCATTAGATGCGCTGGAGACCAAGATGCATATCCTTTTCAAAACAGTCCTGATTTTCGCCCTTGTAGCATCGTTAGTTGCTTGCGCGCATCATGTCGCGAGCCGAGAGAACCAAGACGTCAGTGGTGAATATTTAATCGTAGGGGTCGATGTCCCAGGAACTCAGAGCGACTTGATGCGGCTCGCTGACGCACACTGGGACTACATTGACCGATTCGCTCCGCAGCTGGTCGCAAGGGGCCCACTCATCTCGGATGATGGAACAAGGCATCTAGGCAGCGTGCACGTGATTAATGCATCCAGTTTTAGTCAGGCTGAGCGATTCGCGTCACAAGAACCCTATAACACCGCCAAGATCTATTCTATTGTTACCGTAACCGGTTTCAGGAACATTCTAGGACGCACAATGTGGGAGCATTCACCAATAGACATTCCTGATGAGAGCACGTTCATTCGCGCTCAGTGGCCAGCTACATCCTGTACGGCTACACAAGCCGCAACATTAAGAAGTGCAATTGCGTCGCCTGACAACTTTGCGTTCCTCGGTTTCATAACTACTCCCGACGGAAGTTGCACTGGAATTGCTGCAGGAGCTTATCTTTACCCTGAACGAGCTAAGTCAGAGCTGGAAAGACTTCTTGAAGTCAGCGGATTCGACGCTGCCACAATCGAGGCCACCCGTTGGCGTCGTGGAGGACGAAAAAAGCAGAGGTAATCACTGGCTTTGAACCATTGCGCACCCAACATTTCGTTCAAGCCAACTCCGCTTCGTCCGTTCGTTGAAGTGTCTCGTTGTTCAACTCCATCTACTCACTGACCTGCACGTTGCGGGTCGGCCTAATTCAAGTGTTAACGCAATACGGAGGTTCTCGGCGTGTGGAAATCAATTCTATTCACTCTCTTGTTAGCGCTACCTATGAGTGCAGCAGCACAACGACTTGCTTTGTCTTTTGACGATGGCTTTGATCCCGCCGCACAACCCAATGCGGCAAACTTAAATGCATCTTTGCTTCGAGCATTGACGGAGCAAAAAGTCCATACCATATTTTTTGTTTCCAGGTCACGCGTTGATAGCGACGAGGGGCTGAAACTGGTTCAAGCATGGTCCGGCGCCGGACATCTGGTCGCCAATCATGGGTATTCGCATCTCAACCTCAATAGGTCCAAGGTAACACTGAAAAAATTCATCGACGATGCGAAGGAAAATGAGGCTTTTCTAGTCAAGCTGGCTCAAGGGGAAAAGCGCTTTCGATTTCCCTATCTAAAGGAAGGAGACTTGGAACGAAAGCGTGACGGCTTTAGACAATGGCTACGACTCAATAACTACGATTCGGGTGCTATGTTTCGCGTTGAAGGCTGGGAGATCATCAATCCTTCGGAGGCTTATAGGGACGCTGTTTATGCCAAACAGCCCGAAGTACTTCCAGCGGGCGAGAGCATCATTTGGTCTCTAGCAAAACAGGCTGGCATACCGAACCTCCGATATCCTGCCGAAGACGGAGTCTATGGAGCGCCAAAGCTCGATGCCCTCGGTTTATAAGGCAATCGCCAACAATTCATTCAAGCCAATCCCGCTCTGCGGGCCTATTTAATCCAGCCTCTCAAACTAACTTGGAATTTCGATGCAAGCTGATAATTCAAACTCAATGGACGTGGAGATCGCCAAATTCCAGGGCACTTGGAGGCAAATCAAGTGCGTGGTTGATGGCGTGGAAAATCCTCAAGACGAGTTCGGCTCGGAACCGCTTACGACCTACACGGGCAACAGGTATGTTGTTTCCCTCCCGGATGGGACTGTTGTCATCGAAGGCAACTTTTCACTCGACCCCTCTCAGGAACCCAAGGCGGTCAACTGGACCGATACTTGCGGAGCCGACAGGGAAAAGACTTTCCCGGCTATCTACGCTTTCGAGGGAGACCTGCTTATCTTCTGTGCTGCGGACGAAGGAATGGAGAGGCCGAAGGTATTCGAGACCCGCATCGGCGATACCCTTCGGGTTCATCAACGTGTGAGTCGGTAAAATGTATGTGCGTGGCGTTTGAGGCTGTGGTGAACTGGACCGTGTAAACGCAGAAGCGAGGGCTGGATTGCAGCGATGTGTTAAGGATAAGTTGTTTCAGTATCGGGATCTCGATATCGTCCGCTTTGGGAACGGTTAAGAAGGTACATCGCAGATCGGGTCGCGGATTGGGGCAGCGCTCGATGGTGCAGTTGCAGCAGAAGCATGTTGTGTTACATTGAATTTCTGAAGAGACCCAGGGTCTCGGTTACACTTAATTTTGCCAGGCTTCCCGACAGCGGGCCTTAAGTTCGTACAAGCCAACGTGGCTTCGTGGTCGGGTAAACTCAAGCGTTAGATTGCCAAGTAGACTCAGAGGAAATAAATGACAAAGGTTCGCGCACTCCTGCCTGTAAGCACACTAATGCTAATTTCCCTGATTAGCTCTGGGTGTTCGCCTGTAGTAACAGATCCATCGGTATCTGATGCCACAGCCACCATCCCCCGGACCATGCCGTCTATTATCGGGCAGATTACCGCTATAAATCTGCCAACGATAGTTGTGGAAGAGAAGCCAACCGAACCCCACGGCTCCCCTAAGGCACGCGTAAAGACGACAAATGAAACTAAAGTGTTCATTCGAGATGGAGGTGTCGTTAGTGGGGCTGAGCTTCGTGTAGGTCAGCAGGTGAAGGTTTGGTTTGCCGGTCCAGCGATGGAGTCGTACCCGTTACAGGCAACAGCGGGTGTAATCATCATCGAGCAACACAGTCGTTAAGCCAGGGATAGCCAGTAAGGTAGCTTGGAAATGATCTAATGGAGCATAGTTGATTGCGCTAAGTCATGGTTTTGATAGCACTCTAGCAAGCGATCATCTTGTGCGCCGATCCCCTATTCTGGTTGTTAGCCATTATGGATAAAGATTCTCGCATTTCTCTCAATCAACACACTCATGCGATAGGTCGCTCGCATTTCGTGCGTTCGGTGGCAGCGCCACTTTTCCAGCCATGACGATTGGCAGCAAGCCATGCAGCCAACGAATTATGCAGTGGAGTTCCCGGACGCGCTTCACTCACTCTCGCCCGAGGCCAGGTAGCATACTAGTCTGCAGCCTGCACTCGTATTATCGGGCTGCGCAGCGCACCCCACAGAAGGTGGAGGTTGGTGCGAACGCTACCCGCCTGGTCCTCCGCAAATGCCAGCAGTTTGTCCAGCGCCGGACGATCTAGGTATTGCCCATTGAAGAATAGACCCGCAATTTTTTCGGTACTGCGGATATCGGTAAGCGGGTTGGCGTCAAGCAGGATCATGTCGGCAGCCTTACCCACTTCGATAGAACCGTAGTCTCGGGTCTGGCCGGTGAAACGCGCCGCATCAATAGTTGCGCTTCTCAGCGCGTCTGCAGGCGAAAGGCCGGCGCGGACGAGTTCGGCAAGTTCATCGTGGATGGCAGAGCCGGGGAAAACGTAAGTGTCGCCAGCGTCGGTGCCAGCCACTATACGAACTCCAGCTTCGTGGGCCTGACGCACGTTGTTCATCGCAAGCCGATACAGCTCCGCGTTCACGTCGCGACCCGATGCGTGCCTTGCTTGTGCCACAGCGCGATCGGCATCCGGTTGCCAGAGGCCTGCCCAAAGGATGAACGGGATGTAGCGCCGGCGCGGGTCTTCGCGGAACTCTCGGTTGCCGGCAAGTGCGCTCATGCGGAGCACCTGCAGGGTCGGTGTCCACCAGGTCTTGGATGCTGCCATTGCCGCCATGAGCTCGGCGCAGCGCACGGGGTCATGCTCGTCGATTAACCGTGCGCGCATGTCGGTGGTGTAAGCGGCCTCCGGATTCGGCAAGGCCCGGAACTCAGCGGCACCCCGATAACATTCGAACAGGAAGACCCGCGGGTGCTCGACACTGTGCTGGCCAGCGGCTAGTACCGTTCTGAGTGGAACACGCACGGGAATGTGCCCCGCCACTAACAGCCCGTGCTTTGAAGCTTCTGCGGTAAGTGCCCCGTATGCCGACACGGAGAGATTGTTGTAAGTCTTCAGCAAATCGACGCCATCGGCGGCTTGATTCGCTACAAGGGCTCGGGCTTCGTCCGTGTTTCGCGCCTTGAAGAATGCAGGTGCGGCAGAGGGCACTCCTTCTTCTCCGTTGATTGCGTAACTGCTACGCATGATGTACCTGGGCGCAAGGTGACTGTGATCTTGCAGCCCCGCTCGCCAGCGTTCAATGTCATCTCCGCACGCGACAAAACTGTCCGGAAGGGATGGGCACCCCCACATTTCGCGCACGCCAGTAATGCCGTTGGCAATGGAGAGGGGATGGGTGTACTGCGGTGAAATCTTGAGTGAATGGACATGCATGTCCCACAGGCCCGGGGCCAGGAACTTCCCTGTGCCATCTACAACGACGAGACCGCTTCGCTCGTTTTCGGGGTTGCTCGCGCCGATGGAAGCAATGCGCCCGCCGCGGACAACGACATCACGCCCGGGAAGGGTTCGGCCATTGACCACATCGACCAAGGCGACATTCCTGACAAGGAAATCACCGGTTACACCGGGACGCGGCATCTCAGGCAACGGCCAGTTCAGTAACGCCGCGAGTACGACCGTAAGCGCGATGGTCAGCACTGCGAATATTGTCAACAATTTCTTCATCATGGTGTAAACCTCACTTCGGCACGGGTGCCGCCGTTCTCGAGTGGACCGATGCTGAGCTCGACATCGAAGCGGTCGCACAACCGTTTGACGATCGACAAGCCCAGGCCACGAATAATCATCGTACTGCATCCCATTGAAAATTGGTGAGCTGATGTTGTGTCGCTACTACGTGTTGTTTTCATTTCATCAGTTCGTTGGCGCCAAGCGCTTCCTCTCCAATCCTTCGAGAATCAGCTCCAGTCCGAATTCAAGTTCTTGCACGCCGTCATGTCTTCCCTGGATGATTTGCTGCGCCATGCCGTTGAAGTAGGGGAATTTTTCGACAGGAATGAGTGGCAAGAAATGGGTCGCTCCAGCGACGTATTCCGATGGGTCGAGCGGGAAGTTGAGCTTATGAAATGTGAATCCGTAGAGATATGCATCCAGGGCATTCCAGGCGTGGTCGGCCATCGGATATGAAAAGCCCGCTTGCAGCAGACAGCCAATCGTCGCATCCAGGTAGCGGAGCATGTTCGGACCCACGCTGATTCGGGACACCAACAGCATGGTGGCCCATGGGTGCCGCATGAGGGCGGAATGGGCAGAAATAGCGCGCTTGCGCATCGCCGCCCTCCAGTCGTCATCTTGGGAAGGCAGATCGATCTCGGCCACGACCATCTCGACGAGACCATCCAGTATGTTTTCTTTACTCGCCACATGGTTATAAAGCGACATCGCTTCGACCTTTAAAGCGACGGCAAGTTTGCGCATAGAGAGCGCTTCAATGCCGTTTTTGTCAGCCATTTTAAGTGCGGCAAGCATGACTAGTTCTGTGCTTAACGGTTTCCTTCGCGGAGCCTTGCTGCTGGTTTTCTTGCCCACCTGAATCCTCTGAGTGCCTTAACTGCACTTACAGCGTAAGTAATTCTTGACAGTTGCGCAAGCTGTCATATACTTACACTGTAAGTAAAGCCTTATTTCAACATTCACCGCACGGGTAAGCCTATGTACACACATTCTCAGGACAATACTTTGGATTCGGGTCAAACGCTCGCAAGAAAAAATAGCTCCAATAATCTTTCAAACCGTGAGATTGAAGTGCTGAAATGGGCTGCGATTGGGAAAACCTCATGGGAAATGTCGATGATTCTCGAAATCAGTGAGCGAACAGTAAATTTTCATCTTACAAACAGCGCTGAAAAAATGGGCGTAAAAGGAAGATGTGCCGCCTGCTCGGCTGCAATCGCTCAAGGCATTGTCGATTTTTAGTTAGTGCGAGAATGCTGTACACGACGTGCCCCCCCAAACTGAGTAGCACGTGATTTAAGAATTCGGCCTCCCATCTAGCTCCGCATTACAGTCACACCGGCAGGCCATCGATTGACCCGGCCTTGATGATCCGCATGCTGATTATCGGCTACTGTTTTAGTATCCGCTCCGAACGTCGGTTGTGCGAAGAAGTACATCTAGGCTGCCCCTGGGGTAACCTGACCCCTTTTTGGATGCATGTCTAGGTTTTTCTTGAAGACACTCACCATCATTCGCCCAGCGTGTTGTTGCTGTAGTAGTTGCCAGCCGAACTTTTGCAGAAGGCGTTGCACCAGCACCAAGCCAAGTCCAAACCCTTCACTACTGGTTTGTACGCTGAGGGGATTGCTGATGCAGAGTTCGTGGCTGCATAGCTCAATGCGAATTTCACCCGAGCCGCCGTGCTGAACAGCATTGAGTAGCAAATTGGCGATGACTGTTTCCGCCACTTGTTCTGGTAGCTGCCATTCGACGGGTGCGGCGGTGTAGTGAATGGTTTGGTTTTGCTTGTGCAATAGCGGCGACATTTCCTCCAACAAAGCTTGAAGTACGGATGTGGCATCACAATTTTCAAAACCATTCTGTGAAGTGTTGGTCGATAGCCACAACACGCTTTGGCTGGCGCGCGTTAAGCGCGACACGGCGCGGCTTAAGCGCAGCCAAGCTGCTACATGGGTTTTATCGATCTCCAGCAAAGCCAGACTATTGCGCGCCGACTGCAGCGGTGTGCGCAATTCATGACTCAGAAACGCCAGCGTTTCGCGTTCTCTTTCTAGCATGACGAGCTGCTGCTCTAGTGCTTGGGCACTAAGGCGCGCCAATTCACTGAACTCGACTATGGTTTCGCTTTCAACCAGCTTGCGCAGGTTTTCTAGATTAGGCTGGTCTTGAGCAAGTTGGGTCAGCAGCGTTCTGGCTTTTTTGGAGATGCCGTTCGAGAAGCGGTGCGCTAAAAAGTAGGCAAGCGATGCGAGCAACACGGCCAGTGCCAAGCCAATAGGCAGCGCGCGTTGTAATGCTGCATTGACGTGCAGTTGATCGCTAACGTCGTAGCTCAACAAAAAAGTTTGCCCTGTAGTAATTTGACCGACCAGCACATGCACATATCGACTATCGGCTAGACGGAACTCGCGAATTCCTCCAATAGCTACATTTTGCATAGGTGTTTGCAATGCCACGGGCGCATTGGCGGCGGCTATTAAGTCGAATCGTGGCGGTAGTGCAGCGGCTTCTAATGTGGTGATGCTCGCCGCAACATCGCGCAGGCGTCGATTGGTTATGATGTCCTCCACTATGTACAACAGCAGTACTGTGAATAGTGAGAAGCCAGCAAATAGCATTAGTGAAAAAATCATCCATTGGCGCGCGAGCATGTGGCGCAGGCTAATGCGGCGCTTCATGTGGTGTGTACAAAGCGATAGCCTATGCCACGCACGGTGCTGATGGGTGATTGGCCAAATGCTGCAAGCAGTGCTTGGCGCAGTTCGTAGACATGTGTGCGCAATGGATCGCTGTCGGGTAAGTCATCGCCCCAAAGTGCGGCTTGTAAATCTGGCCGTGATACACAGGCCGGATATGCCAGCATTAGTTTTTGCACTATGGCTAATGCACTGGCTTGTAGCTGCAATTTTTTGCCTTGGCGACTCAATAATCCGCCCGCAAACTCTAAACGCCAGTCGTCCACGGCGATTTGGCCGCTGCCGGTTGCGGGCACGTTTTGCGTGATGGCTTTAATGCGCGCCAGCAACTCGGCCGGCGCGAAAGGTTTCACCATATAGTCGATGGCACCAGCGGAGAATCCGGAAAGCTTGTCATCCAGATCACCGCACGCGGTAAGAAAAATAATCGGCTGCGACAGCTTCCATTCCGCTTTCAATTCTCGACAGAGGGTGATTCCGTTTTGATCGGGCAAGTTGATATCTAGCACCAGTAAGTCAAATGACGTCGCTCGAACCCGCTCGCGTGCTTGGGTAGCGTTGTAGGCGAAATCCACCGCGATATGATTCGCGGCGAGATAGTCGCCAATGCCAGCGGCTAGATCCAGATCGTCTTCGACTAGCAAAATCTTTATCAACTGCCGTTCTCCAAACACCATGTACAGAGTAAGCCGCGGATTAATTGCGCGCCAATGTTTGCAAATCAAATGCTTCGCCAAGCTTCCATTGCATTGCCGCTACTACCCCGTGCATCAAAATCAGCCTCTTGCTACCGGCCCCTGACGCTGTTTTTAGGGCTAATGCCTTTTCTAAACCGTGTTGATGATAGGCGCTTATTACTTCAACACTAATCTCCTCGGCTGACTTAGCGCGCGCAACAGGCTTATGGCCCAAGGCGACAATCATGGACTCGGCCACAGCCCAGGTGGACCACGGGTTCTGTCCAGTCACCAGGTTGCCGTCAACTACGGTGTGGTTCAAGTACATTTTTCCTTCGCTAAATGTTGCGCCTTGTCGCGACAGTTCGTCTTGCAGCAAGAACGGAAATAGTTCCGCGGCTTCAGGAATTAAAAACAGTTCTTCGGCATTACTAAAGCCAGCTACGCGCTTATTGGTCAATAGCGGTGCGCCATTATCGAGCGTGACACCGATTAATGCGGCTGGGCCGTGGCAAACTGCGCCCACTACTCCGCGTGGATAGATATGGCGGACAAGTCGTTGTATATCTGGATTATGCGGAAAATCCCACATGGTGCCTTTTCCACCAACGAAATAGATCGCTGCATAGTTTTCCGGCTGCACATCGCGCAACGCCAAGGTGTTTCGAATTTTGGTTTGTGCCTGGACATCATTTAAGAACGCGTAGTCTGCTTCAAGCAAGCCATCATCCAAATTCATCAAGGGTTTGCCACCCAAAGGACTGGCGATGTCGACTGCATAGCCATTGGCAATAAAAATCCAATATGCCCGCGAGAGTTCGGTCAATTCGTAGCCAGCATTTTTGCCACTGCTGCCCATGCTCTCGGTGTTGGTGACGACCGCGAGAATCCGACCGCGCGACTCGGTTGTCTTATTACGCACAAAGTCCAAGTCGGCTGGCAAGCTGGCCGCATTGACGACCGGTTCTTTATCCAGATCTAAGCTGCCGATATAAAACCATCCCGCGCCAGCCAAAATGCATCCGGTCAGCAGCAAACCGCCGGTTGTGTATGCGAAATATTTCAATAGTGTTCGTAACATAATGCCTCCTAGGTTGATTGAAGCGAACTGCATTGAGCTTCAACGAGGCGAGTGTAGGTTGGCAATGTAAAGCCAATGTCAAATGCGCACCGGTTGTTGTGACAATCATCTTGGACATACCTGGACGCCCCCTTGATGACAAGGGTTTTTGATGCTTCTTTCTTGGTGCTTTAGAACGCGCGGTAATTCGAACATCGGCAAGGCCTTTTCTATCACTCCGTGAGTTGGTAAAGCGACAGGCTCGCAGACCGACGTGACCCCAAACTTAGTAGCTCGTGATTTAAGAGTCCGGCCTCCCATCTAGCTCCGCATTACAGTCACACCGGCACGCCATCGATTGACACGGCATTGATGATCCGCAAGCTGATTATCGGCTACTGTTTTAGTATCCACTCCGAACGTCGGTTGTGCGAAGAAGTTCATCTGAACCTGGCCTATCGCTGGTTCTGTCGTCTTGGTTTGAAAGGCGCCACACCGGACCACTCGACATTCGCAAAGAATCGGAACGGCCAGTTCCGCGACAACGACACATTGCGCTTCGTGTTCGAGAAAGTGCTGACGCATTACCTAAACAAAGAGTTTTTCAACGCAATAAGCCAGAAGCAATCGTGCACCCCGCTCCCTCCCCCATGTGAACTATTTACGTTGCGAAATCAACGTGCATGCAACACCCTCGGGAAAAAGCGTTCCGAACGCTGACCGCCGACAATGAATAGGGGAAGAATTGCATGCTCGAACAAGTGCCCCTTTATACCAGCCAGGCCGAATACAGTGTTCATGCAGCGAATGCACCCGACAAGGCGGCCAGGCACAAAGCCCTGATCACCACCTTGGTCCATAGTGAAAATCTGGTGCGGCAATTGATTGCACAAATGCAGGGCAATCCCATTCCGCCTTTGCCCACCGAGGGCGGGCATCTTGAATACGGGCTATTGCTGTATTGGCTGGATAATCCACCGGCATTCCCACCCGACATGATCGAAGCGCGGGTCGTTTGGGACACGATTGCCGTCATCGCGGCTTTCTATGGCGCCGAAACGCAAATTTCGACGGCGGATTACGAGGAGTTGCTGGCCAAGGGCAGAAGCGAAGGCGTCGCCGGGGCCGACGGCACTTTGTATGGCACAGGCAAATATGAAACCTTCGATGCGCACTGGATTCTGGTACCGGTTTATTTCTACGCCAATATCGAACTGCCGCACCTGGTTTATCCGTTTGGTACCAATCCGCAAACCATCACCGTGCCCAGCAGCCAAACATCGATCAGCATCGCCATTATTGGTGAGTGGGGAACCGGTGTTTACGGTTCGAATTTTGGTGGTCAGGGCCGTGCCGTTGCCGTCATCAACGCAGTGAAAAAACTGGCGCCTGATTACATGGTGCATCTGGGCGATGTTTACTATGTCAGCTCGGATGATCGAATTCCGGAAAAAGAAGAGCACACGAATTTTCTGGCCTTGTTGCCGTCGGCAGCTTCCACGGCAACCCAATGCTTCACTCTCAATTCGAATCATGAGATGTATGGCGCGGCGCAAGGGTATTTCAATATCGCCCTGAACGACTCGCGTTTTTCACCGCAATCCAACACCAGTTATTTCGCCTTGAGTTATGGCCAGAGGCTGGTGCTGGGTCTGGATTCCGCTTATTACGATCAATCTTCGCTTTATATGGAAGGCGCCCTGGGCGACAGCACGCATACTCAGCAGGCGGATTTCATCAAAAGCTTCGGCAATCTTTCGCAGAAAAAAGTGCTGGCCATGACCCATCACAACGGCCTGAGTTATGACGGCGTATCCAGAATGAGCATCTGGGACGATATGGCAACCACATTGGGCAGCTACTCGGGCACGCCGAGAGCACCGGATTACTGGTATTGGGGCCATCTACACCAAGGCACCGTTTACAACGCCAATTCCGCCGCCGGCAATGATTGCCTTTGCCGTTGCGCTGGCCATGCCGCCTTCCCGTTTGGCGACACCGCGGGCATCGTAAAAAACAATATCGACTACAACGCACAAACGCCGATCAAGCCCGGCAATGTGAAAGTACAAAACGGTTTTACCGTGCTCACCTTGAAACCCGACGGCAGCCTGGTGGAATGTTTTTATGAAGTGAAAGAGGATGGGAGTTTTGATTTGGTGTGGCAGGTGTAGGGCGCGGATGCATGTGATTTGGCAGATATTGTTTAGATGCCACTATCTATCTGGGAAACGCTGACAGCAATGTAAGGAAAGATTTACCGCAGGTTTCCGTGAGGCAGACTCTGCAGATACACCACTTTTGAGACCAATAGTAATTGGACCGCGAAAAAAGCTGATTTAATCCAGCCATCATAAGGAGATGAAAATGTTTAAGAAACACTGTGCATTCATATTTCTATTTGCCATAAGCAATGTCGCTTTCACGCAGGGAGTAGACCAAAAAATACTAGACGTTTTCAAGAATGCCAAGCTCAATAGCACCGCCGAGCTTCGCATAGATAAAATGTCTACTGTATTCGACACTGTCCCAAAAAATATTAAAATATCTAATCAAGACGATTTGAATACGTATAAAAAGCCAATCCTGTCTGAGCTAAATCAAACACGAAGCAATTACAGCATCTATTCAGTTGAATCTGACGGCAAACTAACATACATGACTGCTACTGCTTCAAAGAAAAATAAAATATACGTAGTTGTCTCTGATTACATGCAGTACGCCGATAGAAATGTCGACGGCAAGCCTGAAAGAGTCGGCTACATGATTAGAATACGTGCAAGCATTAACAGCAGCAGCAACGGAACAGACATAAGCGGCATTTTTCCACTCGGCGTAGCGGTTAAGAAAAACAAAATATCCGGAAATCTAGCAGTAGAAGTTCATGGCTTGTCTGGCCCAGACATCTCAAAGTACATCGGCTCTCCCTTTTCTCTTTCCGAAGAATCTCTAATAAAAGCTGTAGAGACTGCAGCTATTTTAAGATCAAGAATTTACGATGACGGAATTAATGTGCGTCCTGTGGTGATACCAGTTGGGTCTAACTAATTTTTCAAGCTTCCCCACTGCGGGGCGGCTTAACTCAGGCGTTAGGGCTAAAGGAGAAAAAAGGTCAGACTGATTTATTTGGTGAAAACCCTAACATTTAGTTCAATTAAATTAACCTGGCCCCAATTTTTTAATTTTTCATTCACTGACTCGGGAGCAATAAAATGGCATGGCATTTACGGAATAAGCCTACTGGCATTAAGAAAATAGGAACGATTAAACCAATCAAGCCTATTAAGCCAATTTAACCAATTGAACCAATTCGCCCCATCAAGCCGATCGCGCCTATTGGCAACGAGTATTACTGGAAACCAGACAAGTGATGTCTAATTGAAAAAAGGGGTAGGAGTGATTTATTTGGTGAAAGTCCTAACATTTAGTTCAATTGCATTAACTCGACCTATTTTTTGCAGAGCTAGTTTCTACGTTGGAGTTGGATGCAATTACCTTGGAGTAATGAATGAGCGACTATGACTTGCAACATGATGCACTCGGATTTATTAGCTTCGAGTGGGAAGGCGCTCCAAGCGGGGTAATTGATGCGTTTTCTGGCGGCACAGCGTTAATAGGTTTAGATGAAGCAATACGTTTCTTTAATCGTAAACAGGCGGGTGACTTTGGTAGGGTTTCATATGAACTTCCAGTAAAAACAACGGAAGGTTCATGGCTTGTGCTCGTTATCGGGGCACTTCTTTTCGCAGGAGGGAAATTTGCAGGCAGTTATTTAAGTAAAGCAGGTGAAAAGATGGCGGAAAGGGATTTTGATGAAGTCGGGTTTAAAGACGTAATTCATAAGTCTCTAGATGCATTTGAGAGACTAATCGAATTAATAAAGCACACTAAAAAACTAGACGGCTGGCAAACGCAGAACAAGCTTGAATCCACATACAATGCAACTATCGTCGGCGTGGAAAATGATGATGGTGAAATTTTGTATATGCCCGTTGAGTATTTGAAATGGTTCTCTCAAATACCAAAAAGCATTATGAAAAAAATAGTAACTCCTGTTGCAAAAGGTCGGGAGTTAAAAGTTGGAGTTCGTGATGAGTCAAATGGATTCCGAACAGTCAAAGTAAACGTTGATGATGTTTCGGTATTTTTAGATGAGGAAATCGCTGATGATGAAGACATTTTGTTCCCAGAATTGGAACACGGAGATACCGTAATTTTAGAAGGGCTGATTACGCGGGGCAATCAAGAAACAAATACGATAGGGTTTTTATTTCAAAATCACATTCTCAATTGCATTCCTGGCACAGGAAGCATCAAGCGTTATAAGCCGGCCATGTTTTTGCACTGCAGAATCCATGCGACTGTGAACCGACATGTTGCTTCCCTCGGCCAACCTGACAAGAGACCAACATTAATCGTTGATGCTATTGAACCGCTCGAAACAGATCATCAAGGGCAAACTTCATTGTTCGAGTAGTCGCTAACAAAAAAGGTCAGAGTGATTTATTTGGTGCAAATCCTAACATTTAGTTCAATTAAATTAGCCTGCCGCTTTTTTGATGACTAAACTGTGCTCTGTATTTTGTTAAGGAAGTCAAATTATGTCCGTTGTAAAAAGCTTTGCTGTTGGAGCTGGAGATATGTTTTACATTAAACATAACTCTGACAACTTCACAATAATTGATTGCGATCTCAATGACGGGAATCAGAAGGAAATAATTCAGGAAATAAAATTAGAATCGGCTGATAAAGGAATATCGAGATTCATATGCACCCATCCAGATGAGGATCACTTTGGCGGCATTCATCTTCTAGATAAGGCCGCTCCTATTGTTTATTTCTACGTCGTAAAGAATAAGGCTATAAAAGAGGTATACCAAAAAAAAGGGGTCAGAGTGATTTTTTTGGCGAAAATCCTAACATTTTGTTCAATTAAACTAACCTGACCCCTTTTTCGATCTTAGGCAATTTCATCCAGGGCACACTCTTGTCGTTCCACGTCAGCATATTCATGACGTTCGCGAGTTAGACGTAGTCACTGGCGCAGCGGTTATGGCGACAGTTTCCCGGGTTACGCGTGCAGCCAGCGCTGCGTTTCCGAATCAGGGCTTAAGCTTGTGGCATTCAATCGGCGAGGCTGCATTTCAGGAAGTGCCGCATTTGCATATCCATGTGCATCCTCGTCTGCTTAATGATGAGGTCCTGAAAGTTTACCCTCACTATCCGCAGACTCCGGACAAATCGACTCGAGACGAATACGCTTTACGTCTTCGAGTATTTATTAGCTGATTGTTGCCGTTTGGAATTCACGATTCAAAATCATCTAAGTGACTGCAAGCAGAATTCTTACTGGTGATGCAAGGCAAAATCGAGTGAGCACCTGTCATAACTTACAGGTAAATTTAAAGTGTCGAGCAAATTGAATGCATTTCTCATTCTAAAGACATTAATTAATTAAACTTTCCATGCCTTGATTGAGATTACTTGATATCAACCCTCGAACCGTTTCGAGGGTGCATATTCATGGAAGGGTTATGGTCGCAATTGTCTCGGGTAATGGTCTTGGCTTGTTCGATAGCTCTTTGATGCAGTTGGGTCGTGGTTTCGGTGGTTCGTTCGGTGTGGGTCAGAACGGCGAGTCGTCCTTGATCAATATCGCCAACGGC
>JAYUUM010000042.1:0-5527 GCA_043754555.1 Arenimonas sp. | reverse complement strand
AGTTTCCGTGATCGCAAAATCGATGTGCTGGTTCGTGCCCGCGAATCTGATCGCAGTTCGGTGGGAGACGTCCGCAACATTATTATTAATCCACAGAGTATTAACCCGGTGCCTTTGTCAGCGGTAGCGGAAGTATTGGAAACCGTTGGGCCTAGTGAAATCAATCGTGCCGATCAAACCCGTGTTGCACTGGTATCAGCAAATTTGCGTGATATTGACTTGGGTACCGCAGTCGAAGAAGTGAAAAAACTAGTTCGCGATAATCCTATTGGCACCGATGTCAAAATGGCCTTCGGTGGGCAAAGTGAAGAGCTTGATAGTTCCATTCAATCTTTATTGTTTGCTTTTGGCTTGGCCATGTTCTTGGTATATCTGGTCATGGCATCGCAATTTGAATCTCTCTTGCACCCTTTCGTAATCATGTTTTCGGTGCCATTGGCGATTGTGGGTGCAGTATTGGCCTTATGGTTGAAAGGCTCGCCCATTTCCATTGTGGTGTTTATCGGCCTCATCTTGCTGGTCGGCATCGTGGTGAAGAACGCGATTGTGTTACTTGATAAAGTGAATCAGTTGCGGGAAGAAGGCGTTAGTAAACGGGAAGCCATTTGCAAGGGCGCAGAGTCGCGTTTGCGTCCGATTATCATGACAACACTGACGACCCTGTTCGGTTTTGCACCACTCGCCTTTTTTGGCGGTGACGGTGCAGAGGTGCGGGCTCCGATGGCGATTACAGTGATTGGCGGATTGGTTGTTTCGACCCTGTTGACACTGGTCATTATTCCAATCGTCTATAACATTCTAGACCGCCGTTCCGATGCCTACTATCTGGAACGTGGCTTACGTGCAAAAAGCAAGTTTGAAGTTTCCCAGGACGGAGCGCCTGCATGAGTCTCGTAGAGCTGAGTCTAAAACGTCCGATCACGGCCATTATGTTTTATGTATCAATGGTGGCCATCGGATTGATTGCGTCTGTTCGTCTGCCGCTCGAGCAATTTCCAGAAGTTAATTTCCCTTTCATGTTGGTCAACATTCCGTATCCCGGTTCAACGCCGCAGGAAGTAGAGCGCAGCATTACGCGGCCAGTCGAAGAAACTTTAGCGACTTTGCCGGGCATAAAGGAAATGAATTCCACCAGCCGCGCCGATGGTGCAGAAATTCAGATTCAATTTTCCGATTTTGATCGCGATGTTGCCATTAGCGCCAATGAAGCCCGCTCGCGTATTGATGCTTTACGCAAAGATCTGCCAGCAGATATGCAGCGTTACTATGTCCAGCGGTTTTCACCGAGTGACCAACCCTTCTTGCAAATTCGTTTTGCCAGTTCGCGCGACCTTCGACACGAATATGAAATGATCGAGCGCTTGTTCAAGCGCCGTATTGAGCGCATTCCCGGCATTGCCAATGTTGAAATTACTGGTGCTTCACCTTCTGAAATTGAAATTGCAATTAACCCTGCCAGTTTGGGTTCGCACAATATTGGTTTGAACCAGCTCGCAGCAAAATTGCAGGCAATTAATTTTTCGGTATCGGCAGGGCAAATTGATGATGGTGTTCGTCGTCTACGTGTGCAACCCGTTGGTGAAATTCGCGACCTAGATGAACTTAGAAACCTGGTGTTGAATGAATCGGGGCTGCGCCTGAGCGACATTGCACAAGTTCGCTTCAAGGCACAGCGTGAGGGCATTTGGCGCCGACTTGATCTAAAGCCCGCCGTTGGTGTGAACATCAAGCGTGAGCGAAGCGCCAATCTGGTTGCGGTTTCAGAACTTGTTATGGCCGAACTTGAAAAGATTAACCAGGAACCCGAATTGGTCGGAATTAAATCAATTATTGTCGAAGATCAGGCCGAAAGCGTTACTCGTTCTATTCATGAATTAATCGAAGCAGGCGTCATCGGGTCTTTGTTGTCGCTGATCATTCTTTATTTCTTTTTGCGTCACTGGCCAAGTACTTTGATGGTTACTCTGGCTATTCCAATTTGCATCATCATGACGTTGGGTGCCATGTATTTCCTTGGCATCACACTAAATATATTGTCAATGATGGGCTTGCTGCTGGGGCTGGGCATGCTGGTGGACAACGCAGTAGTCGTGGTCGAAAGTATCTATCAGTATCGCGAGAAATATCCGAATGATCCGGTCCGCTGCGCCATCGAAGGCACACGTAGCGTGCAAATCGCCATCAGCGCCGGTACCTTCACCAGTATTGTTGTGTTCTTGCCGAACCTGTTTGGTGAAGCGAATATGATGAGTATTTTCCTGGGTCAGGTTGCATTGACCATCACTATTTCATTGCTGTGCTCATGGCTTGTTGCCGTGAGTTTGATTCCGATGATTTCGGCACATCTTAAAACACCGCCAATGATCGGGAGACAAAACGGTTTTATTCCACGTCTGGTCGCCCGTTACGGCCGATTATTGCTGTGGAGCCTGGAACATCGCTTCAAGGCTTTGGCAGCAATTGTAGTAATTGTTTTGGTAAGTTTAGTTCCAATAAAATTTACCGAATTCGATTTTTTCAAGAATGAAGCCAGACCGGAAATCGGACTTTTCTTCGATTGGAAAGGTTCGTATAGTCTGGAACAAATGTCGGAAGAAATCTTGAAGGTTGAACAATACATCGACAAGCGCCGTGATCATTTTCAGGTCACACAAATTTATGTTTTCTTCGCTGAACAAGGTTGGGGTGGCGTGCGATTGACCTTGCGAAATGAAGGCTCTGATTTGAAGAAGCCGGACGAAATCGCTGAAATGCTGCGTAAGGAATTGCCGAAATCAGCCCGTGCAGATATTGGCTTCGATGGTGGTGGTGATGGTGGCGGCAACGCCGCGGGCGATCAAAAAGTTACTTTCTACCTAAATGGCGATTCGCCTGAAAAACTCGTGCAAATCGGTACGGAATTGTTGCCTTCGCTTGAAAAACGTCCCGAACTTACTGACGTTCGAGTGAATGCCGGCGATGAAAATAGCGAGATAAAAGTCAGTGTGGATCGTGAGCGCGCCGCGTATTTTGGCTTCAGTTCGCAGGAAGTGGCGCAATATTTAGGCGTTGCATTGCGTGGTAGTCCATTGCGTGAATTTCGCCGCGGTACCACCGAAGTGCCAGTGTGGGTACGCTTTGAAGGGTCCGAGCAATTTAGTATTAATAGTCTGTCGAGCTTGAATTTAACCCGTGCCGATGGAGTCAAAGTTCCCTTGCTGTCTTTGGTGAATGTGCAAATTAAGCCCGGCGCCTCACAGATTTCACGTGCTAATCGTCAAACATCCATTGCAATCGATGCCAACATCAATCGCGTTGGTAAGTTCGATAAAGAGGCTGCACGTAAAGCCATTAGTGAGGTGATGAATGCTGCGAAATTGAATGAAACCCATCCGGGTTATTCCTGGGGCGAAGGCAGTGGCTTCCAGGAAGATGATGAGGCCATGCAGCAGATGCTGTTTAATCTGGCTATTGCCATGCTAATGATTTTTATCGTGATGGCAGCATTGTTTGAATCCATGCTGTTCCCGGCCGCGATCTTCAGCAGTATTGTTTTTTCGGTGTTGGGTATCTTCTGGCTGTTCGCGTTGACCGGTACCACATTCACCATCATGGCTTTTATCGGCGTGCTGGTATTGATGGGTGTGGTGGTCAATAACGGCATTGTGATGCTTGAGCATATTAATATTCTTCGCCGGAACGGCTTTAATCGTACCGATGCGCTGGTGCAAGGTAGCAAAGAAAGATTGCGCCCCATTTTGATGACGATGGGCACCGCTATTTTGGGCATGTTGCCATTGTGTTTTGGCGGGTCCGGTATTGGTGGTGATGGTCCGTCTTATGCACCGATGGCACGAGCAGTGGCGGGTGGTTTGGCGTTTTCAACCATCGTTAGTTTGTTATTTTTACCAACAATTTATGCCATGTTGGATGACGTTCGACAATTTGTTGCTGCACGAATCAAGCAAGGGCGTCAGCAGGCGCCGGTGTTCACGCAAGCGGAAAGTGACACGATTTGATTAAGTAGGGGCGCCTGCTTGCTGCGCCCATTGTGTTCGTAACCTTGGGCGCAGGCCGAAAACTGCTCCTGCGTGTTCGGCACTCCCGCCGTCCATGGCGGTCGCAAGCAGGCGTCTCTACGGCTTGGTTTCTAGCTTAATTTCCCAACAATGCTCAGGCCTGCAATCCAGACGCCGGCAACGGTGCCTAAAATGGTCAGCGTAAAGTTTACGAACACGCGGGCTACACGATTTTTCCACCAGCCTTTCCAGTGCGCCGTGTCGTCGCGCAGAGTTAGAAAATCTTCGTAAGTCGGTTTACGTGCCCAAGCCTCTACAAAGGCACTCACCATGCCTGAACTCAGCGCAGGGTGTAGTGGCGTAATTGGGCCTGCCACAAATGCACTCAACACGCTAAGCGGGTGCCCGCCAGCAGCCATGCAACCAACAGCGCTTAAACCGCCGGTAATCAGTACCCATTGCAGTACCAGTTTGCCACCCAGTTCGGCGCCACCGTGATAAAAGCCCCAGGCAAAGCCGCCAATTAAAAACACACAAAGTAAAATTGTGAACCAAGGAAACTTGCTGCCAGTGGGTACCGAATTTAGTGTTTCGCAGGTAGTGTGCGGATGATCGGGTGCGTTCGCGAGTGCTTCGCTTAAACCTTTCAAGTGACCGGCCCCGATCACTGCCAGCACTTCGCGTGGTTTTGAATCTTCTGTTTGTTCTCGCAGTTGCGCGGCCATGTAGCGATCACGTTCGGCAATAATTTTTTCGTAAAGCTGCGGCGTTGTTTCAGCGAATTCACCAAAGCTTGATTCCAGAATATCGCCTTCCTTAAGTCGTTCAATTTGCGCTTCGTCAACTTCTTCATTTACCAGCAAGCTACCGGCCAGGCCAGCCATCAATTTGCTGCGACCCCAAAAGCCGAGGCTATACCAGGCACGTTTTAAGGTAATGCCGATATCGCGATCGATCAAATACAGCGGCATATTATTTTCTTTCGCACCGATTGCGGCTGCTTTTAATTCTGCACCAGGTTCAATACCCAGTTGCTCAGCTAAACGCCTTTGATACGCTGCCATAGCAAGATTAGCCGCCATTAAACCCATTTTGCCTTCACGAATAATCTGGAATAAGTCCAGTTTCGACAATGCATTGGGTTCGGTCATGGCACGGTGACGATTGGTATCGAGTTCAACGGCAATGGCATCAAATTGTTTGCTCGCAATGGCAGCAACCACTGCGTCAACACTGGCTTTGGACACATGTGCAGTACCTAGCAGCGTGAAGCGAATGCCATTACGTTCGATAATGGCGTGCGGCTGATCGCGTAGAAAGTCCGTTATCGGGCTTTCCCCTGCCAAGTTAATTTCGTTGGTCATTGATACATCTCTAAACAGGAATTATTTTCATTTCATTCCACATGAATGACGCGGGACAAGCAATGTTGGATTATCGCACTAAAAGTCATCAGGGAATTTCCTGTGGGAGCGTCCGTAAGGCGCGAAAAATTACGCCAGATCTTTCGCGCCTTACGGACGCTCCCA
>JAYUUM010000041.1:0-16762 GCA_043754555.1 Arenimonas sp. | reverse complement strand
AATGACCGATCGGCACAATCAATCCGCTTTCCTCCGCGATTTGAAGAAAGCGCTCAGGAAAAACAAGACCCCATTTAGGATGCGCCCAGCGTAACAAGGCTTCAACACCCGTGATCGCACCTGTTCTTAAACTGAACTTCGGCTGGTAGTGCAAAACAAATTCCCGTCTTTCCAGCGCCAGCCGTAAGCTTGCTTCAATAAATTGTCTTTCAACCGCCACGGTATTCATATGGTTGCGGAAAAACTGATAATTGTTTCGGCCGCTGTCCTTCGCGTGGTACATCGCGGTATCGGCATTCTTCACCAAGGTTTCAGCATCTTCTCCGTCATGAGGATAAACACTGATGCCGATACTGGTGGTGATATGAAGTTCACTTTTAGCCACGTGGTGCGGGATCGACATGGCAGCAATAATTTTTTCTGCAATTAATGCGGCATTGTTTTCGTCATTATCGTCGGCCAACAAAATAACGAATTCATCGCCGCCCTGGCGGCTGACGGTGTCTGCGTTGCGCACACATTCTTTCAATCTATTGGTCACCGATTGCAGTAGTAGATCGCCGGTAGCATGGCCGAGAGAGTCATTAATATGTTTGAAGTTGTCCAAATCAAGAAACAGTAACGCCAGCTTTGAACCATTACGTTTTGCCGATGAAATTGCCTGTGCTATTCGATCGTTCAACAGTATCCGGTTCGGCAAATTGGTCAGAAAATCATGATGCGCCAGATGAGTCATTTTCATCGTCATGGCTTTGGCTTCGCTGACGTCGTGAAAGACGATAACGGCGCCCGCAAGGTTGCCTGATAGGTCGTGAATGGGCGAAGCAGAATCTTCGATCGCAGCTTCACTGCCATCTTGACGTACAAGAAGTGTATTGGCCGGCAGGCCTACCGGTTCATCTTTTTGCAAGACTAGCTCGACGGTATTGCGTGTAGGCTCTCTTGTCTCGCTATTAATAATTTTGAAAATGTCGGCGATGGGTTGCCCCATAGCCTGCGCTGCTGACCAGCCCGTTATATTTTCGGCGGCCACGTTTAAATAATCGATGTTGCCTGAGTTATCGGTACAAATAACAGCATCGCTGATCGAATTGAGTACGATTTCCGCGCGTGCCTTTTCCTGCAAAAGAGTTTCTTCAACGGCTTTGCGCTGAATCATATTGCGTAAACCTTGCGGAACAAGATAATTTTTGAAATGCCCGCGCGACAAGTATCCCTGGGAGCCGTACTCCACCATTTCAATTGCCAGCGGTTCATCGTCGTCAGCGCACAGCGTCATGATGGGTGTTTGCGGAGCGGCGGCAAACAGACGGTCGAATGTTTCTATTCCATCGCTATCGGGCAAAGCCAGATCGGCCAGAATCGCATCCACATCGCCTTTTGCGAGTCGCTCAATGCTGTCCGAAAGGGTTCTTATCCACTCAAGTTTGAACGGCCCATCCTTTGCCGTGCAAAGGGCTTCACGAAGGGTTTGGGCGTCTTCGGGGTTGTCGGTAATGACGAGTATTTTATTTGACATGTTGTGACATTGAAGGATGTTCAGTATTTATTCAGTGCGGTTACACACAAAGTCCTGTTTATTTTTAGGTTGCCTAATTCGACAGTGCAATGCTGTTTTCACCTTGTGCCTTTTTCATTGACTTACCCGGCTATTAGAAGCTTTTGTGGAATGGAACTGAGTTAGCCAGTCACAATGTTGCTAAGCCTGCTTTGACCCACTTAAGGCTAGGGCTATCGCTTTTACGCATGGCAGCTGCACAAGCCCCACAATGTCAATCAATGCTGTTGATACTTTATGCATCTTATATGTCGTGCATCACACATAGCTTTCGTGCGATTTGCAGGAGTCGGATGCGACCATTCATTTTAAGTTATTGATATTTAAAGACTAAAGCATTGGCATGCAATGTGTAATGCAGGTATCGACGGTAACCCTTAACTCGATAACCAGGTGATGTTTATGTCTTCCATTTCATACGCTCCCCAACACAATCAGCTTCTGGCTTCATTGTCACCCGAAGCCATGAGTCGAATTTTTCCATCCTTGGAATTAGTCCTGGTGAACCGTGGTGATGTTTTGTACGAGTCAGGTGACGGTCGTCGCCATGTCTATTTCCCGGTGGATTGCGTGATCTCCTTATTGCGTGACACCGAAGATGGTGCATCTACCGAGATACTCATGGTAGGTAATGAGGGCATGGTTGGTATTTCGTCACTGATGGGTGGTGATTGCAGCCCATGGCGAGTTGTCGTGCAGAACGCCGGTTTTGCATATCGCCTGCTGGGGCATAAATTGAAAGACGAGTTTAGTCGTAACGGCGAGATGCTTAAATTGATTTTGCGTTACACCCAATCGAGAATTGTGCAAATGTCGCAAACCGCTGCCTGTAATCGCCATCATTCAATTGATCAGCAAGTGTGTCGTTGGTTGTTGCAATCATTGGATCGATTATCTGGCAGCACGACAATAACAATTACTCAAGAAAATTTGGGTAATGCTTTGGGCGTTCGCCGCGAGGGCGTGACTGTTGCTGCCTGTAAGCTCGATAAGTTGGGTCTTATTAAATACAGTCGCGGCAAAATTACCGTGCTAGATCGCCGCAAACTAGAGCAACTAAGCTGTGAGTGTTATGCAACGGTAAGAAAAGAAACCAATCGTCTGCTGCCTTTGGCTTATCAGAACGAACCAGCGTGGAATGTAAATATCTTCCCATTAATTAAAAGATCGTTCACGACCATCAGTGATAATAAGCTGGTAGCCGCTTAAGAAGAGGGTTAGGGCGATAAACAATAAGTTGTGCAAAGTAATTCGAGAATGTCTAACTTGATGGACAGCGAAAATATTTAGAACGAGCGAAAAACGCCGAGCAATCTCGGCGTTTTTTATTCAATATAGGGATGTTATTTAGCTTTAGCAGCAGGCTTTTTTGCTGATTTTATCCAGTTATCGAGCTCGGTGATTTCTTTTTTCTGTGCGGCGATAATACTCGTTGCCATTGTTCGAAGCTTGAGACTTTTGCCATTCTTTAGTTGAGTCTGTGACATGTCGACTGCCATCTGATGATGCATGCGCATATTAACGGCGAAGTCGTAATCAGCATCGCCAGTCATTGACATTCCTGGCGTATGTTTAGTGCCATCCATGTGTTTTATGTCTTTCCTGGCGTCCATATTTTTCATGCCTTCCATCTTAGAGTGATCTATAGAGGCAGTCGGTCCGGCTTTGTTTGCTGTATTCATCGTTTGAGCAGCACTTGCCCATAAGGGAACGATAGCCAAAACGCAGGCCAATATTAAGGAAATGATCAAGGATAAAATTAAATGCTTGGACTGACTGGGCTGAATTTTATTTGACATTTTAAATCTCCAAGTAAGACTAAAGATCAATAAGCAATACTTAAGGATGGCAAAAAGCCGTCAAAATTTGCTTGGCATATTGCCGTATTCATGAAAGTTAACAACCATTTATATGCTGTGATTCGTCAGAAAGCGTGGGAGTAGTTTATTTGTCCGGCTTCATGAAGATAACCACTTCGCACATAACTCAATTTCAATCTACAGCCTAAATCTACAGCCGGTTTAGGCTATAAATCTGTGCGCTTGCACACGTAGAAACACTGGCATTGATTTCAATGCGTCGATCATGCGTATTGCGAAAATACTTCATCATCGAGCCGTAACCCGTAATTCAATCATTAGCGTATTAGCACGGCAGCAGGCTGAACCTTTAGCCATAAATGGTTTATATTGAAGATGATATTAGATCAGCTTGCCGGGATTGATTTTCGTTTTTCTTAAACGAAGTGCATTGACCACCACCGACACTGAGCTCAAACTCATCGCCAGTGCTGCGATCATCGGTGATAGCAATAATCCGAATACCGGATAGAGCACACCAGCGGCAATCGGTACGCCGATGCCGTTGTACACAAGTGCGAACACTAAATTCTGTTTCATGTTTGCCACCGTGGCATTGGATATTTCGATCGCTCGCTCGATGCCTTGTAAATCACCTTTTACTAGTGTCACTTGTGCACTCGACATCGCCACATCGGTGCCGGTACCCATTGCAATGCCGACATCGGCAGCGGCGAGTGCAGGGGCATCGTTGATGCCATCACCGGCCATCGCAACGCGGCGGCCTTCGGCTTTAAGTTTATTGACCAGTATTAATTTATCCTGCGGACGCACTTCGCCATGGACTTCATTAATGGATAAAGTTTTAGCCACACTATTGGCAGTAGTGATGCCGTCACCGGTCGCCATAATAACGCGTACGCCGATGGCTTGAAGTGCTTGCAAGGCTTTGGGTGTGGATTCTTTTATAGGGTCGGCAACGCTGAGTAAGCCGGCAAGTTTTCCATCAATCGCTAAAAACATCACGCTGGCGCCGGTGGCCCGTCGTGCTTCAGCTTCTGTTTGCAGGCCGGAGATATCGGCACCGATATCACTCATCAATTTTGTATTGCCTAAATCTACTGCTTTGCCTTCGACCCGGCCGCGCACGCCGATGCCGGTACTGCTTTCAAATGTCTCGGGCTTGGCAAGCGCAAGATTTCTTTTTCGCGCTTCGGCCACAATGGCCGTTGCCAATGGATGCTCGCTGCCCTGATCAAGACTGGCGGCTATTCGAAGGATTTCATCCTCAGTATTTCCGGCCGTCGCCACAACAGAATCGAACATCGGCTTTCCAAGCGTTAGCGTGCCGGTTTTATCGACGATAAGCGTGTCAATTTTTCTTAGATTTTCAATCGCTTCGGCATTGCGAAATAAAATGCCGGCATTTGCCGCGCGGCCAGTCGCTACCATTATCGACATCGGCGTGGCCAAGCCCAAGGCACAGGGGCAGGCGATGATAAGCACCGACACTGCGTTCAAGACGGCGAACACCCAGGATGGTTCGGGGCCGAATATGCCCCAAATGAAAAAAGTACCGATGGCCGCGGCAAGTACCGCGAGCACAAACCAGTACGACACTTTGTCGGCCATGCGCTGCATGGGCGCGCGTGAGCGTTGCGCCTGCGCGACCATTTGTACGATCTGCGCCAGCATACTATCAGCGCCTACGCGAGTGGCACGGATTATTAATGCACCGCTGATATTCATGGTGGCACCAATCACTTTTTCGCCAATGGTTTTCGACACCGGCATCGATTCGCCGGTGAGCATTGACTCGTCAATGCTGGTCTGACCTTCCAGTACTTCACCGTCGGTCGGCACCTTTTCACCGGGGCGAACACGAAGACGATCACCGACATGTACATGCGTGAGTGGAATGTCTTCTTCGCTAGCATCGGCGTTGATTCGTCTCGCAGTTTTAGGCGCGAGATTTAATAAAGCCTTGATCGCCGCTGAAGTTTGCGAACGGGCTTTGAGTTCCAGTATTTGGCCAAGTAGAGTGAGCGACACGATTACCGCTGCGGCTTCGAAATACACGCCGACTCGGCCGTGTTCCTGAAACGAGGCCGGAAAAACTTCAGGAAACAAAGTACCCACCACGCTATAGGCATAAGCGGCAAATACACCGATGCCGATTAAGGTCCACATACTGAGATTGCGGGTGCGCAGTGATTGCAGGCAACGCACAAAAAAAGGCCAGCCGGCCCAAAGTACTACGGGAGTGGCAAGTGCAAATTCCAGCCACGTTCGCGTGTTCGCTGATAGCCACTCGAAGCGATGACCCAGCATGGCCAGCATCAACACAACGATGCTCAGTGGCAATGTCCACCAGAATCGGCGAGAAAAATCTTCGAGCTCAGGATTTTTTTCATCCTCCGCTGAAGGCATCATCGGCTCCAAGGCCATGCCGCAGATAGGGCAAGTGCCGGGTTTGTCCTGCACAATTTGTGGATGCATCGGGCAGGTGTAAGTTGCACCAGCGATAGCGACTTCATTTTTTTCTTTCGACAAATATTTTTCTGGTGACGTTGAAAATTTATCCTTACAGTGGGTCGAGCAGAAATAGAACATCTGACCGGCGTGGTGATGGGAAATTTTCTCGCCGGCTTTCATACCGCAAACGGGATCGGTATGCGATTTCTGATCGTCGTGCCCATGTGCATCCGAATTGTGGTTGTCGTGTTGCTGATTCATTTCATGATTCCTTGGAAAGTGCGGCTACGATCGGGCAATTATTTATTTCACCTTGTCCCGGGCAGATATCGATCAAGGTTTCCAGGCCTTTGCGAATCCGCTCCAGTTCGGCGAGTTTTGTTTTTACCGACTGCAGATGCAGTCTGACGGCAGCATTGACCCCGGACATGTCGGCCTGCGAATTGCTGGATAGCGAAAGCAGGCTGGAAATTTCCGAAAGCGAAAAGCCGAGTGCTTTTGCCCGGCAAATAAATTCCAATCGCGCTACATCGTCATCGCAATATCGGCGATAGCCGGAACCTAGGCGTTGTGGCTTGGGCAAAACGCTTTCTTTTTCGTAATAGCGAATTGTGTCGATGCTGATGCCTGTCAACTTAGCGAGTTGTCCAATATTCATGGCTTTATCTGGCATAAAACTCCGATCAAGGCGTGTGCTGAAGTTCGCTGTCACTGAAGAAGCCGCGGCAGGTGTTGTTCTGGCAATGGTTGGCAGTGACGCTTGTTTTTACATCGGCCTTGCTTGCGGTTAGCGATAGCAATAGAAGAAAGGCTGTGACAAAAAAGACGGATAGTAATCGGATTGTCACGGCGGCACTCCTCAACAAATCAATGGTGGTGTGCGAGGAATTCTGGTTTGGCATCCTCGCCACAGCCTGTATTTGCAGGCCGTGGCCAGTCTGCACTCTGGAGGTAAGTCCAGAGTCAAGCCTTATTTTGAATGCGAACTAAAAATGCTTAAGCTACCGTCTTTATTCACCTGCGTTACCGTATAGGGCTGCGTTTCTCCCGAGGGCACTTCCATACCAGGCGAGCCCATAGGCATGCCGGGAACGCTGATACCCAAAGCGTCGGGCTTTTGTTTAAGCAAACGTTTCACATCCGATGCCGGGACATGACCTTCAACAAAATAGTCGCCGACTTTCGCTGTATGGCAGGAACCCAAACCGGCAGGCACACCGAGTTTAAGTTTGATCGGATTCAAATCCTCTGTTTCAATCACTGATACTTTGAAGCCGGATTTTTCCATATGCTCAACCCACAGTTTGCAGCAACCGCAGGTTGGGCTTTTATAAACCGTCATCACTGGCAACGAACTGTCTGTTGACGCGATGGAGTTTCGTGCCAAAACCTGTGGCGAAAGTGGATCGGGTTTGCTTTCATCAGTGGGGGCTTCTTTTGTTGCCGCTGTTTGCTCAGCATTTTCTGACGTTGATTGAGCACATCCCGATAAGCTCACGCAAATAAATGCGGTTAGCAAAGGCAATGTCATGTATTTCATAAATACACTCCTGAGTGATTAATGTGAACCGGGTTTTTTAGCACGCGAAGACCAGTGAATATGGGTGATTTTCCAGGTTTTGTCTGTGCGCTTTAACACCATGGTTTCGGTGCTGAGAATGGTAGTCATCTTGCCGTCTTTCATATTGTGCAATTCGCTTTCGCTACCAACCCAGGCCATATCACCATTGGCTTGTGCTGTGCGGCGAACAAGTTGCACATGCATGTCTTTCAAAAAAGCAGCATCACCAATGGCATGACCGCCCAAGTATTCCGCTGCGCTGGTTTCAGCGCCACCACTTTCCAATATCAGAACATTGGCGTCGAGTTCTGCGCCAGCTTTGTCCAGTCTGCCAGCACTAAGTGCTGTGCTAAAACGATCAACTGTTAATACAGCGTCTTTCGCATTAGCAGCGATATTTAGTTGGGCCGGTTTCGCCATCGCGGAATGATTCATGCCTTTCATGTCGGCAGTAGATTTTTCCATGCCTTTCATTTTGGAGTGATCCATCGGAGCAGGTGTTTTATTTTGCGCAAACGTTGCGCTCGCAGCGGTAATCAAACCGATAAATGCAATGGAGGTAAATTTTTTCATAGCGTATTTTCCTTTGATTGTGCGTGGGGGTTTATTTAGTCGCGTGAGTACTTTTATGCCTTTCTTCAGTGCTCGGATCCGGGCGGATGATCGTGTGGTTTTGATTCATCGACAACAGGCTTCGCTGCTGGCTTAGTGTCGTCGTGAGCTGCGCCGGATTCATGCTCATGCGGCTTGGACTCATCCACTGGCGGCTTCTTATCATGGTGTCCCACTTCCATGCCGGCATCGTCATGGCTCATGCCAGGCATGTCTTTCATTGCACCATGATCTTCGGGTACGTCTTCACCGCCACCATGAGAATGGCCACCGCTCTCAGCGACCAATGTTTGATATTGCTCAGGTGTCATTTTTGGCATCTGCTGCAGGAACGCCACCATATTCCAGATGTAGTCGTCCTTCATGTTGGTGCCCCAAGCGGCCATCCCTGATGCTTTAATGCCGTGCTTGATGACCCAGAAGGCACGTGCAGGATCAGGTGCGCCCAGCTTGGCAAGATTGGGTGGCGCCGGGTATAAAATTTTACTCATTTCGGTGCTTTCAATGCCTGGTGCCAGATGGCAGCCGGTACACATGGCTGCATAATTGCCAGCACCTTGTTTAATTTTTTCAGCGTCGTTTAATGCCGGTATCACACTATCTTTAACACGAACGGCAATGGCTCGGTCGCGTGCCGTTTCAATCAATTTATAGACAACTCGTGAATGTGGATCATCGGCCCCCGGATTGATCAAACCAAAATAAATTGTGCCAGCGCCGATCACTAGAGCAACACCGCCTAATATCAAACTACTTTTTATAAAACTCATACTATTCTCCAACGAATTCAAGATTTACGACGTGCAGGTTTGCCGAAGTTCGGATCACTGCTCACGCGATGCGCAACCGTGCCTTTCGGATGGCGATACCAGCCGGGATCGGAATAATCATTTCTGGCCAAATCATCACGCACTTTCACGACCGTAAACATGCCACCCATTTCGATATTTCCGAACGGGCCTTTACCCGCCATCATCGCCAGCGTATTGGGTGGGCCTTGCATATGCCCGCTATCGGTATGATCCTGATGCTCGGACATGCCGTTCTCACCCATGGCCATATAACCGGGCAACATTGCGCGGACTTTTTCTTCCAGACCTTTTTGATTCACACCCAATGTGTTCGGAATTTCGTGACCCATAGGCCCCATGGTGTGATGCGACATGTGGCAATGAAATGCCCAATCGCCGGGGACTGCGGTAAATTCGATATCACGCATTTGTCCGACGCCGACAATCTCGGTCACTTCACTACGCCACTGCGAACGTGGCCAGCGCCCGCCATCTCCTCCAGTCACCAAGAATTGCACACCATGCAGATGTATCGGGTGGTTCCACATCGATAAATTGCCGACGCGAATACGCACACGCTCATCGGTACGTGCCACGATGGGATCAATGGCCGGAAATGTTTTGCTATTGAAAGTCCATAAATCAAAATCTTGCATGACCGACGGATCCGGTCGGCGAGTGCCGGGATGCAGCGCGAAGTTGTGCAGAATTAAAGCGTAATCTCGATCGATCGAAACCGCTTCGCCGGCCCTGGGGTGGATGATAAATAAACCCATCATGCCCAGCGCCATTTGCGTCATTTCGTCGGCATGCGGGTGATACATGTGCGAGCCATGTTGCCGCAAGGTAAATTCATAGACATAAGTTTCGCCGGGTTTTATGTGCGGCTGAGTCAGACCGCCAACGCCGTCCATGCCACTGGGTAACAGCAAGCCATGCCAATGCATCGAGGTAGGTTCTTTCAAGCGATTGGTCACAAAAATTCGAACTCGGTCACCTTCAGTCGCTTCAATGGTGGGGCCCGGTGTGGAGCCATTGTAGCCCCAACAAATTGCTTTAGAGCCAGGTGCGAATTCATGTTCGAATTCTTCAGCGACTAAATGAAACTCCTTGACACCGTTGTTCATTCGATACGGCAGAGTCCAGCCATTCAGTGTGCGTACTTTGCCGGTTCGCGTGTTTGTGCGTGAGGTGGTTGCGATTGGTTTTTCTGCTGGCGGCATTTCCATGCCTGGCATCTTGGACATGTCGTGACCTTCGTGACTTTGCGCACGCACGATCGGGATTGCTGCGGCACTTGCCAAGCCAGCGCTAATCAACATATTACGACGAGAAATTTTCATGCTTTCGCTCCTTTATGTTGATGTTCATCGCTGGTGTTTTTATCCTCTTGTACTTTTTCTTTTTCATCCGTTGAATTTATTTCAGTAGCGGCCTTTTCAGTAGCCTCGGCTCTAGGATCGGCTTGTGCTTCATTGGACGTTTCAGTGTTTTCACTGTCCTTCATATTCGACATGTCGTGACCGGAATGATCCATGCCTTCCATCGCTTTGGTATCTTTCATATTCGACATGTCATGACCGGAATGATCCATGCCTTCCATCTCTTTTGTATCTTTCATATTCGACATGTCGTGACCGGAATGATCCATGCCTTCCATGCCACCTTTAGGTTTGAGGATGTCTTTAACGCTAGGCGTACTCTGCCTGGTCGCCGAATCACTCGGTAAGCGCTCGCCAACGCTTCGTGTTAATTCCACGCGTGCTTGCCAGTAATCACGCACGGCTTCGAGATAACCCTGATAAGCATCGTATTCTTTCGCTTTGGCTTGAATCAGCTCGAATACCCCTATCAACATGAAATTTTGTTCTTGTTGGCTGCGTGCCAATACCATTTCTCGTTGCGGAATAAGTGAGTCACGAAAAATAGTGACCGCTTCGCTATGGGTGCGGACAGCATTGGCATTGGCACGAATAGTGTTTTCGATTGATAACTCGGCTTCACGTAAACGCGCATTGGCTTCTGCTAACAGAGCTTGTGCTCGGGCAAGCTTGGCTTGGCCTTGATTGAAAATAGGTAATTCCAAGGCCAATGAAGGCCCGGATTTGCGGGCGCCATCAGCTTCTTTCTCGCGCTCATAACCGATTTCCGAGCCGAACCAGCGCCAATGCCTTGTCGATTTATAAGAAGCTTGCATCACCAGCACTTGTTGTCGCGCCGCCAGCAATTGCAGATTTTTTTCGCGGGCGATTTCAAGCAATGTGCTGGCATCGTCTTCGTTTTTTACCGGCAAGGGCAGGCGATCTAGAGCTGTCCATTGCGATTGACTGCTATCAACGCCCATCAAGTTATTTAATGCCAGACGGCGCTGAGCGGCTTCGACTTTCGCAGCGCCGGCTTCAATGCGGGCTTCACTTGCCGATGCCCGCTCTTGGTTAAGTTGCAGCTCGGTAATATTGCCGGCGGTATAAAAGCGTCCAGCCAATTCCGCCGAAACATTGGTTGCGTTGGAAACCGCCGCCCGCATATCAGCGACTTGTTGCGCGCCAACGTAGGCATACCAGGCAGATTCCACATCGAGTGCAACATCGAACACGGCTTTCGCCGTATCAAAACGAGCGCGCTCAAAGTCGGCATGAGCCAATCGCGTTCGTGACGGTAGTAGTATCAAATCGATTAGTGGCAATGCAAAGCCGAAGCTGCGTTGAACGCCGTCACCCGGGCTAACATTTTGTCGCAGCAGCGAGATGCTCGGATTGCTGATTTGCACCGCTTCAAGTACCTCTGCACGTGCTAAACCAAGACGCGCATATTCTTGTTGAAGTTTTGGGCTGCGCAGCATCGCAATGCGAACAGCACTATCCGGACTTAGCGGAGATGCCAGCCATTCGGCTTGATCAGTGGGTGCACTATGAAATTGCGACCACTCTACCGACGGACCTCCGCGATCTTGTAACAGGGTATTGATGGATGAGTCCGGCGGCTGCGTTCGCAAGCTGGCACAACCGGTCAATGACATTGCCAGTGCAAATGCCAGTAAATTTATTTTCGGCATGTTCTTCATGCGGATACCTATTTGAATTGTGACGGCCAAGCAATATTGGCCAAGACAGAGCACAAGAAAAGTGCAAAGCACTTTGCTCATTGACAAACGTGGATACAAAAATTTTCAGCTATAGCTAGCTGAGAAAGGCGAATCGCCTACGTACTAAACTAAAACGATCGGAGGCCTAAGCGGCTCGGTCAATGGCATTAACACCACGTGAGTTTCAACCTCAACAAAAACGCGGGTATCGATCGGGGAATGCGGACTAATTTCAAATGTAGGCGCTGACGCGGCAACCGTTTGCATCAAACAATGGCTTGGTGAACAATGCTTATAGGGGCAGCAAGGGTTTTTATCGCCGGTCTTGTTGGTTTGTGAATTAAACTCGATAGAAGTTTCACCTGACGCTATCGCGGCTGTGTGGCAAGGCAGGTTAGCTGCCATCACCGCTTGGCTTTTCTGCGTAATCAACTTGTTTACGCTACGGCTATCGTCATGCTTGGTGGATGACATCCTTATCGCGTGGCCGCTATCAGCGATGGGCACACACAAAAACGTGAACACTAAAAACAGCTGACATATGAGTGAAAACTTGGTCGGATGGCCATTCATAGGCCGCAACATAGCACAGAGTCTCTAATTGCGTCTTTGGGCAACATGATTAGCAGCTACCGATAAGGTATGGCTTGCCAGTGCCAACTTCGTGCAGCTCGCATGAACACCATGCGAAATGCAGTGGAGAAACATTTTATGAACATTTAAGTAATTGATTCTTCGTAGTAGATCGGCTGGCATGGATCGTGTAATAGGGTAATCGGGCTTCAGCGATTGAAGCTTCCCCCCAATAGGAGACCCCCAAATGCGAAATACCAAATCGACTTCCCGTTTAACTATGACCAACGCCCTACTCATGTCGCTTGCGATGGGTACTGTGGGCATGCCAATGGCTATGGCACATGATACGAAGGCGGTTGCAGCGGTGGATACAAAAACGACCGCTTATGAAGAGTCCGAAACTCCTGTCAGTGATACCTGGATCACCACGAAAGTAAAAGCTGATCTTTTGGTAACCGAAGAAGTAAAGGGTTTAGACATTAATGTCAGCACCACCAATGGTGTAGTCACTTTAGCTGGCTTGCTGGACTCACAAGCACAACATGATAAAGCCTTGGCTGTAGCTAAAAGTATCAAAGGTGTGAGAAGCGTTGAAGCCAAAGCGCTGAAATTGAAGTCTGTCAAGTAAGTACTTTCAAGTAATTACTTTGTGCCGACGTTGAACAAACAACCCCCAAATATTTAAGGAACAACATCATGAATAACGACATTATTAAAGGCAAGTGGAAACAACTAAGCGGCAACATCCAAAAACAGTGGGGAAAGCTCACCGACGACGATTTGACGGTTGTTGAAGGTACCCGCGAGTATCTGTCAGGCAAAATTCAGGAGCGCTACGGTATTGCCAAAGATGCAGCTGAAGATCAGATCAAAGAGTTTGAAAAAACGCTTAATAATCCATCTACGTAATATTATTTTTAGTGTGTGAGGGCGGGGCATTGATTCGAACAATACTAGTATTGATGCCCCGCAATCATTAATTTATTTCATCAGGAGTTAGACATGTCACATAACAAAACACATTTATCCGGTTCAAGTGCCAGTGCATATGGCGATGGCGCCACAGCTAATAGCGCGAGCAAATTAGGATCTGGCGTATCAGAAGAATTTCATAACTTCATCGCCGATGTTGAAGATCTAGTAAAAGACACCACTTCGTTAACTGGCGAAGATCTTTCGCGCGCTAAAGAAAAACTCACCGCGCGTTTGGCATCTGCCAAAGCATCGTTGGGACAATTAGGTAGCGACGTAGCAGATAAAGCGCGTAAAACTGCCGATGTAACTAACACCTATGTGCACGAGCAACCATGGAAAGCCATTGGTATTGGTGCCACGGTTGGTCTGCTGCTTGGCTTTGCATTAGCTCGTCGCTAAGCATTGACTATGTACACGGAGCCTACGCAAACGAATCCGCCGCCCTCGGCGGATTCCAATAAGTTCAATCCGATGGACGTAGTTCGTCTAATGCGCTCAGCTGGTAGTGCAATATTTGCACAAGCCTCTTTGCATAGCCAATTGGCACGCGTTGAGTGGGCGGAAGAAAAAACCCGCTTAATGAATATGGCAATTGCTGCTTTATCGGGCTTTGTTTTTTTGCTTTGCTTTATGATTTTTATTGGCGTGTTGGTCATTGCCTTTACGTGGGAAACGCAATTCCGAATTGCAGCTATTTCCATCATGACTGCGATCTATGCCGCTGGCGCATTCTTTGCATGGCAGCGATTCAGTTCCCTCGCAGCACTTAGCGGTCAAGCTTTTGCGGCCACACGTGAAGAAATCGCCGCTGATATTGCCCTTATCAAGAGTCGCTTATGACAATTACTATCAGTGATCACGAAATGACTTCCTCTTTAGAACAGTCGGCCAGTCTTTCTGTGAAGCGTAGTTTAGTTGAAGAACGCAAAGCGCTACTTAAGCAAATCCACGCACAGCGTGCACTGCTAGCGAGGCAGCTTGGACCGGTTCCGGAAGCGCATCGGAACTATCCCCGCAGCATGATCATGCGGTTTTTCACGCAACGTCCTGCTCTAGCAGCCAGCATTTTAGGCAAAGCCGGCGCCCTGATTCTGGGTGCACGTTTATTCAAATCCACTGGTGCGGCAGTTGCTATGGCTAGCGTTGTGCAAATGTTGGCAAAAAGGCGCTGATTTATAATCGCGCCATTATTTGTTCGCAAGGATTGTTTGGATTTTTAAACTTCAGGCATTAAATACGCCATATTGCAAAAAGCATGGGCGGGAAGTTTATTCATGCAACTTGCAATGACCGAAGGATCCCTGATCCCGTTCCACCAGCTTACAAAGTGCGGCACGAGACTTGCAGACATCAAGAGAAATCGTTCTCTCTTTTATTTCTCAAGGAAAATCATGGCCACTTCAAAAGCTGATACGAAAAAAGCCGATAAAAAAATTATGGCAAAGAAACTTCCCTTTGCTACACGTCATGATTTAAGCGATGCCACACGTACTAAAGTAGTCGCGGAATTAAACCAGACCTTGGCGGAAATATTTGATTTGCAAAGTCAGGTTAAACAAGCCCATTGGAATGTAAAAGGCCCAAGTTTTTTCGGCTTGCATAAGTTATTTGATGAAATCGCGGAATCATTGACACAACCGATTGATACGGTTGCCGAACGTATTTTGTCATTAGGCGGGTTTGCCAAAGGCACTGTCCGCATGGCAGCCAACGCCAGTGCACTACCAGATCTGCCGGCGGAATTTAGGCAAGAAGACATAGTAGGCGACCTTGCCGACCGTGTTGCCTTAGCTGCAAAATTGGCCCGTAAGCGCATTGACAGCAGTGAAGAGGCAGGCGACAAAGTAACGTCTGACCTCTTCATTGAGGTGGTTGCATGCCTGGATAAAGCCCTCTATTTTCTTGAGGCTTACCAGTTTCGCGGTCAAAACACTCAATAAATAATTGTCATCAAGGTGCGCCATCGGCGCACCTTTTGGTATGCGACACGTATTTTGCTACGAGGCGCTCGTACGTCGCACAGCAGCGAAGGATCGCTATAATGAATATCAACTACAAACCAACCGAGATGATGTCCGTGACCAAAAACGAAACGCCGGTAGCAGGACGTATTCTTGCAATTGATGACGATCGTGAATTGCTCGAAAACTTTTCTTTGTGTCTATCAAAGCAAGGCTATCGTGTGGTGACGGCAGAGACATTGGAAGAAGGCATTCGACTTGCAGCAACCTTGCCGTTTCATGTTTGCTTGCTTGATCGGAATATTGGCTATGATTCCGGTCTGGATGCACTACCCAAGTTACGTGAATTAGCGCCGCTAATGCGTGTGATTATGGTGACAGGCCATGCCGGTGTAAGTGAAGCGATTAGCGCCATCGCGCAAGGCGCCAGTGATTATCTGGTCAAGCCTTGTTCACCAGAGCAATTGTGCATTGCGGTAGCACGCCAGGTAGATACCCGGCGCATGATTGATCGCCTGGACACACTTGAGCGCGAGTCCAGTAGTGAAGCACCGCTTTTAAATAGTAAAAACGACGCCATGCGTGCTGCCATTAATTTGGCGCTACAGGTAGCGGGCACCGACGCCAATGTTTTGTTACTGGGTGAAAGCGGAACCGGTAAAGGCGTTATTGCCCGTGCCATCCACGATGCAAGTAACCGTTCTGCTGGCGCGCTAGTCACAGTGAATTGTCCGTCACTGACTGCCGAGTTGCTCGAAAGCGAAATGTTTGGTCACATTAAAGGCTCATTTACCGGTGCGAGCCAGACGAATGTGGGACGTGTTAGTCATGCCGATGGCGGAACCATCTTCATGGATGAAGTGGGTGATTTTCCCTTGTCACTGCAACCGAAATTATTACGTTTTATTCAAGATAAAGAATACGAACGGGTTGGCGACCCGGTAACACGCAAAGCAGATGCCCGTATTATTGCGGCGACCAATCGTGATCTTGATGCGATGGTGAAAGAAGGTCAATTTCGTCTGGACCTTTTATATCGTCTAAATGTTATTGCCGTTACTTTGCCACCCTTGCGTGAGCGTACCGAAGATCTTGAAGATCTCGCCACCGGTTTTATTCGTCGATTCTCTGCCAGCTACGGCATGCCGGCCCGGCGTTTGGCGCCTTCGGCATTGGCGCAATTACAGATGTACGCATGGCCCGGCAATGTACGTGAATTGCAGAACATGATGGAGCGCGCAGTGATCTTATGTCGTGCAGAAGAAATCGGTACCGAATTATTGGCATTGGGTCGCACCGATAGCAGTAAACATGACGCAGTACCGGGTGCAGCAATGAGTTTGGAAGCGTTGGAGCGCATGCACATCGA
>JAYUUM010000040.1:0-5564 GCA_043754555.1 Arenimonas sp. | reverse complement strand
TCATGTGACGAAAGAGGGCGGCATCGCCGGCCCGCGCGTACTCGAACATATGGTCGATGCCGTTTTATATTTTGAAGGTGATAGCGGCAGTCGTTTCCGCGTGTTGCGTGCATTCAAAAATCGATTCGGTGCAGTGAATGAGCTCGGTGTCTTCGCGATGTCGGAAAAAGGCTTAAGAGAAGTGCCGAATCCTTCGGCGATATTCCTTTCCGGCAGCCAAAGTCAAACGCCGGGCAGTATCGTACTGGTGACTCGTGAAGGTACGCGACCATTGTTAGTTGAAGTGCAGGCATTGGTCGATAAAAGCCCGCTCGCCAATCCACGTCGCGTCACTCTAGGTTTGGAACAAAACCGTTTGGCTATGTTGCTAGCAGTATTGCATCGTCACGGTGGCGTAGGTGTTTACGACCAGGATGTTTTCGTCAATGTCGTCGGCGGCATTCGCGTACAGGAAACTGCCGCTGATTTGCCCGTGTTATTGGCAGTGTTAAGTTCATTGCGCGACAAACCACTTGCTGATAAAACCGTTGCCTTTGGTGAAGTCGGTCTGTCCGGAGAAATTCGCCCGGTACCGAACGGCGAAGAACGTCTGAAGGAAGCGGCGACACACGGCTTCAAACGCGCGATTGTGCCTGAAGCCAATGCCCCGAAAAAAGGCATGTTCAAGGATATGGAAGTGGTTGGTGTCGAGCGCTTAAGTGACGCTTTGCATGCTGCTTTTTAGTCGTATTCTGAATATGCCTTTTGACTGAACTAGGGTATGGTAATTCGGTATTGCCAGATGTATTTACGCTAAGATGTTGTTAGTCTTTGATTTTATTGTTTAGTCGATTAGATAAAGGTCATGCCGAGAATTAATCCTGCCATTTTGACGTGGGCCAGAGAAACCGCTGGGTTAAGCCCGGAGGATGCGGCTCGGAAAATTGGCATAAATGACACACTGAAATTTAAGGCAGTTGAGCGGTTACATGCGTTAGAAATTGGTGATATTGAGCCGAGTAGACCGCTTTTGTTGAAAATGGCCAAACAGTATAGACGCCCATTAATCTCTTTTTATCTTTCTGCTGTACCTGCCCGTGGTGAGAGAGGGCATGATTTTAGAACGTTGCCTGAAGGGCGCGATCAGTCATCTGAGGCTCTTGTTGATGCTTTGGTGAGAGACATTCGTGCACGACAAGAAATGGTGCGTGCATCTTTGTTGGATGAGGATGCACAAGTATTAAGTTTTGTAGCATCGCGTTCTATGGGTGACGGTGTCATGTCCGTAGTTAATGATATAAAACAAAAAATATCATTCGACAGACTAAATTTTCGCGGTCAAAGAAACCCAGAAGATGCTTTTGCATCGCTTCGCTCTGCAGTTGAGGATGCAGGCATATTCGTAATGCTCATAGGTAATTTGGGCAGTCATCATACTGCCCTAGAGTGTGAGGTTTTCCGTGGTTTCGCACTAGCTGATCCAATAGCTCCATTTATTGTTATTAATGATCAGGATGCTAAGGCAGCATGGTCGTTTACATTGCTGCATGAATTAGCACATCTTTGGTTGGGTCAAACTGGCATTAGCGGTGCTAATGCTGCATCAGATGTAGAGAAATTTTGTAATGACGTTGCAAGTTACATTCTTCTTCCACAAGAAGAAGTTGCTGCAATGGTTTTGCCGACACAGCTCAATCTGGATAGTTTGATTAAACTGGTATCAGATTTCGCGCGTCCAAGAAATTTAAGTTACTCATTGGTTGCTTATCGGTTGCTGGCCGCTGGGCGCATTTCACACGACTTGTGGCAAGAAGCACATGCAAGATTCCGTATGTTGTGGCAACGGGAACGCTTGAGAGCTCGTGCTGCAGCAAGAGAGAATGATAGTGGCGGGCCATCTTATTACATTGTTCGTAGACATAAGCTTGGAAAAGCACTATTAAGTTTCGTTCGCCAACAGCTTGATGCTGGTGATCTGACTCCGTCCAAAGCTGCAAAAATTCTAGGGGTCAAGGCGCGTAGTGTGTTTCCATTGGTTAAAGACGATGATTTGCTCCGCTTTAGGAGTACGCATTGATATATTTATTAGATGCCAATGTATTGATGACTGCACACAATACATATTATCCGATTGATAGGGTTCCAGAATATTGGGAATGGTTGATTTATCAAGCAGAGAAAGGGCGCGTTAAAGTGCCGCTAGAAATTTTTGAGGAAGTCAAAGAAGGGCCTGATGAAGAAGGTAAAGACTTACTTTTTGACTGGATAAATACTGAAGAAACAAAAGAAGCCTTATTGTTTCTTGAAGAAGCAGATCCTGATTCAGTAAATCATGTGGTTACAGTGGGCTATGCAAATGACCTTACTGATAGTGAGATAGAACAGATAGGCAGAGATCCGTTTTTAATCTCCTATGCACTGAATCACGCAGGACAGAGATGTGTTGTTACTAATGAAGTCTCAAAGCCAAGTAGAATCAGGCAAAATCGAAAAGTGCCTGATGTGTGCAATGATCTTGGGGTTAGATCCATTGATCCATTTACCTTTATGAAAGAGTTGAATTTCACAACAAACTGGCGACTAGCTTAGTCTTGTTTTGTGGTCGCTCGAAAATCAAACCCTTCCCAAAATCTCCAGCACTGCACGGCTACCAAAATACGACAATAGTAGTAATCCCATCGCGATTAAGGTTAATTGCACGGCACGTGGGCCGCGCCAGCCGTAACGCCAGCGACCGAGTAAAAGACCGCCGAAAACCAGCCAGGACAAAACCGAGAGCACGGTTTTATGCCACAAATGCTGCGCCATCATGTTGTCAACAAATAGCATGCCGGTGAGTAGTACGAAAGTCAGCAAAATAAAGCCGACACCTACCGTGCGAAATAATAAAGTTTCCAAATGTACTAAAGGCGGCAGTGCTTTTAACCATCCGTGAATTCGTCGATTGCGTAATGCACGTTCCTGAAACCACAGCATCAAGGCAAGCAAGGATGCGATTGCCAAAGTTGCGTAGGCGAGCAAGGCGAGCATGGCATGCATCAGTAATTGCCAGCTAAGTTGTTCGGGTTGGTTGTCGCCGAAAAAATATAAGGCTACGACAAAAATCGCTGCCAACGGAAATACCACAATCCCCAATGCCTGCAATCGTTGATTCAGTGAAACGCTCGTGGTCAGTGCTGCCATTCCCAAACTAACGAGAGAAAGCGCAGCAAAAAAATGCAGCTGCAGTCCGCTGCCATCCACTACTTCAAGAATGTGTACCAGTGCATGGCAAAGCACGCCATTGACTGCCAGAAAGAACGCAGTCTTGTTGGGTGCTGCGGCGTCTGGGTCTGTGCGACTGAGCAATATGCCGGTCGCAGACAGATAAAGTAGGGCTGCAATTAATGTGAATATCATGACGCAAGTGTCGCATGTTCAGCTAGGCCTGAGAACTTGGCGCCTGAAAAGCTGCGCTGCTGGGCTATAATTGGCCTCTTTTTGAATGCCGGAACCATCATGTTCGAGTCACTTACCCAGCGCCTTTCCAGCACTTTGCAGAATTTGCGGGGTCGCGGTCGTTTAAGCGAAGACAACATCAAAGAATCCCTTCGTGAAGTGCGCATTGCGTTGCTGGAAGCAGACGTAGCATTGCCGGTAGTGATGGCCCTAATCGAAAGCATTAAAGCTCGTGCTATCGGCCAGGACGTGATGACCAGTCTTACGCCGGGTCAGGCCCTGATTAAAGTGGTGCACGACGAAATGGCTGCGGTGATGGGTTCGCAGGCCAGCGATTTGAATTTGAATGTACCTGCACCTGCAGTGATTCTGATGGCAGGTTTGCAAGGCGCCGGTAAAACCACCACGGTCGGCAAGCTGGCAAAATTCCTGAAAGAAAAACGCAAGAAAAAAGTGATGGTGGTGAGTTGCGACATTTATCGTCCGGCCGCTATTCAACAATTGGAAACATTGGCAAAACAATCAGGTGCTTTATTTTTTGCATCGAACGCCAATCAAAATCCGGTCGATATTGCCCGTGCCGCCATTGATGACGCTCGCAAAAGTTATGTTGATGTTTTGATTGTCGATACCGCCGGTCGTTTGGCCATCGACGATGCGATGATGCAGGAAATCAAAGCTCTACATGCCGCGATTTCACCGGTCGAGACCTTGTTTGTTGTCGATGCGATGACCGGTCAGGATGCCGCGAATACCGCAAAAGCATTTGCCGATGCATTGCCGTTGACTGGCGTCGTATTGACCAAGACCGATGGTGATGCGCGCGGCGGTGCGGCCCTCTCGGTTCGTCACATTACCGGGCAGCCAATCAAATTTGTCGGCATCGGCGAAAAACTCGATGGTCTGGATGTTTTTCATCCAGATCGTGCGGCCAGCCGGATTCTGGACATGGGCGATGTGCTCAGCCTGGTCGAACAAGTGCAATCGCAAGTCGATCAGCAAAAAGCGCAGAAATTTGCTGAGAAAGTTGCCAAGGGTAAAAAGTTTGATTTGAACGATATGCGTGATCAACTTGAGCAAATGGAAAATATGGGTGGCCTGTCGGGCTTGATGGATAAATTGCCAGGTATGTCGCAAGTGCCAGACCATGTGAAATCACAAATGACCGGCAAGGAAATGCCGCGCATGGTCGCCATTATTAATTCAATGACGAAAAAAGAACGTCGTAATCCGGCGTTGCTGAATGGCTCGCGCCGCGCGCGGATCGCCCGAGGATCGGGCACTACGCCGGCTGATGTGAACAAATTGCTGAAGCAATTCCAGCAAATGGAAAGCATGATGAGCAAGCTGGCCGGTGGCGGCATGAAGGGCATGATGCGCACCATGAAAGGCATGATGGGCGGTGGCGGCTTTCCTGGCGGCGGCGGGTTTAGGCGTTAGTCGACAATGAAAGTCAGTGAAGTTCTACGTTTGCTGCAAGAAGATGGTTGGTTTCTGGCGGCGACTCGTGGAAGCCATCGACAATTCAAGCATTCTATTAAGTCTGGTCGCGTTACAATTCCTGGCAAGCCAAGTGACGATCTTGCGCCCGGAACACTTAATAGTATTCTGAAACAAGCAAGTCTGAAGAGGTAATTCAAAATGCGCTACGCCATCGTTATTGAACAAGCTGAAGCCAACTTTTCTGCTTATGTGCCCGATCTGCCGGGTTGCGTTGCTACTGGGCAAAATATGGAAGAAGTGGAACGTGAGATTCGCGAAGCCATCGTTTTTCATCTTGAAGGACTGCGCGAAGATGGCTTGGTAATCCCGCCTTCCGTGAGCGTCGTTGAATACGTGGATGTTGCTGCATAGAAGCCTTTATTCGAGCAGTAATTCTTTGTCGTGCACTAGTTGCTGCAACTATCTCTCTCATCATTCGCGCTCTCATGGGCAGCGGGCTTAAGATAAATCGCTGATTTTAGTGACTTTCTCTGATTGCGGCGGCTTTTAGACTTCCACGGCAGCCATTTCCCCGCTATAATCTCCGGCTCACCGGCGGCTAGACGTTACTGTTTGCCACCCATTCACCCTAGAAAGTAGAGCAAATTATCATGGTCAAGATTCGCCTGGCCCGCGGTGGCGCCAAAAAGCGTCCCTTCTATCAC
>JAYUUM010000039.1:0-16914 GCA_043754555.1 Arenimonas sp. | reverse complement strand
AGCGGCGACGATTTATTCGTCCATTTCCGTGCAATTCAAGGTAATGGTTTCAAATCCTTGAAAGAAGGCCAAAAGGTTACTTTCGTTGTCACCAAGGGTCCAAAAGGCCTGCAAGCTGACCAAGTCGAAGCTAGCTAATATTTGCTTTTGCTACAAGATACGAAAAAGCCGGAGCAATCCGGCTTTTTTTTGTCCTAACTTTGAAAAGCACATGAGTAAAGGATTCCGAACATGTTAATTCGATTGATCCCAAAAGTTTTTTATGCGGATATTAAAGTTGGTCTGGATTTGTTTGTCCGATGTTTATGTTTTGAACTTCTGTATCAAGACGAAACGATATCGGTACTTGGAAGAGATGGCGCAAAAGTTTATCTGATGGAAAATGCCGAGTTAGCTGCGCTTGATCGCCCAGAGCTTGCGATAGAGACTGATAATATTCTTGAAATCTTTGATGAGATTAAGGCACGAGCGCCTGAAGTACTGCATCCAAACTCAAAAGCAGTTCAACTTAAACCTTGGGGCGCACAAGAATTTGCGGTCCTTGATTCAAGCACGGTTTGCGTGGTGTTTCGGCAGTGGTAATAATTTATGATGCAAGACTTGGCAATATAAAGTGAAGGTGGCTGTCATTGCAGCAGCGCATGAAATTCCAGCTGTGCTCTGGCGCCTGATATTTATTTTTTATGCAGACAGCTGCTTTGCATGATGCCTTAAATGATCTTCGATAAAGCTCTGGATAAACCAATAACTGTGGTCATAACCAGCATGTTGGCGCAGCAATAAAGCTTGGTCATTTTGCTCGCAAGCTGCGATAAATAATTCCGGCTTTAACTGATTGGACAGGAATTTATCGTCCAGCCCCTGGTCAATCAAGATAGTGCCGACGAATTGTTTTTGTCGCACGAGTTCACATGCATCATGTTGCGGCCATTCCGCTTCGCTATTGAGATATTTGGAGAAGGCTTTCTTGCCCCACGGCACTTGTGACGGAGCGACAATCGGCGCGAACGCAGACACAGAGCGGTATTTGTACGGGTACCGCAGCGCCAGCGTCAAGGCACCGTGGCCGCCCATCGAATGTCCGCTAATACCTATACGAGAAATATCGGCAGAGAAGTTTTTTGCTATTAGCTCGGGTAATTCATTAGCCACATAATCATGCATATTGAAATGCCGGTGATATTTATCCTGCGTCGCATTCAAGTAAAATCCGGCGCCTTCGCCAAATTCCCAGTCGCCGATGGCACCGTCAATATTTGTATCGCGTGGACTGGTATCTGGTGCTACTAACATCAGGCCGAGCTCGGCAGCCATACGTTGAGCACCGGCCTTGATCATGAAGGTTTCTTCGTTGCAGGTTAGCCCGGCAAGAAAAAACAATACCGGAACTTTCCCCAGTTTTGCTTGCGCTGGTGTGAACACGGAAAAACGCATCGGACTATTGTTCGATACAGACTCGTGCTGGTAAACCCCTTGGGTTCCACCGAAGCTAACTTGTTCGGAAATGATTTGCATTAGAGATAACTCGAATTTTTTGTTCACATGTACGCGAAAGTGTTGCTGCATTAATTTTAAGTCTCTGGACCCCCGCCTGCGCGGGAATGACGAGATCTAATATATTTGATTGTATTTAGTACAGCACCACACCGCGAATCGATTCGCCATGATGCATCAAATCAAAACCTTCATTGATTTTTTCTAGCGGCATAGTGTGCGTAATCAAATCATCGATATTGATTTTGCCTTCCATATACCAATCGACAATTTGTGGAACGTCTGTGCGTCCACGTGCGCCGCCGAAAGCTGAGCCGCGCCAATTGCGGCCAGTTACTAATTGGAAGGGCCTTGTGGCTATTTCCTGACCTGCTGCGGCTACACCAATAATAATGCTGGTGCCCCAGCCTTTGTGGCAGCATTCCAGTGCTTGTCGCATCAGCGTTGTATTACCAATACATTCGAAGGAATAATCGGCGCCGCCTTTGGTCAGCGACACCAGATAAGCGACCAAATCGCCTTCCACTTCTTTCGGATTGACGAAATCGGTCATGCCAAATTTCGTCGCGATGTCTTTGCGAGCCGGATTGATGTCGACACCAATAATTTGCCGTGCGCCGGCCATGCGGGCGCCTTGGATCACATTTAGACCGATGCCGCCCAAACCAAACACGACAACGCGTGATCCGGGTTCTACTTTTGCCGTATAGATAACGGCACCGATACCGGTCGTAACACCGCAACCGATGTAGCAGACCTTGTCGAATGGCGCGTCTTCGCGAATTTTCGCCAACGCGATTTCCGGTACAACGGTGTATTGCGCGAAAGTGGACGTTCCCATGTAGTGATGCAATTTTTTTCCGCCGATTGAAAAACGGCTGGTGCCATCGGGCATCAAGCCTTGGCCCTGGGTGCTGCGAATGGCCTGGCATAAGTTGGTCTTTGGATTCAGACAATATTCGCAATTGCGGCATTCGGGCGTGTACAGCGGAATCACGTGATCGCCTTTTTTCAGGGTAGTCACACCGGGACCAACATCCACCACAATGCCGGCGCCTTCATGGCCAAGAATCGCAGGAAACAATCCCTCGGGGTCGGCGCCGGAAAGCGTGTAGGAATCGGTGTGGCAGATACCGGTGGCTTTCAGTTCTATCAACACCTCGCCGAATTTCGGTCCTTCCAGATCGACCATTTCGATAACGAGCGGTTTTCCTGCTTCGTAGGCGACGGCGGCTTTTACTTTCATAAGGATCATCCGTAAATATGATGAGCAAATCTAACCTAATTAACTGGGATTGGGTGTGAAAAAAAAACGCCGCAATGAAGCGGCGTTTTTCTGTTGTTGAATCGTCGGTGAAATTATTTTTTATCGACGGTTAAGCCACGACGTTCCAGTAATGGCTGGATGTCCGGTTCTGCGCCTGAAAAATCACGGTATAGCTGAAGTGCGTCTTTGCTACCGCCTCTCGACAATAAGGTAGAGCGGAAGCGGTCGCCGTTTTCGCGAGTCAGGCCACCGTGTTCCTTGATCCATTTGACAGTGCCGGCATCGAGTACTTCGGACCAGATGTAAGCATAGTAACCAGCAGCGTAGCCGCCCATGATGTGGCTGAAATAAGGCGTGCGGTAACGTGGCGGAACGGCAGCGTAATCCAGGCCGACATCTTTCAATGCTTTGGCTTCATACGCCATCACGCCGTCGGCATTGGGCAGCGTATCGATAGTCACCTGGTGCCAGCGTTGGTCGAGTAATGCAGAGCCAAGATAAGAAGTGGTGGTGAAACCCTGATTGAATTTCGCACTGGCAGCGACTTTATCCAGCAAGGCTTGCGGCATGGCTTCGCCGGTTTCCCAATGTTTCGCGTAGCTTGCTAGTACTTCAGGCCAATCAGCCCACATCTCATTCACTTGTGACGGGAATTCAACGAAGTCACGCGGAACGTTGGTGCCGCTGAAATAAGGATATTTCACATCGGAGAACATGCCGTGCAACACATGGCCAAATTCATGGAAGGTAGTGTTGACGTCATCCCAAGTTAGCAGGGCAGGTTTGCCTTCGCTTGGCTTGGTGACATTCAGATGCAGGGCGACGACTGGTTTTGTGCCCATCAAGTCGGATTGGTCCACATAGGAACTCATCCATGCGCCGCCACGTTTTGAACTGCGTGCGTATGGGTCGACCAGCATCAAAGCCAATGTGGAACCATCGGCATTGAATGCTTCGTAAACCGTCACATCAGGGTGATAGGTTTTTAAATCAGTGCGTTGTTTGAATGTCAGGCCGTAAAGTTTATTGGCGGCGAAGAAGACGCCTTTTTCCATCACGCTGTTGAATTCGAGATAAGGCTTGAGTTGTGCTTCGTCAAAATCGTATTGGTCTTTACGCACTTTTTCGGTGTAGTACGACCAATCCCATGGTTCCAGACTGAAACTTTTCTGGCCCTTGGCTTTTTGCTCTTTATCAATCATTGCCTGAAGTACGGCGCCTTCCTTGCGCGCATTGGCAACGGCAGGTGGAGCCAGCTTGGCCAACATGGTGTTGACGGCTTCAGGATTTTTTGCGGTTTCTTCGGCCAGACCGAAAGCGGCGTAATTCGCATAACCCATGATGTTGGCGCGTTCTGCACGAAATTTCGCAACCTTGGCAACAATTTCACGGTTGTCCCATTGGTTGCCGCGGCTGCCGCGTGCGATTGATGCTTTATGCAGTCGCTCGCGCAGCGAGCGATTATTCAATTGCGGAAGAAGTGGCTGAATAGTGGTGTTGAGCAATGCAATGCGATATTTGCCTTCCATGCCTTTGGATTTTGCACTTTCAGCCAGCCCTGCGATTTGCTCGTCTGACAATCCGGCGAGTTCTGCCTTATCAGTGACAATCACAGCCGAGTCATTAACTTCAGCCAAGGTGTTTTGACCGAACTTGGTCTGTAATGAGGCCATCTCGCCATTGATGGCCTTTATGCGGGTTTTCTGTGCTTCGGTGAGGTTTGCACCGGAACGAACGAAATCGGTGTGATAGCGCTCAATCAAGCGTACGCCCTGAGCATCCAGACCAATATCATTGCGCTTTGCGTAAAGGGTTTTAATACGGTCGAACAGCTTGGCGTTCAAATAAACGCTGTCGAAGTGGGCGGCAAACTTCGGCGAATATTCGGCATCGAGTTTGTCGAGAGTGTCATTGGTATTGGCGCTAGTCAGGTTTCCGAAAACCCGTACGGCACGTCCGAGCAACTGGCCGGATTTTTCCATGGCCAGAATGGTGTTTTCGAAGGTCGGATCAGCTTTGTTATTGGCAATCGCATCGATTTCGCGAGTATTTTCGGCCATGCCTTTATCAAAGGCCGGTGCGAAGCTGCTGTCTTTGACTTGGTCAAAATGTGGGAAAAACAGTGGCAAGGAGCTCGGATTATAGAAAGGATTGCTATCGGCTGCTGGCGTAGCGGCAGGTTTTGTCATTGAATTTTTTTCTGCAGAGTAGGTGGGCGTACTGACGCCAGTGCCAAGGGCGAGGGCGCCTGCAATAGCAAGGCTTAAAGGTAACTTCATGGATAGAGACTCCCGGGGTGAACCTCAAGACTAACCGGTTTAGGCTTGGGTCTGCCTGTGACGAAAGGCATGGGTGGCTCAAGGTTCAGCTAAACGAAGTCTGAGCCCTGATGACCGCGCATTATGCTACTGGCGACGGGGCTGCCCTGATGATTTGAGTGTCTACCATGAAATTAGGCTGCCATTAAATGTGAAAATTCAGTAAAATCTGCCGGTACCTGTGTTATTCGTCCGCTTTATCAACGCTTCAATAAAATGGGAATTCAGCATGAAACCTGCCTACAAGCTAAAAACACTGCCCCAGCGCCGCTTGCTTGCCTTTGCTATCGCTGTCTGCTTGCCTTTGAGTGTTCAAGCTCAAGAAACACCCGCAACAGAAAATGACGAAGCTAAAACATTAGACACCATTGAGGTCACTGCACAGCGTCGTTCCGAAAACATCCAGAAAGTTCCGGTGTCGGTGTCGGCGGTTAAAGGTGAAGGTTTAAATGCCATTACCACTAGCGGTGAAGATGTACGGGTATTGTCTGGCAAAGTGCCTAGTTTGTATGTGGAAGGTTCATTCGGCCGTGCATTCCCGCGTTTTTACATTCGCGGTCTGGGTAATACCGATTTCGACTTGAATGCTTCGCAACCGGTTTCACTAATTTACGACGACATCGTGCAAGAAAACCCGATCTTGAAAGGTTTTCCGATGTTTGATTTAGATCGCGTAGAAGTACTTCGTGGTCCACAGGGCACCTTGTTTGGACGCAATACACCAGCGGGTGTGGTGAAGTTTGAATCGACCAAGCCAACGCAGGAAGTGGAAGGCTACTTGAAATTTGGTCTTGGTAATAATCAAAGCTTGAACTTTGAAGGCGCCATCGGCGGTGGCTTAGGCGAAGACTGGTCCACACGTTTGTCTGTTTTGTATCAAAACAGAGAGGATTATGTGGATAACACCCGTAACGGCCCTGGTGATGACCTGGAAGGCTATCGAGAAAGCGCTTTACGCTTTCAGCTTATGTATAAACCTAGCGAAACGTTTGAAGCCTTGTTCAATGTCCACACGCGCGATTTAGAAGGTACTGCTCGCTTGTTCCGCGCCAACATCATTCAAGCCGGTACCAATAATTTTGTGGCGGGTTTTGATCGTAATCAAATATCGATTGACGGAGCCAACCAACAGGATATTAGTTCAAATGGCATGAATCTTCGGATGCGCTGGGACCTAGGTTCGGTCAATCTGTATTCGATTACCGGCTATGAATCTGCCGAGGGCTACAGCCGCGGTGATATCGATGGTGGTTTTGGCGCTAGCTTCTTCCCCCCATCGGGCCCTGGTTTTATCCCATTTGATGCCGAGTCTGCTGATGGTTTGCCTGAGCATCGCCAATTTACGCAGGAGTTCCGTTTGGAGTCCAACTCGGACGGCGCAATGAATTGGCAGGCCGGCCTGTACTATTTCGACGAAGATTTGACTATTGAAAGCTTCAACTATAGTTCCACTTTTGGCGCAGGCGCTCAGAATGGTTATGCACGACAAGAACAGTCGAATAAAGCTTGGGCAGCATTTGGTTCGATGGAATACGATTTTTCTGACAAGTTCAAAATGCGTGCTGGTCTACGCTACACCAAAGATGAGAAAGATTTTGTAGCTCAACGCTTCGATTCACCGTTATTCCCATTATTACCATTCATTTCTGAGACTATTGGCCCCATATTCGCGAACACCTCAGACTCTGATGTTAGTTGGGACGTTAGTGCGAATTATGAAATGACCGACAATGTAAATTTTTATGCTCGCGTTGCTAAAGGCTTCCGCGCGCCAGCCATTCAAGGTCGAGTATTGTTTGGCGATATCGTAACTGTGGCTGATTCCGAAACTATTATTTCTTATGAGGCTGGAATTAAGGCTGACTTGTGGAATAAACGTGCTCGCATTAACTTCAACGTATTCTCCTACGACGTTAAAGATCAGCAGTTAACCGCTGTTGGTGGTGGTACTAATTTCAATCAATTAATCAATGCTAAGAAAGTTGAGGGTCATGGTTTTGAGTTGGATGCACAAGCTTATTTGACTGATAACCTATTGGTTACCTTGGGTGCGAGTTACAACGACGTTGAAATAAAAGATCCCAACCTGTTGGTGCAAGTCTGCGGAGGCGGCTGTACAGTGACAGACCCGACAGTTGTTGTGGGAGGCAATACCTTGGCTCGCATTGATGGCAATCGTTTGCCACAAGCACCAAAAGTGGTCTCAAACTTTACAGCACGTTATGGTATTCCAATGGGCGAGGGCGAATTCTTTATCTATACCGATTGGGCCTATCGTAGTGAAGTGAATTTCTTTTTGTATGAGTCCAAGGAATTCAAGGGCAAGTCATTGCTCGAAGGTGGTTTAAGGATCGGCTACAACTGGAATGGCGGCGATCAAGAAGTTTCATTGTACGGTCGAAATATTACTGACCGCGTCGCATTAGTCGGTGGTATCGATTTCAATAACCTAACCGGTTTCGTCAATGAGCCAAGAGCATTCGGTTTGCAATTTAGCTCCAGGTTCTAAGTACTGTCTTTTTAGGTGCAAACAGCGGTTGGATGTGAAAGCATCCAACCGTTTTTTTATGCCAAACTCTACCCCAGCTCTCTGATCAGGAATTCAACATGACAAGCGCTTATGATTTTTCTGCAAAAAATATAGATGGTGAAGAACAGTCGCTCAAAGACTACAAAGGCAAAGCCATGCTGGTAGTTAATACGGCTTCAAAATGCGGTTTTACCCCGCAATATACCGGCTTGGAAAAACTCTACAAAAAATATGAAGACAAGGGTTTGGTAGTGCTGGGTTTTCCGTGTGACCAATTCGGTCATCAAGAGCCGGGCAATGAAGATGAAATCAAGAATTTTTGCTCACTCACCTACGACGTCACTTTTCCGATGTACGCTAAAGTCGATGTTAATGGCGACAAAGCGCATCCGTTCTGGAAATTCCTGAAAAAAGAAAAAGGCGGCTTGCTGGGCATTGATGCGATTAAATGGAATTTCACCAAATTCCTGATTAATAAAGACGGTGAAGTGATCAAGCGCTATGCGCCGACCGACACACCGGAAAAAATCGAAAAGGATATTGCCGGGTTGTTATGATTCTGCGTGTCACATAGGAGCGGAGTCAGCCGCGAATGCTCGGAAAAATTCGCGCCTTACGGCGCTCCTACGGCACAAATAATTACAAAATTTTTGTCATCAACCAATCTTTCATGGGCTCATCGCCAATCATGAAGACAGTGTCACCGCTGATCACAAAACCGCTTTTTTGATAGAAACGAATGGCTTGTTGCGATTCTTGCCAGACGCTCAGCCATAAGGATTTTGCAGAACGTACTCGAATAATATCGAGCGTTTTTTGCATTAGCGCCGGGGCAACGCCTTTGCCGTGATAGATGGCATCGACATAAAATCGGCTTAGTTCAAATTGAGTCGAATCAGTATCGGGCTTGGGCGGTTTCACTTGTGCCAATCCGGCAATTTTTTCTTCGATAATGCACAGGCAATTGACGATGCGATCATCAGCAAGATCAGCATGCTGGGCTTCAACACCATAATATTTTTTCACAGCTTTCTGTATGTTTTCCGGGCTTGAGCTATGGCCGTACGCGGCCAAAAAATTACGTGTCATAAATTCTGCAATGTCGGCAGCATCTTCTTGTGCTGCAAGACGGAATAGCATGTCTGTCATGCTTATTTCTCCACAAAGGCACGTTCAAAAACGTAGTGTCCCGGCGTACCAATACGCGGCGCAGCGCTGAAGCCACGAGAATCAAGAATTTTCCGGAAATCAGTGAGCATTTGCGGGCTACCGCAGATCATCGCGCGATCTGTGTCGGGGTCAAGCTCCGGCAAACCAAGATCACGCATCATTTGTCCGCTGTCCATTAAGTCGGTAACACGTCCGTGATGGATAAACGATTCGCGACTTACGGCCGGATAGTAATGCAGTTTTTTAGCGATTTCATCGCCCAAAAATTCATGATGGGGTAATTCTTTTTGCACGTAATCGGCATAAGCTAAATCTTGCACATTTCTTACGCCGTGGGTTAGCACTATATGCTCGAAGCGCTCATAGGTTTCCGGGTCTTTAATAATGCTCAAAAATGGTGCTAGTCCGGTGCCGGTGCTGAGCAAATACAGTGTTTTTCCGGGCAGTAAATCCGATAGCAGTAATGTGCCGGTCGGTTTGCGGCTGATATACACCGTGTCGCCTGCTTTGATATGTTGCAAGCGTGATGTGAGTGGACCAAGGGGAACTTTAATGCTGAAAAATTCGAGCTGCTCTTCCCAATTGGCACTTGCGATTGAATAGGCACGCATCAATGGCTTGCCGTTGACTTCCAGACCAATCATCACGAATTGGCCGTTCTCGAAACGAAAACCATCGTCGCGGGTGGTCGTAAAGCTGAAGTAGCTGTCTGTCCAATGACGAACATCCAAAACGGTTTCGGTAATAAATGCAGTGGACATGGCTAGGACTCGTTGATTGGACTTATTATCTCATTTTAGAACTAGTCCTGATAAGCACCGTGCTCGATTGAATTGATAAATTACTTCAGAACACTAGCCAGTTTAGATTGATTGATGCAATGCAAACACGAATAGCCTAAAATATCAGCTCTAAAGCCTGTCACTGCGGGCTGTCATCATTAATAAGCCACTTTTAAGGAAGCTTCATGGAAATCGCCGAACGCACCGTTGCACTTTTTAACTACACCCTGACCAATGCCGCTGGCGATGTAGTTGATAGCTCGGAAGGCCGTGAGCCTTTGGCTTATTTGCATGGCACTGGCAATATTGTGCCGGGCCTGGAAAAAGAAATGGCGGGTAAAAAAGCAGGCGATAAATTCAATGTGATCGTGCAGCCTGAAGATGGATACGGCATGCCCAACCCGATCATGATCCAAGTCGTGCCTGCAGCTGCGTTTCAAGGGGTCGATACGCTGGAAGTGGGAATGGAATTCCAGGCACAAACACCACAAGGCCCGATGTCGGTTGTTGTCACTAAAGTTGAAAACGACGAAGTCACCGTTGATGGCAATCACCCCTTGGCTGGTCAAACCCTGCATTTCGCTATTGAAGTCGTGGAAGTGCGTGACGCCAGTCTGGAAGAATTAGCGCATGGGCATGTGCACGGAGCTGGTGGTCATCACCACTAATGGGCACTTCTATAAATCCATATTTCGTTGCAATACTGCGTTGCAAGGAAAAAATAATTCCTTACATAGTATGCATATGCGCGTCATGATTTTTTACTTGCGCCTTGTCTTGCTTAGAACTATGAATTTATAGGAGTGCCCTAATATTTCAGCGCCATTCTCAGTGCCCACAGCAATGTGGGCAGAACTCGAGGCGGCTTATCAAACGCCGCCGCGGGCATATCACAATATTCAACATGTGCATGAAGTGACTGTGCATTATCAGAATGTTGCTGCATCCGTCGGTTGGCAAAGCCCGAAAGAAGTTTATCTTGCGGTTTTGTATCACGATGCGATTTATCAGGCCGGTCGCAAAGACAATGAGGCGCGCAGTGCAGAACTTGCTTCATTAGCTATCGAAAAATATTTTGGTAATGAATCGCTGGATGTTGCCCAAGTTAAAAACTTGATTGAAATCACCGCTAAGCACGGCCAAGTGCATTCAGAGAATCTTGATCAGGATACGAAACATTTTCTTGACTGCGACATGGCGATTCTTGGTTCTGATTCGCCCCAATTTCTTGTATACGATAAAGCCATTGCCAGCGAATATCGCGGTAAATTACCCGGCTGGATGTTCCAGTTTTATCGTCGAAAATTTCTCAAGAGTCTGCTGGATTCGCCACGGATTTATTTGTCGAACCTTTTCTTTGAATCGCATGAAGCCAAAGCCAGGGCGAATATTGAAGGCTTGCTGAAAAAGCCTCGTAGTGTGCTGATGGCCGCTTCAGGCCGATAAATTTTAGGCGCCACGAATCTTTTATTGTGTTGCCTCACTCTGTTGTTCAATGAAACGGAGGTGTTATGAAGAATTTGGTCGTGTTAGCGGGCGCTATATTAGTTTCAAACTTGGCTTTGGCAGCGTCGCCTATGAGCTGCCAAGCTCAGAGCGGGAAATTTGTCACGCCAGTGGTTGAGCTGTACACCTCGGAAGGTTGCAGCAGTTGCCTGCCAGCGGATATGTGGATGTCGCAGCAGGCTCGTCGAACCGATATCAATGCCAACTATCTGGCTTTTCATGTGGATTATTGGGATGACATTGGCTGGCCCGATCGTTTCGCAAGTCATGCCTACACGCAGCGGCAATATTCACGCGTGCGGAAAAAAGGTTCAACCCAGGTTTATACGCCGCAAGTAATGATGGGCGCACAAACCGGCGTGAATTGGTCTTGGCCAGGTCGCTCGGAAAACGCAATTAAACAAGCCAACAGTGAGTTAGCACTCATTAGCATTGCACTGCAAGCCAGTGGTGCTGGATCCGAGTGGAAGGCAAACGTGGCTTTGTCATCATTGAACGCACTGCCGAATACGCAATGGTATTTAGCAGTGTATCAAGATGCTTTAAGTAGTAAGGTACGCGCCGGTGAAAACAAGGGCAAATTGCTGAAACATGATCGCGTTGTGCGGCAATGGCTGGGTCCGTATCGTTTGGATGGCAGTAACACCAGTAAAGATTTCAATATTGCATTGTCGAGTGCAACGGTTGTTGGTCAGACAGGTTTACTGGCAGTGTTGGAAAATTCTAGCAATGGTCAAGTGCTTCAGTCGCTTAAACTGCCTTTGTCGCAGTGTAGACATTGAAGCCTTTGATTATCTGGTTGCCGGACGTGCCAAGGGCAAACTGATTATAAAATAAATCCCGTGGGAGCGGTGTAAGCCGCGAATGGCCTGCGGGGAAGATTATCGCAAGCATTCGCGGCTTACGCCGCTCCTACATCCCAAAGGATCAAACCACCTCAACCCAAACACGCACGCCATTCAATGCAGCATTGCCAGACGGACCATCCAGCAAGCCAGCGGCCGTCAAATCGTTGTAGCTTGAGCCTAATACTTTTTCGGCTTGGCTCATTCTTAACCCGTCACGTTGATGACCAAAGCCATGTGGAAGACACACAACACCAGGCATTAGCTCATCGCTAACTTTAACTTCAACCAGAATTTCGCCGGTATCCGAACGTACTCGTACCGATTTTCCATCGCTAATACCACGTGCTTGCAGATCGTCCTGGTGCATCAAAAGCTGGTGGCGGGTTTTGCCTTTTACCAGACGCGGTGAGTTATGCATCCAGGAATTATTACTGCGAATGTCGCGCCGCCCAATTAATTGCAGTGCGCTTTTATCGAAACTAATCGTGGAAGTCAGTTGTGCAAATGCCTGCATGAATAATTCAGGAGCAGCTTCAATCTTTCCACTGATAGTTTCCAGTCGATGCATTAACGAAGGCCGTAATGGGCCCAAATCTATTCCATGTTCCGCCGCTTCCAGGTCTGGCATGTTCACGCCTGAGTCTCCTCGGGCCAATCCCATCGCAATCATTTGTCGAGGTGGAGGAAGTGTTTGCCAGTCTTTACCGCTTGCTTTTGCAAAGGCGGCTCCAATGCCGTTGATAATTTCCCAATCAGCACGTTCATCGTGGTTGCGTTCACGAATGGGTTGGCTTAAACGTGTAACCCGGCGCACCGCAAAGGCGTTGAACACTGAATCATAATGATCCTGAGTCAGGAAAGAAGCCGGCGGTAGAATCAAATCGGCATGACGCGTGGTTTCATTGATGTAAACATCCATGCTCACCATGAAGTCGAGTTTTTCGAGTGCCTGATCGAGCGCTTTGCCATTGGGCGTTGATAACACCGGATTGCCTGCGCTTGTGAACAATGCACGAATTTGACCTTCGCCTGCTGTGCTGATTTCCTCGCACAAAACAGACACGGGTAATTCACCAGCGAATTCCGGCAAGTTACGCACGCGGCTATGCCAGCGTCCGCGTGCACCTGCTGAAGTGCCTTTTCCGGTAATGGGCAGCGCGGCTTCATTAACCAAAGCTCCGCCGACTCTATCCAAATTTCCAGTGTAGATATTAATCAGTTGCATGAGCCATTGGCTTAAGCTGCCGTGTTCTTGTACAGACACACCCATGCGGCCATAAACCACAGCTTTATCGGCATAATAAAAATCATTAGCTATATTTTTTATGCTGTGGGGCGAAATGCCCGTCAGCTCAAGAATATCTTCAATCTTGAAATTCTGAATGGCAGAAATCGCTGCGTCCCAGCCAGTTATTTTGTCTTCATAAGCCTGCAAGCGTGCCGGACCGGTTTCGATCAATGCTTGAATAAACGCAATAAGAAAATAAATATCGGTCGCCGGCTTTATGAAATGATGTTCGCTGGCAATCGTGGCAGTTTCAGTACGACGTGGATCAATCACGACAAGCTTGCCGCGCGTAGTGAGCGCCTTGATGCGTTCTTTAACGTCGGGCACGGTCATTAAACTGCCGTTGGACGCAATCGGATTGGCGCCCAGCATTAAAAAATAATCGGTGTTATCGATGTCGGGCACAGGTAATAAAAATTGGTGACCGTACATTTGCGCATTGACCAATTGATGTGGCCATTGATCGACCGAAGATGCACTGAAAACATTTTGGCTGCGAATGATTTTTAGCAGGAAAGGCAAATACGCAATATGGCCGAAATGATGCACATTCGGATTGCCCAGATAACTGCCTATGCAGTTGGCGCCATATTCTTTTTGAATATTGGCAAGCTCTGCACCAGCCAGCGCGAACGCTTCGTCCCAGGATATTTCCTGCCAGTCATCGCCTATGCGGCGCATCGGTTTGCGCAAGCGGTCGGGGTCGGCTTCCAAATCGAGAATCGCATTACCCTTGGGGCAAATATGCCCGCGACTAAAGGGGTCGGCATCATCACCCCGAATGGCCACTAATTTATCGGCTTCAAACTGCAATTCCAGGCCGCAAATGGCTTCGCAAAGCGGGCAGGCGCGAAATTTTGAGCTGCGAGTCATGTTTTATCTCCGAATCGAACCTGCAATATACGAAATATCGCTGCCTTATGTTGCCTCGACAAGTTAAAATAGCGGCATGTCTCTTATTACACTCCAAAACGTTGATTTCAGCGTCGGCGGCCCTTTGCTGCTGGAAAAAGTAAACCTCACCATCGAAACCAACGAGCGTATTTGTATCGTGGGTCGAAATGGCGCAGGAAAATCCACCTTGATGCGTCTTTTCGATGGCCAAATCAAACCCGATGACGGCGAAGTACGTAATGGCGGCGTCACTATTGCAGGCTTGGCGCAGGAAGTGCCACAAGCTTTGACGGGCGATGTTTTTGACGTGGTCGCGATGGGCTTGGGCGAATTGGGTGCCGATTTAGCGCACTACCATCACTTAATTCATGCGCCTGAAATGGATATGGACGCATTGGGCGAAGTGCAGGCTCGTATTGATGCCGGCAATGGCTGGGCGCTTGATCAACGCGTTGAACAGGTCATTTCAAAACTGGAATTAAACGAAGAAGCCGAGTTTTCGGCCTTGTCTGGCGGTATGAAACGTCGTGTTTTATTGGCACAAGCCTTGGTCGCTGCGCCAGACGTTTTACTGTTGGACGAACCCACCAACCATCTTGATATTGAATCGATCGCCTGGCTGGAAGAGTTCCTTAAAAACTACGCGGGTACTGTCGTTTTCGTTACCCATGATCGGCAATTTCTCAGAAATATTGCGACTCGCATCATCGAAATTGATCGTGGCCAGGTTACGAGCTGGCCCGGCGATTACGAAAACTATTTGCGTCGGCGCGAAGAAAGACTGCATGCCGAAGCGCAGGAAAATAAATTATTTGATAAAAAATTGGCCCAGGAAGAAATCTGGATTCGCCAAGGCATCAAGGCCCGCCGCGTTCGTAATGAAGGCCGAGTGACTGCACTTAAAGCAATGCGCAATGAACGCTCGCAGCGCCGCGAATTAACCGGTAATGTCACTCTGGCTACTGCCGATGCTGGCCGCTCGGGCAAGCGTGTGTTTGAAGCGAAACACGTCAATTTTTCCTATGGCGATAAAGTCATGGTGAAAGATTTTAATACCGTGATTCAACGGGGTGACAAGATTGGGTTGATCGGCCCGAATGGTTCTGGAAAAACCACTCTATTAAAATTACTGCTGGGCGATTTACAACCGACCAGCGGTGAAATCAATATTGGTACCAATCTTGAAATTGTATTTTTCGATCAATTACGCAGCTCGCTCCGTGACGACTGGGATGCGTTGGATAATGTTTCCGAAGGCCAGGAATTTATTGAAATAAACGGTGGCCGCAAACATGTGATGGGTTATTTGCAGGATTTTCTGTTTAGTCCGGACCGTGCGCGTGCACCGATCACCAAGCTTTCTGGTGGCGAACGTAATCGTTTACTGTTGGCAAAGTTATTTGCCAAGCCTTCTAATCTGTTGGTAATGGATGAGCCAACCAATGACCTCGATGTGGAGACATTGGAGTTACTGGAAGAAATTCTGGCCGATTATTCTGGCACCCTAATTCTTGTTTCACATGACCGGGCATTTCTCGATAACGTCGTCAGCAGCACATTGGTGATGGAAGGCAATGGCCGTGTTGGTGAATATATTGGTGGCTATGTCGATTGGTTGCGTCAACGCCCCGGTAATGCTTCATCCAATTCAAGTTTTGCCAAGCCCGTCGAAGTCGTCAAAGCCGTACTGACTAAAGTCGAGCCAGCAACACCAGTAAAACGTAAGCTAAGTTTCAAGGAAGCCAAAGAGTTGGAGTCACTGCCGTTGAAGATCGAAGAATTTGAAACCAGAATTTCCGAGATGACCGCACAGATGGCAGAACCTTCGTTTTATACGAAAAATAATGCTGCTGCGATTACCGAGTTCAATAGCAAAATGGCGGCATTGCAGATGGAGCTTGATGCCACTTATGCAAGATGGCAGTTGCTGGAAGCGAGCTGAAAAATTCCCTCCCCCATTGGAGAGGGGCAGGGGAGAGGGTAAAATTACGCTTAATTTTGATCAAGCGTATTCGCACCCTCACCCGGCACTACGCGCCACCCTCTCCCGAAAGGAGAGGGGAGTTTGCAAAGTAATTAATTTTTGCGGAAATCTTTATGACTACGATCAAACAAGACGACTTCATTCAAAGCATTGCCGATGGTTTGCAATACATCAGTTATTACCATCCGGTCGATTACATCAAAAATCTGACAGCCGCTTACGAGCGTGAAGAATCACCTGCGGCCAAAGATGCTATTGCCCAGATCCTGATTAACTCGCGCATGTGTGCCGAGGGTCATCGTCCGATTTGCCAGGACACGGGTATCGTTACCGTGTTTCTGAAAATCGGCATGAACGTGCAATGGGACGCATCAATGTCGGTTGAAGACATGGTCAACGAAGGCGTTCGCCGTGCCTACAATTATCCCGATAATAAATTGCGCGCATCGGTGCTGGCCGATCCTGCCGGTAAACGTACGAACACTAAAGACAACACGCCTGCCGTGGTGAATATGTCGGTGGTGTTGGGCGATACCGTCGATGTGATTGTGGCTGCGAAAGGCGGCGGATCGGAAGCAAAATCAAAATTCGCGATGTTGAATCCTTCTGATTCCATCGTTGATTGGGTTTTGAAAACGGTGCCTACGATGGGCGCGGGTTGGTGCCCACCTGGCATGCTGGGTATTGGCATTGGCGGCACGGCCGAGAAAGCCATGCTGCTTGCGAAAGAAGCCTTGATGGAGCCGATTGATATCACCGATCTACAGGCTCGCGGTGCAAAAAACCGTGCTGAAGAATTACGTTTGGAGCTTTACGATAAAGTAAATGCACTT
>JAYUUM010000038.1:0-17097 GCA_043754555.1 Arenimonas sp. | reverse complement strand
TCACAGACTCAAAGTCTCAGGTCGGGCACGTGCTCACCTAGCTTGGGTGTGGCAAGGGTAGCTAACCATCGCCACGAGAGAGATACAAGGTCGGGCCTTGGCCCGCCGCAGGTTGCGATGTTGTTTACGTCCGGTCTCTGCCTGCCACAGGCACAACGCAGGTTTGACAGAGTCGGGCCGGGGCCCGACCTACGCCATCAAGCCATCAAACCACGCAAATGCGCAACACTGCATTCGCGCAACGCGGTCAGGCTGTAGCCGCCTTCGAGCATGGAAATAATTCTGTCTTCGGAAAATTGTTTCGCAATCTTCGCAAGTTCCTGACTTAGCCAGAAATAATCGTCGGCTTGAAGATTCAAGTCAGCCAGCGGGTCAAGACGATGTGCATCAAAACCGGCCGACACCAAAATGATCTCCGGTTTATATGCGACTAATTCGGGGAGAAATTTTTGTTGCCAGATATTCCGAAAGTCTTCGCCGCCGCTGCCCGGCGTTAGCAAAGCATTACTTAAATGTTGTACCTGATTGTCTTCGGCCAGCCCCGTGTTGGGATAGATGCCGGCTTGGTGGGAGCTTAAATAAAAAACGCGATGTTCATTTTGAAAAATATCTTCCGTGCCATTGCCGTGATGGACATCAAAGTCAACAATAGCAATGCGTTGCAGCGCGTATTCGGTCAACAAATGCTGCGCGCAGACGGCAATGTTGTTGAATAGGCAAAAGCCCATTGCGGCATTTCGGGTGGCATGATGGCCCGGTGGACGCACTGCACAAAAGGCCTGTTTTATATCTCCACGCATTATGGCGTCTACAGCGGCAATGCCAGCGCCTGCGCCATGCAGCGCTGCCGATTTAGAACCTGACGACATTACGGTGTCGGGATCAATATGAAAGCTCTCTACTATTTCAGTATCGAGGATTCTTTCGATCAACTCTTTGCTATGGGCGCGTTCAAGCTGGTGCCGTTCAGCCTGCGGTGCATGCTGCCATTCCAGCATCGGTAATGCGTTATGTAGCGCCTGAATCACCGAATACAAACGTGCAGGGCATTCGGGATGTCCCGTTCCAGGGTCGTGCAACAGACAATCGGGATGCGTATAAATACGCATAGTCAGCTTTTGCGGCGCTGATGATTCCAGAGCACTTCGCCGTGGCCACTGGACCGCGCAAGCACGCGCGCTAATACAAATAATAAATCCGATAAGCGATTCAGATAACGAATAGCTTCAGGACGAACCGCGTCATGATGCGATAGCGTTACTGTTTCGCGTTCAGCTCGCCGGGTAATAGTGCGTGCCAAATGGCAATGCGATGCTGCCATGCCGCCGCCGGGAAGAATAAAGTCTTTTAGTGGCGGTAAATCGGCATTGAATTTATCGAGTGTATTTTCCAGATGCGTAATATCGTCATCAAAGATTGCCGAATGGCCGGGAATACAAAGTTCGCCGCCCAAATCAAACATATGATGCTGCACCGAGACCAGAATTTGTCGAACATCGTCTGGAATCTCGCATGCCAAGATCAGGCCGATAGCACTATTGGCTTCATCAACGGTTCCGTAAGCCGTGACTCGTGCAGAGTCTTTCGATACACGACTACCATCGCCGAGGCCGGTCGAGCCATCGTCGCCGGTTTTGGTATAAATTTTCGAAAGACGGTTTCCCATGATTTGCTTAAACGGTTTGCTGTTTCAACGCTGGCACATTCGAGCGCAATAATGCGAAGCCACCAAATAAAATCACGCTGTAGGTAGCGACGCCTGCGAGCTGCCAATGAAAGAAAGGAATGCCAGCGACATAGCAGGCAAGCAAACCGTTAGCTGTCATTGGATACATACCCGAGCCGGCCCAAACGGCAAAATTGGTTACCACGAAAAACAAGGTAGCACCCATCAGGCCAAAGCTGGCAACGCGCAAAACCGAAACCTTGCCACGTAAGGCAAAGCCCAATACCGAAATCAAAAGTATGACGCTGTATATCACCGGCATGCCGCTATGAAATCCAAGAAAAAAATCTGCCAACAACATCGCTAATAAAGGTACCGCAACACTCAGCCAACGATTGGCAAAATAAGCGCCACCGAATAAAGCCATGGCTTCGATCGGAGTGAAATTAGGGGGATGTGGCAGCATGCGACTGAGCGCAGCCAATACGATCATTACAGTCAGTGCGAGCGGGCCGGGAGCAAAGGTAGATTTTTGATTTGTTGACATAAGAAAATCCGTAACGGGGTACCATCAAGAACAATAGGATACCCCAAGCAGCCGAGCTCTGGCTAAAGATTGATGTGACGATATGCATGATATTTTAATTCTAGGTGGCGGCTTGGTGGGCAACAGCCTTGCTTGCGCCCTTGAAAACAGCGGAATGCGGGTAGGCTTAGTGGAAGCGAGTGCCCCCAGTGCCGGCGCTCCGGGCTTTAACGAACGCAAACTGGCCTTATCTGCCGCCAGCCTGATTGCGCTGGAACATTTGTCGATCGCGCAACATTTTGTCAGTGGCTTTAGTCCGATCCGTCGAATTCATATCAGCCGTGTCGGAGATTTTGGGTGTGTCGATATTAAAGCGAAGGATTACCATCGCGAATACTTCGGTGGCGTAGTGTTAGCGCGTGATTTAGGTGCGGCACTGGAAACTCGTGTCTCTGAATTGAAAAATTTGACGCTCTATCGCCCTGCAAAAGTATTGCAGGTGTTGCCCGATGCCACTTCACCAAAAGTAATTATTGAACGCGATGGAAACCCACAAACGCTTTGTGCACGAATGATCATTGGTGCTGACGGCACACAGTCACTGGTTCGTAAGGCCTTGAATATTACGACCGATGATTTTGATTACCAGCAACATTTGTTTGTTTGCAGTTTGCAAACCGATCAAGTCTCCGATGGCACTGCGTTTGAGCGCTTTTCATCGCAAGGTCCGGTCGCCTTGCTACCAATGCCGGGCGGTCAGTACGGTGCATTGTGCGGTGTTAGCAACGAGAACGTCGGTCGTATCGAAAATTTGTGCGATGCCGATTATATCGATTACTTCCAGCAGCGCTTCGGTTGGCGTGCAGGTCGTATTCGCCGGGTGGGAACGCGCACGCATTATCCCCTTAAAAAAGTCATTGCTAAAGATATTGCAGGACCCGGCTGTGTGTTGATGGGTAACGCCGCTCAAACACTTCACCCCATTGGTGCTCAAGGTTTTAATCTCGGCCTGCGCGATGCCTTGAGTTTTGCCGAATGTCTGCAACATGATGAATTGCAAAGCACCAAATTTTTATCGAATTACAGGCTAAGCCGCAGCGAAGACCGCGAACAAACCATTGCCTTCAGTGATGGTTTGGCACGTTTTACTTCGCAGCAAAATGCACTGGCCAAAAGTCTGCGCTCACTGGGTTTTTTAGGCCTGGGGCTGAGTCCTGGTTTGCAAGCACCCATCGTCAATGGTGCGATGGGCTATCGCGGGAAAATCCCAAAACTTGCCCGGAGATCGCCATGAAGTCTTTTGATATTGCCGTAATCGGTGCCGGCATTGTAGGTAGTACTGCGGCCTTGTCACTTGCTCGCGCTGGTTATCGTATTGCCTTGGTCGAAGCGCATGAACCCAAACCCTGGTCGGTAGCCTTGCCTGATTTACGCGTAGTGGCTTTGGCAAACGATAATCGAAAACTATTGGAAAACTGTGGTGTCTGGCAAAAAATTGCAGCACGTCGTGTCCAGCCTTACACCGATATGTGGGTATGGGACGCAGCGGCGGGCAACGAATTGCATCTATCTGCCAGTCAGCAAGCGTTGGAATCATTGGGTAGTATTATTGAAAATAATAATATTGCCGATGCCTTATGGCAGGCAATAAAACAGGAAAATAAAATTAGCTGTTTTTGTCCGGATAAGTTGGAAACCATTGAACAGGAAAACACTGTCAGCATCCGGTTGCAAAGTGGCGCTCTGATTAAAGCTGATTTGGTGCTGGGGGCCGACGGTGCAAGCTCAAAGGTGCGTGATTTAGTTAATTTGCAATCGGATAAAAAAGATTACGGGCAACGCGGAATCGTTGCCTATGTAAAAACCGAATTTGAACATCAGAACACAGCTTGGCAACGCTTTCTGCCCACTGGCCCACTGGCTTTCTTGCCTTGTAGCGATGGTCGCTGTTCTATTGTCTGGACCTTACCCAACAACGAAGCAGAAAGACTTCAGCAATGTGATGAAGAAATTTTTTGTCGCGAACTTACCCGAGCATTTGATGCACGCTTGGGTAATGTGGTGGAAGTTTCGCAACGCGCGGCATTTCCGTTACAAAGACAATTATCAAAACAGATGCTGGTCGAGCATGTTGCATTGATTGGCGATGCTGCTCATACCGTACATCCATTAGCGGGACAGGGCGTGAACCTGGGGTTGCGTGATGTAGCAGCCTTGCTGGACTTACTTGGTGAAGCAAAGTCTTCGACGGAAAATATCAAACAAAAAAATGAAAACCTGCTTTCACAACACAAGCTGGAACGCTGGGCCCGGCAACGCATCAGCGAAAATGCTATCGCAGCATATTCGTTTGAAGCTATCAATCGTGTGTTTTCCAACGAAGACGTGATGCCAACACTTTTACGCGGCCATGCCTTCGGTATTGCCAATGCAGCTTATCCGATTAGAAGTTTCCTGTTGAAGCAGGCGGCGGGTCGATAGATCACATCCTGCCGAGTGTGAAATTGTTCACACTAATCCCGAATTTTTACCTGATGAACTTTATTTGCATTCGCAGAATGCAACAGTTTGTTACGGAGCTACTTTAGCCTTCGTTTTACCTGCATGCTTTAGTACAAGCCCGAACGACAAAGTAGAAAGAAAAATTTCGTTCGCATACAAATCGTATCCGAATGCATATCATTCACAGGGAGAGTATTAGATGCAGTCAATCTTCAAACGTGCGCTATTAATTTCAATCGCAGCACTAATTGTGTTGACGCAGCCGGCGGACGCTCGTCGCGCCTACGCGTACGTTGCGAATTATGGGTCGAATACCGTCTCGGTTATCGACACCACCAGTAACACGGTCGTGTCGACCATACCTGTTGCATCAGGCCCTTTGGCCGTGGCAGGAATTCCTTCCGGAACCCAGATATATGTCGCGAATTTTAACTCGAGTACTGTGTCGGTTATCGCAGTTTCCGACAATTCTTTGATTGCCACGATTCCGGTCGGCAATAATCCTGAATATGTTGCCATCAATCCGGCAGGCACCAAGGTTTATGTCACCAATCGCTATAGCGACACTATGTCGGTTATTGATCCCGCCACCAATACAGTGACTGCAACGGTGCCGATGAGTTCGCAGCCAGTGGGTGTTGTTATCAATTCGGCTGGAACGCGTGCTTATGTCGCGCACAATTCCAGTGGACGGATCGTGGCAGTCGTGGATACCGCAACCAATACCGTAGTGGCGAATATTCCGATGGGAGGGGGAACCTTTTTTCCGTTTGGTCTGGATATCAATCCAGCCGGCACCCGGCTGTATGTCACTAATGATTCATCCATCAGAGTCGTTGATACCAATACCAATACGATTATCGCCACTGTCCCAGTGGGTGTCGCGCCCAGCGGTGTCGCTGTTAGTCCCGATGGCAGTCGCGTTTACGTGACTAGTTATGGAAACGATACCGTTGCTGTTATCAACGCGGTTTCCAACACTCTGATCACTAACGTGGTAGTCGGTGATCAGCCTTGGGGCATAGCTGTCAATCCTGATAATGGCTTTGTCTATGCCGCAAACAGCGCGAGCGATTCAGTGTCAGTAATTAATCCCGCCACCAACAGTGTATCTACCACTATTACGGTAGGTGACTTCCCGATCAGTTTCGGAAAATTCATCGTTCAGGTACCGGAGTCTAATCTAGCGATCCGCACACGTGGCCCGACCAGTGTCAATGTAAAGTCAGTTGCACGTGTCAATATTGTGGTTGATAACTATGGCCCGGACGCTGCATCCAATGCCGTTGTCGCGATAAGTACCAATGGACCGGCTACTGCGTTCAAATTAATTCCGGCCGCTGGTTGGACATGCGTGTTGAGTCAAGCTAGCCCTACGGCTAATTTTTTGTGCGCCGCCAATAGCGACCTTGTTGTAGGAAGTCGCCCTGAGTTTGTGTTGGTCTTTACTGCACCCGTTTCAATGACTTCTGCTAGTTTGAATATTGGCGTCGGCATTTCATCGGATGCACTGGATAGACAGGGTAATAACACTAACGCTAATCACTCGATCTATGTCACGCCGGTGCGCACGATTCAGCCACCGCAGACGCCTGCGATTAATAAATATTAATTCCAAAATATGATAATAAAAATGCGGTGTGCGCAAGCTCACCGCATTTTTTATGGTTGAAAATTCGAGCAGTTATTACGTGCGCGTGATTGGTCTGTGGTATCTCCAAAAAATATCGATATTTTCTTTTCAGGCTTTTAAAAATCTCTGATGTTCTCGCATAAGCTCGCGTAGGAGCACTCTCGAGTGCGAAAACAGATTGCCTCGAAATGAAAAGCATATCCAAGCTTGAGCATCAACAAAAACCATCGCAGGTTTATCGCGCATTTTCAGGCTTTTTTGAAAATTTCTGATTTTCTCGCGTAAGCTCGCGTAGCCGCACTCACGAGTGCGACAGCAGATGGCCTCGGATTGTCAGTACTCACGAGCACTCATGATCACGGGTAATAAGTAAGAATCACCGCAGGTTTATCGCGCTCGTGAGCGCTCCTACGGATTTGGTTTTTTTGATGGATATTTTGCGGGGATGCATCAGGCCTGTGGCAGACCTATATTACCGTGGCAAAGACAGTGATCTCTTCACGATCGTGATAAAGCTGTTTTGCGTGCATGTGCAATGACTTGCCGGATTTTTGTTCGAATTCTTCCAGACAGAGCCGGGTCTCTTCCCAGCGTTTTTTCATCGGTAATTTCAAATTGAAAATAGCGTGCTTGCACCAGCCATTGGCAAACCATTCGCTCATTCGATGGGCAACTTTGCGCGGCGATTCCACCATGTCGCAAACCATCCAGTCCAGTTTTCTCGGCGGTTGCCATTGAAAGCCATCGGCACGAATATGATTGATTAATCCTGTTGCCATGGCAGTTTCCGACATCGGGCCGTTATCAATCGAAGACACATGTAGACCGTGCTTGGTTAATATCCAGCTCCAGCCACCCGGTGCTGCACCTAAGTCTGCTGCATGCATTCCCGGCTTCAGAATTTTCTCGCGTTCGGCATCGCTTAAAAAGATCATCAGGGCTTCGTCGAGCTTTAATGCCGAACGACTCGGTGCATTGGCTTGGGCACGTAAGCGCGGCACACCTTGCGGAAACGGTGAGCTGTCTGCTGGGTCTGAACTGGCGAGCAGTGCATGGGTTCCTGCCAAGAAGAAAACATGCAAGCGCGGTAGACGAGCGTCTTCTTTATCACTTAATAAACCGCGTTTGCGAAGTGCAGGACGCAATGCGTTGGTGAACGATCGCGCCAGACCCGATAGCGGTTTGCCTTCATCAGAATCGGGATGCTCGACCAGTACGTCACCAAAGCGGCCACGACCGGCAATAAATTCCAGCATTGGGGTCATACGATCCGTTGGGTTCAAGTCTTTTAGCTCGGCGAAAAGTTGTAGCTTCTGACGGGCAAACACAATGTCGTGATAACGCACGCTTCTCGACAATGCCGCGGCGTCTTCGCACACGTAAGTGACATACCCACTCAGCTTTTCGGTCTTTGCATAACCATGGAAACCGGCATGCGCTGCACGCTCGGATAATTCAGCGGCAAGGTCTGGTTCGAAACCCTGGCGGCAGTAACAAAGCAAACCATTCATTTTAATATTCTGCTTGGAGGGAATGTATCCCCGAAATTTTCTTGTGGAAGAGCAAGCCAAAAAAATCTCTGATTAGTTATAAAGCCGTCATTCCCGCGTAGGCGGGAAGCCAGTGACTTCAGACTTCCTGGATTCCCGCCTACGCGGGAACGACAATTAATCAGAAGTTCATTAATAAACCAGCCCGCACTCGCCATACTCTTTCAATACCGCACAAGCTTGATCGCGTAATAAATCAGTTTGAACTTCGATGCCGCGTTTTTCCAGTTCGCCTTTCCAATCGTTTGGCAATGGGCCCTCATCAAAACCGGACAATGTTTGTACGTCGTCGGCACGGGCGGCAATTAGTAATTCATCAATACCGGCCCAAATTAATGCGCCGTAGCACATTGAGCAAGGCTGCGCCGAAGTGGCCAAGGTGATGCGTTCGCCGTCATCGTTCAAACGAAATTTTTGCAGACGTTGCTGTGTTGTAGCAAGCGCCATCACTTCGGCATGGGCAGCCGAACAATTATGCGGCACCACGCGATTGACGCCGACACCTAATAAGCGACCGGCTTTATTGAATACCGCTGCACCAAAAGGGCCGCCACTTTGGTGGGTGACGTTAAGTTGCGACAACTTTACCGCCAGAGCAATACGACTTTCTGCTGTTTCGTAAATAGCATCAGCGTCAACCTGATCATGTACCCAAGGCGGCAGTGTCAAATGTAATTGTGCGTACAACATTATTGAATACTTTCCTCGGATGTCGAGCCGGCAACACCTTCGCATTTATTATTACTGCAGGTGCAACTACTAATGCTGGGGAATCCACAAATTCCACTCATGCCTTCGTTGCCGCATTGCGCTTTCACTTCGGCCGGAAATGTTCGGCTATCTTTATTAACGCAGGCCGGGCGATAGCCACAGCAACTGCCGACGTCTTTTATTTTGCAATCGCTGCTGGTTTTGCAACTGAAATCCACTTCGCCGGGCTTGCTGGTGCTTACTTTTTCTTCCGCTACCACTTTTGGTGGTGGCTCAGCAATTCTGTCCATCGAAGGTGGGGGAGCGGCAGCTTTTATGTCACTGCTATTTTGTGGCGCCACGCAAGCAACAAGCATTAGTAAACACGCTATCAATAAAACTCGCATATCAAACTCCTTTTGCCCAAACATCACGCAAGGTAACCGTACGGTTAAATACCGGTCTGCTTACAGTGTGGTCCAGACGATCCGTGACAAAATAACCCAATCGTTCAAATTGGATATTGGTTTCAGCCGCCAGTGCTGCGGCTCCTTGTTCTACATAAGCTTTTACAACACGAACCGAATCGGGATTTAAATAATCACGATACGTTTTTCCGTCGGCTTCATCGTCGGGATTTGCAACAGTGAATAATCGATCATACAAACGTATTTCGGCTTCGATGCCCGACTTCACGCTAACCCAATGAATAGTCCCTTTCACTTTGCGTTCTGAACCTGGCAAGCCCGGGCGCGAATCCAGATCCAGCTCCCCATGCAGTTCAACTATGTCATCGCCGTTTTTAATTACATCCAAGCATTTCACGATGCCGACGCCGCGCAGACGAACTTCGCCGCCGGGCACCAAGCGATGAAAACCTTTCGGTGGTACTTCCATAAAGTCATCGCGCTCAATCCAGATTTCGCGTGAAAACGGCACTTCGCGTTTGCCAGCGCTTTCATCTTTGGGATGGTTGGAAAAAGTCAGAATATCCGAAAACCCTTCGGGAAGATTTTTGATGATGAGCTTGATCGGGTCAATCACGGCAAGGCGGCGTTGAGCTTTGACATCCAGATCTTCCCGGACACAGCCTTCCAGCAGTGAAAAATCAATCAGGGAATTTTGTTTGCTGATACCAATGCGATCGGCAAACAAGCGCATGGAGGCTGGTGTGTAACCACGACGACGAAGTCCGCACAAAGTCGGCATGCGTGGGTCATCCCAGCCGCTGACCAATTGGTCGTTAACCAATGCCATTAGCTTGCGTTTGCTCATCACGGTGAAATTGATATTCAGACGCGAGAACTCAATTTGCCGCGGTTTGCTGACAGTCGTTTTGAAGCCGCGATCAACCAAGTTTTGCCACAGCGATGAATGCTTGATCAAATCAATATTGTCGATACACCAATCATAAAGTGGACGGTGGTCTTCAAATTCCAACGTACACAAGGAATGCGTAATGCCTTCGAGCGCGTCCGAAATGCAGTGTGCATAGTCATACATCGGATAAATGCACCAGGTATCACCAGTGTTTTGATGCGATACATGACGAATACGATAAATCGCTGGATCGCGTAAATTGATATTGCCACTGTTCATGTCGATTTTTGCACGCAAAGTGCGGGCGCCATCTTCAAACTCGCCTGCACGCATGCGTTTAAATAAATCGATATTTTCTTCAACGCTTCGATCGCGAAACGGCGAGTTTTTTCCGGGCTCGTTTAAATTGCCGCGATATTCGCGCACTTGTTCGGCATTCAAATCACAGATAAAAGCCTTGCCGTCTTCGATCAATTTTTCTGCACATAGATAAAAAGTTTCAAAATAATCCGAGGCGTGGCGTAATTCTGCCCATTCAAAGCCCAGCCATTTCACATCGGCCTGGATAGACTCAACGTATTCAATATCTTCCTTGCTCGGGTTAGTGTCATCAAAACGCAAATTCACCAGGCCGCTAAATTCAGCGCCGACACCAAAATTCAGACAAATCGCTTTGGCATGACCGATATGCAAATAGCCATTGGGCTCGGGCGGGAAGCGAGTACGGATTTGCAGATGTTTACCCGAAGCCAGATCTTCGCGAATAATTTGGCGAATAAAATCGGTTTTCTCAGGACTGGTTTCTGGCGCGGCGGTGACGTGGTGATTCATGGGCTCGTTTTTAATGACATTCAATATCTGCCTATTTTAGCCTTTGCAACTGCTCGGGCGGGTAATTTATCGACAATTACTGTCAGTTTGGAGTGCAGGGCTTTTGATTCTTGCCGGTTTTGCGGCACACTTGGGGGATTGAGGGAGACTTATCGTGCAGAAAGCTCGGACTTTGATCGGCGCGTTATTGCTAGTGGGCTTGTTACTATCTGGTTGGGCTAATGCTCAGACGATAGAGCCCGATGCTCTAACGGATCAAGCGGCTGTAGAAATAGATCTCGGTTTAAGTATGGGGACAAGCCCCGCTGATGTCCGTCTGGAAGAAATTTTGTCGGGCGAGAAACAAGTGAGCTTGAGTCCGATTGTGAGCAATGAGTTTTCGATCATTGGCCGCCCACAAGTAAAACACTGGCTGCGGATGAAAATTGCTCTGCCTGCCAATGCTGAGCCAATGACCTTAAGTTTTGAACGTCAAGGTGTGCGATCAATTACTTTGTATCAGGTAGATAAAAGCGGAAAAAAAATATCGGTTATTCCATTGCAGTCGAGCCGAACGCCACACCTTGAAAGTACCCGTGGACAATGGCCGACCCGGATTGTTTTTTTGTTGCCACCCGCCATTGCTGACGGCGCAATTGTCTATGCTGAAATTGAATCTTTGGGTTATCTGCATTTACGTCCTGCGCTATTGAACTCGGAGCAACAAACGCAACTGTCGGCTAGCGACGATTCTTTTTTCACCACGCTTTATTTTGCGATATTGGCTTTAATTTGTTTGGCGATTTTTCGACAGTTAAGAGTGGCGGAATCACAGGCGATTTTGATCAGCCTGACTTTGCTGATCGGACTGTTTGGTTTTTTTGCCTACAATACCCATCTGCCGCTATTTCTGAAAACCGAATTTATTAACAAACCATCGCTGGCGTATGCCTTGCTGATTCTTGCTGCTGCGCCATTTTTGTCGGCGAGTAACTACTTCTCTGGCTTTCATGCGCGTTGGCCCGAAGGTGCGACTTGGGTAACGCGAGCAGCCATGGCCTTAATGGTGTTTGCCATATTAATTGCGATGACCCATTGGTTTAGCGTGACCACCTTGCAGCTGACAACGGCGGTTATCTGGACAGTTTGCCTAGGTCTGGCGATGTGTATCTATTTATTTGATGTGCGCTCCAGCCGTTGGTCAGCGTTGATAGTAGCGTTTGGATTGCTGGCCGCTATGTGGGCACCCAGTTTGGTTTTTACCCAAAGCTTGCCTACAACACGCTTGAATTTATATGGCTTCCAGGTATTCTTTTTAATATTAATGGTGGTTTATTTATTGCTGCCATGGTTACGTGCGGTATTGCAAGATCGCGGACGCAAACGTCGCACACAGCCGGCGGCCGAATTAACTGCCGATCAAAAAATAGCCAACGCACGTACGCAATTGATGGCCGGTTTGCAGTCTGCGCTGCAAAATGCCAACGAAGGCGATGTGGAATGGATTGCTTATCGGCGTTTGCTGGAAGGTTTAAAACCGGTATTGCCGCAATTGGCATCGGCGGTGATTGCAAAAAATTATCACAATGCCGATTTATTGATAGTAGAACCCAAGTCTGCCACCGAGCGTTACGCTTCTTTGATTAATCAACGCAGCAATATGTTGAAAAATTTAAGTCGTATGACCGCGCCGCAGCAGATTCGTTTGGACTTCGATGGACCGGAAGGTCCACTGCAAGCAGTTAGTTTAGCGGTCATTCCCTTGCCAATCGCAAAGCCCGGCTGGGGTGCGTTGATTGTAGAGCGCACATCGGACCGCAATTATTCCGAGCTTGAGATGGATATTGGTGCAGAGTTTGCCGCATTGGCAACCACCGCTGGCGATGAAGCAGCTGAAGCAATGTTAACGCGTCATTCTAAAGAACTGGATCCGGAAACGGGTTTGTATAATCGCGAAAAATTTGATGAGATTCTTAAGCGCTTAATTGATGCTGCCATTTTGCAGCAAAAACAATTGGCACTGTTACGAATTGGCATTGATAATTTTACCGAAAACACTGCGGGCAAGCCCGCATTGAAAATCGAGGCCTTGCAATCATTGGTCGCCGCAGTGAGTGACGAGTCGGACTATGGTGTGACTATGTCGCGCTTTGACGCCGAAGATATTGTTATCTTGATGCCGGATCGAAATATTGGACAAGCACGTGAGCTCGCGCAACGCTTATGTAACGTCGCTAACCGCATTAAAGCAGCATCAGCGCCCGCCATGAAATTTACCCTGAGCGTAGGCGTTAGTCACCTGCAACCGGGCGAGCGAAACAGCAAAATGATGCTTGACCGCGTCGCTTCAGCGTTGGCAAAAGCGCACCAGTATGGCGGCAACCAAATCCAGGCGATTAGCAGTGGCACTTTATGAATTTAGAATTAGTAATCGGCAATAAAAATTACTCGTCATGGTCATTGCGACCCTGGCTATTGATGACGCAGTTCAAGCTGCCCTTTAAGGAAATTAAATTAGCGCTGGACACCCCGGAATTTTACCAACGCATAGCGAGTTATTCGCCCACGGCACGCGTGCCGGTATTACGCGATGGTGATGAAACGATTTGGGATTCGTTGGCCATTTGTGAAGTGGTCAATGAACGCTATCTTGACGGTAAAGCCTGGCCGAAAGATTTAACGGCACGAGCAGCAGCAAGGTCTGCCAGTGCCGAAATGCACTCGGGCTTTGCCGCGCTACGAAGCCAACTCCCGATGAATTGCCATCGAAAAAATGATGATTATCGGTGGAAAGAAGATGGTGACCGCGATATTTTGCGTATCCAGGCAATATGGAATGATTTGCGAACACGTTTTGGCGCGGGCGGTGAATTTCTTTGTGGCGAGTTTGGCATCGTCGATGCAATGTTTGCACCGGTATGTGTCCGCTTTAAAGCCTATGGTGTCGTGCTGGACGAAAATGCCATTCAATACGTAAATACAATCTATTCATTGCCAGCAATGCAGGCTTGGCTCGCAGAAGCACAGTTGGAGCCACCGAAGCCGGACAATGGCGAGCCTTAATACGTGTGGTGCGCGGTCCCATTGTCGTTAAATAATGGTGGGCGAGGCCCACCCTACATTTTATTTTTTTATTTCAATCGAACACACATAGACTAATTCACAGGCACCATCGCCACTATCATCTCGTGACAATGAGCTTTGCCAGCGCCAACCATTATCTTTTTCAATCCGAACTAACCAGCCATTGAGTTCAACCACATCGTCTTCGGACACTTGCTTGAGTAACTCTGCTACCGCGTTGTTGGCAGGCACCATATGCATATTCGCGCTATGGCTAATAATTTCATTGAGCGGAATGGGTGGGCCGTTACCGTCCCAGCTGTAACGATACCAGCGACTTGATTGACTGACGTTTAGTTTTTCTGCCATGCCTGGTTCCGCCATTGCTCCCCAACCTAATGCGAGATCAACCGGCGAGAACTCGGCACCAGAATCGAAACTATAATTTTCGCGAGCAAGTACGCGCGCCTGCAAACTAAAACCGGCAAGTGGAATAATGGTGGAATCGCCCAGTTTTATTTCCTGAATACGGTTGCCGATATTGCTTTGCATGGGGCTATCGGCTTGCCGAAATGGTTTAGGCAATGGGCAGTCACTCATGCTGTTGGTAACAGCTGTCAGCTTAGCGGGTTTAGACGAGCCAAGCCCAAGCCACACCAAGATCAATATCAGTGTGGCTAAAGTAATCCAGAGCCAACGAGGCATGATGCGCTCACTCTTCACGAAAAAGCGGATAGTAAGGCTTTTTGCAATCTTTCGGCAGAGCTAAAGCTAATTCAACCATGCTGGTATGGATTTATAAATGTAACCCTAGGAGCGTTCATGAGCGCGATAGGTCTGCGACGCGAGTCAGCAGTTCGTCATACACGCTCACGTCAGCATGACGTTTTATTTTATACCGCAGAGTTGGGATCAGTCTCGCTCGTGAGCGCTCCTACGAAGGTTGTTGGCATAGGCATAGCAAGCCATAGGATTCTTGGCAGGATTAGTTACAAAACGTAGTAGCGACACGATTGATCAAGTGCTTAATTCATCGGATGATTTAGAAGATTAGCTATAAATTTGATTGCAGAATGTGGATCTTTGTCGCAGGCGTAAAAATACAAATCACCGTCAAATTCACGAATACGCCACTGACTATGATCCAGTATTAAACAATGTCTACTATCCAGTTAGTCTGGTTTAAGCGCGACCTGCGTATCCATGATCATGTGCCGCTGCGCGAAGCTGCAGTGCGCGGTCCAGTGTTGCCTTTATATATCGCCGAACCAGCTTATTGGCAGGGCGCAGATACCAGTGCTCGGCATTGGGAGGTGCTGCGCGAATCTTTGTCGGAATTACGCGACGCTTTGCATAGCATCGGCTTGCCCTTGATTATTCGTACAGGTGAAGCGGTTGAAATACTGGCAACACTCAAGCGCGAACAAAATTTTCAGGCAATCTGGTCACATGAAGAAACCGGCAATGCTTTAACTTTCGAGCGTGATAAACGCGTAGCTGGCTGGGCAAAAGAAAATGCTATTGCCTGGACGGAAATTCCACAATTTGGGGTAGTGCGGAGACTTAAACAGCGCGGCGGTTGGGTTAAACATTGGGAAGCGCATATGAACCAGGCAGTACAGCCTGCTCCAACCAATATTGAAGCGATTCAAGTCTGTGCCAGTGAAGCAATACCGAGTGCGCAGGATTTGCAGATCAAACAAGACAGCTGTCCACACCGGCAACGTGGCGGAAGAAAACTTGCGTTGAAATACCTAAACAGTTTTTTTAGTGAACGAGGTTTGTCTTATCACTATCAAATGAGTAGTCCCAATACCGCACCGCAGGCCTGTTCCAGATTATCAGTGCCGCTTTCGGTTGGTGCCTTGTCCATGCGCGAAGTTTTACAGCGGACGGTATATGAGCGTGAGCGTGCAAAAAATAGTGAACGTTATCGTGCATTCACTGCATTTGAAGCGAGACTGCATTGGCATTGCCACTTTATTCAAAAATTTGAATCCGAGCCCGAGCTGGAATTTCAAAATATGAATCGTGGCTTTGATGGTATGCGAGAGAACCAGTTCAATCAGGACTATTTCAACGCCTGGGCCCTAGGCGAAACCGGGCTGCCCTTTGTCGATGCCTGTATGCGGCGATTACAGGCCACCGGCTGGATCAATTTCAGAATGCGAGCGATGCTGGTGTCGGTAGCGTCCTACCAGTTCTGGCTACATTGGCCAAAGATTGCACACCATTTGGCAAAATTATTTACCGACTACGAGCCCGGTATTCATTACCCGCAAATACAAATGCAGAGCGGCACTACAGGCATTAATATTCCACGTATTTACAATCCGGTTAAACAATCGCAAGACCAAGACCCACGTGGAGAATTTATTCGCTATTGGCTTCCTGCCTTGCGACAGTTGCCGAGCGAAATGATACACACACCTTGGCTAATCGATGCCGAACAATTGAAACCTTACGGCATAATGCTCGGCGAAAATTATCCGATGCCTATTATTGAACCGGAACAAGCCGCTCGCGAAGCAAAAGCCAACTACACCACGTGGCGGCAACGTACGGAAACCCGTGAGCTGAGTAAAGCGGTATTAATAAAGCATGGCAGTCGCAAGAAAACAAATAGAAAATTTAATGGACCAAAACAACAATCTAATAAAAAATCCAAGCAAAAAGATTTATTCGGCTAAAAAATAAAACTAACCCGTAGGGGCGCATGCTTGCGACTGCCAAGGATGGCGGGAGTGCCGAAAATGCAGGAGCAGCTTTCGGCCTGCGCCCATGGTCTGTAGCGATTTTTAGGCGCAGCAAGCATGTGCCCCTACGTCGAGCTGCCTAATTTATTTTTAGTGTTTGCAACGTTTGTTCCACTACAGCTAAGCGCTCCTCCAATTGAGCAATGCGCTCTTCAAGTGCATTAGACGTGGCTACCGAAGCAGATTTTGGAGCGGGCAACAGCGCGTGATCAACCGGTCCGCAGAGTAAATGGACGTAGCGGTCTTCACGTTGGCCGCTGGCGCGCGCAATTCGTTCGATAAGCGGATGCTCGCGTTGGCTTAATCGTTCGAGCGTGTGTTTTACATCGTCCATATCGCTGAAGTTGGCCAAACGATCGGTTCTTGTCATTAACTCACTAAGTGTTTGCGGGCCGCGAAGTATTAATACGCAAAGTACCGCTTGCTGCTGTTTGGTCAAACTAAACACCGTATTGACTCGATGTTCGTAACGCTCGGCACGCGCCCCATGCTGGCTTCGAACCAGATTGCGGGGGTCGAGTTGTCGCATGCAATGGCCGACTTCGCCGAGCGATAATTCCATGATCGGTTCGCGATTGGTT
>JAYUUM010000037.1:0-17285 GCA_043754555.1 Arenimonas sp. | reverse complement strand
TGGGCTTGCTTTCCTTACCTAGTTTTGGGCTATAGTCTCAACCGTAACCCTTGGGGAATCAGGTGGATAGCCGTCATGCTTAAACGCTTACTTGCAGTATTTACTGCCACATTTATCGCCCTTGCCGGTATCGCCTTTGCGGCGGAACTGCGCCAAGACCATCCCTCGACTTATGTTGTTCGCAAGGGTGATACCTTGTGGGACATCTCGGCCAAGTTCTTGCAAAAGCCTTGGTTGTGGCCAGAGATCTGGCAAGCCAATCCTCAGGTCAAAAATCCTCACCGTATCTACCCGGGTGACGTATTGAGTCTGGTCTATATCGGCGGCCGTCCTTTTTTGTCGAGCTCAGGCCCGCAGGTAAAGACTGGCGAGGCCGTTGGGGCAATCCCACTGTCGCAGATCGAGCCTTTTCTGAAAGAGCTCACAGTAGTCAGTGACGTTAGATCCTATCCGTATGTCATAGGGCTTGAAGAAGATCGCTTGCGTTCCACCTCTGGCCAAGTGGTCTATGTCAAAGGCATGAGCGGTGCGCAACCGGGTCAGATTGTGCAATTAGCACGACCAATTCAAGACTACGTGCTGGGTAGAAAATTCAGCTACGCCACCACTTTGGATTACCGCGGCCAACGCTACTACACCAATTGGGATAAGCATTGGGCTTCAGGTGGCACAGGCAATGTAGAAGCAGGCGGTAGGAAAGGTCTTCTGGGTATTGAGCTAGCAAAACAAGCGCTTGGGGAGATTACTCAAATCCAAGGCGAAATCGCAGTTGTAGTATTACGCGATGAAGGCCGCGAGGTCCGTGTTGGCGATCGTGTACTGCCAGCTGAAGTGGCTCCTTATGATGCGAGTTTCATGCCGCAGGGCGCGACAAATATTCCTGCTCACGCCAGAGTACTTTCAATTACCGATGGCCTGCATGCCTCTGGTCCGCATTCCGTGATTGCGATAGCGGTAGGTTCAGCCGATGGCGTAAAAAATGGTACGACTTTCTCGCTTTGGCATGACGGCGCTGTAAAGCCTGACAACGTCAAGTTTAAAAATGATATCGATGCAAGAAGAAACCGCATTGCCATGCCCGACGACTTCCTGGGCCATGCGATGGTGTTCCGTACCTTTGACAGGGTCAGCTACGCTTTAATAATGGACGGCATTCGTCCGGTGCGAGTCGGCGATTTACTTAAAAGTCCTGACGCGACACAGTAATAAATCCCTACATTACGGCGCCTTCGGGCGCCGTAATCTTATGGGGCCATGAAAAATTATTTTCAAAATCATTTTGATGAAACTGCCGCACTGCTACTCCTAATTCGCTATGCCCGCAGTGCTGCGGCGCTTCGGCTGCTACTGGAACAGTTCGACACTGCCAAGTTCATTTTATCTGCCGGCAAAAAAGCCTGGCGCGCCGCCGGTATTTCAGAAAAAGCCTGCGCACAAATAATCGTCCCCGACCAGGTTCGGCTTGAACAGGATTTGGAGTGGTGTGATCAGCCACAGCATCATGTTATTGCCTGGAATAGCCCGGATTACCCCAGCCTACTGAGACATGCCGAAAATCCCCCGCCCGCATTATTTGTTATCGGAAATATTGATTTGTTGTGGCATCCGCAAATTGCAGTGGTTGGGTCGCGTCACCCAACGACGGGTGGAAAAGAAAATGCCCGCAAATTCTCTCGTGAATTTGCGCAAGCTGGCTGGTGCGTTACCAGTGGCCTGGCCGAAGGTATTGATACCAACGCTCACCAGGGCGCAATGGAAGCTCGAATTGATCAGAATCTTGGAAAAACCATTGCCGTGGTGGCCACTGGGCTTGATCTGGTTTATCCCGAACAAAATCGTGATTTGATGCAGACCATGGCCGTACATGGCGCATTGCTTAGCGAACACCCACCCGGTACGCCACCTTTGAAAGAGCACTTCCCCAGCCGGAACCGGATTATTGCCGGTTTGAGTCTGGGTTGTTTGGTCGTGGAAGCCGCAGAGCGCTCGGGTGCTCTCATTACCGCCCGCTTGGCCAGTGAAATTGGACGCGAAGTATTTGCAATTCCAGGATCCATACACAACCCGATGACTCGGGGCTGCCATAAATTGATCCGCCAAGGGGCTGTTTTGGTCGAAAAACCTGCGGAACTCATAGAGGCGCTACAACCGATTGCCATTGAGCTGGCAGACGCTCTACGTGGGCGTCTAAATCCAACTGAACTTCATGTTGCCCCGCAAAAGCGAGGCAAAATTAATATTCAATACAGACCGATCTGGGAAGCTTTGGGGCATGACCAAGTGAATCTGGATCAGCTGGTTGAACGGACGGGATTGACGACTCCAGAACTGTCGTCCATGCTTCTCATCATGGAGTTGGAAGGAATTATCACTGCTGCAGATGGTCGATATACCCGAAATACTTAATTCATCCGTTGTGCCGCGGTTCGGCACAGGCGAAGGTAATGAAAGAAGAAACCATACTCGACGTGCTGCTTTACTTGTTTGAAAACTATATCTACGACGACCCCGATGTCGTTCGGGACCGCGACTCTCTCCAAAAAAGTATGCTGCAAGCCGGTTTCAGTCCTGCAGAAATCAATAAAGCCTTTGATTGGCTTGAAGAATTGTCTAGTGATCGTCCTATCAACCCGGCACAACGGCAGGATTGTGCTCTGCGTTTATTTGCAGAAGTCGAATTGCAGCGACTGGACACCGAAAGTCGCGGCTTCTTGATGTTCCTGGAACAACACGGTGTGCTTGATGCCAACCAGCGTGAGCTGGTGCTAGATCGTGTAATGGCGCTGGATCAGGAAGAAGTTGATCTTGATGATTTGAAGTGGGTCGTATTGATGGTGCTGTTTAATCAACCAGGGTCCGAGGCGGCTTTTGCCTGGATGGAAAGCCAGATGTTTGGTGACGAGCCAGAAGCCATTCATTAATATCCAGATCATGCATTAAATATATTCCGCCGCTATGCGGCGGTTTTTTTTACTCATAAAAATTCGAATAATAAAGGGAGAGTTCAAAATGGCACAGTGGTATTACGTTGATAAAAACAAACAACGCATTGGTCCGATGGACGCCAGCGTACTAGTCGACGCCTTGCGTCATGGCCAACTCACCACCCATAGCCTGGTATGGCAAGAAGGCATGCCGGCCTGGCAGCCACTTTCAATGCATGTCGATGCACTCGGTGTACCGGAATCCATGCGTGTCCGCAAGAAAGAAAAAAGCAGTAATGCCGGCATGTGGATTGTGGTGATTGTGGTAGTGAGTATTTTCGGCATTGCGGTGCTGGGCATTTTAGCTGCGATTGCAATTCCGGCCTATCAGGATTACACGCTAAGGTCGAAGCTCTCTGGCGCGATTAACGAAGCCTCCGCTGCAAAATTATTGGTGTCCGAGCATTTACAACAACACAGTGAATGCCCAAACAATAGCGTTGCACAATCGCAAATACCTAGCCCTGAGTCTTACGCAAGTACCACGGTTCAAAAAATCGATATTGGCGCGCTTGAAAATGGCAATTGCGCCATTGAAGTTACGGTTTCCGACAAACTTGCACCTGGCGTAATTGCAGGCAGTATTTATTTTGAACTCACCGATGCGCAGACCCAACAATGGCGCTGCTTCAGCGACAGTATCCAGAATAAATACCTTCCCGCCAACTGTCGTGATGGCAGCCAATAATCGGATTTAGGATAAGAAGTGACAGAAAAACTTTGGTATTACGTTGACGCTAATCGGCAAAAAAATGGTCCGGTAGCTGCGGAAGAGATGAAGAGCGCCTATCAGCGTGGTGAGCTCCGTCCTGACAGCCTGGTATGGCATGCACAATTGCCGCAGTGGCAAAGCCTGGCTAATCATGCCGAAGCATTGGGCATCAACCTGTCCCGCTCCAGCAGCACTTTGCTCAACGGCGTGGAAGTGAAGTACGCCAACTTCTTTCATCGTTGGGCTGCTTTTGTGCTTGACCAATGGCTGTTGAGTTCGGTTGCCCTATCGCTGGTTTTCGGTACGACAGCGGCCATTTATTTTTTGGCGGGCTTTTCATTTGAAAAAGATCCTGATGCCGCTGCTATTTTGATCGCCTGTAGCGTAATTATTTATATGTTTTTGTATTTAGCCATGAGCGGTTCGTACCATATCTATTTCGAAAGCTCGTCGCGGCAAGGCTCCTGGGGCAAGCGGTATTTGGGCTTGCATGTCACTACCGATCAAGGCCTGCCATTAGACCGGCGTACAGCAGCCTTGCGGTGGTTTTCAGCGGCCTTGAGTCATCTTTCGCAAAATATCGGTTTTTTGATGGCGGCATTTACCCAGAAGCGCCAAGCCTTGCATGATTTTCTGGCGAGCACCTTGGTACTCGAGCGTGACCTGACGGCATCAGCCACACCGATTAATCGTAATAAGCGTAGTGTGATCGTGCTGGTGCTGGGTATTTTCGTGCTACCGATCGCAGTGGCGGCAAGCATGATGGTGCCAATGTTTCACATCATTCAAAAACAGGAACAGGCCGAGCTTGATCAGCATCAGAAAATGGCAGCCATGGCGATTCCGGTTCAGCAAGCGATCCTTAAACGCGTGGCCGTTGATCAAAATTGCCTCTCGAATGATGATCCCGAAATAAAACCCTTGCTACTGCCTCTGACACCCATCACAAGCGATATTTATGTAGGTATTAGTGAAGATGAAGAAGCCTGTGAAATTGTTATCACTTGGGATACCTACAAGACCTTGAGCTACAGCTACACTGGCGAGGGCGACTGGACTTGCGGGGCTTCGTACAAGCCCGAACACTTTGGCGAAAATTGCCAACTCATTGATTAATAAGTAATTTACCTGCAAGGCATAATTATTATTGAAGCAATAGCTTGACAGCTCGACCTAAAGCAGTCACTTAATAAAAAAGGCTGGGCCCGCATTAGTGCGGGCTTTGCCGTCTGAAAACCGAAAAAAGCCGGGCTTTGCCGGATTCACAAACCGGATTCAGAAATCTGTCATTCGCTGTATTGGAGAAGTTTGTACCATGGCCAAAAATCTGCTTATCGTTGAATCGCCTGCTAAGGCTAAAACGATTAACAAGTATCTGGGCAAAGACTTTATTGTCTTGGCGTCCTATGGCCATGTGCGTGATTTGGTGCCAAAAGAAGGCGCGGTGGATCCCGATAAAAACTTCGCCATGCGCTATGAGTTGATTGAAAAAAACGAGAAGCATGTTGAAGCTATCGCCAAAGCTGCCAAGAGTGCCGACACCGTCATGCTCGCGACCGATCCGGATCGCGAAGGTGAAGCGATTAGTTGGCATATTTCCGAAATATTAAAAGAACGTGGTTTGCTGAAAGGCAAGGAAGTTAATCGCGTTGTGTTTACCGAAATTACACCCAAAGCGGTTTTGGCTGCGGTCGCCAATCCGCGCAAAGTCTTGTCCGATTTAGTCGATGCGCAACAAGCGCGGCGGGCTTTGGATTATCTGGTGGGCTTTAATTTGTCGCCGGTACTTTGGAAAAAAGTGCAGCGCGGTTTATCGGCCGGTCGCGTGCAATCACCGGCACTGCGTTTAATTGTGGATCGCGAAGAAGAAATCGAAGCCTTCAAGAACCAGGAATATTGGAGTGTTGAAGCCGAATGTGCGCACCCTCAACAGGCCTTCACCGCGCGACTAGTAAAACTCGACAACAAAAAATTTGAACAATTCACGCTGACCAATTCAAAAGATGCAAACGCGGCACGCGAGCGGATCGTCAAAGCGGCTGGCGACCTGTTGCATGTTACCGACGTATCAAGCAAAGAGCGTAAACGTCGGCCTTCGCCGCCATTTATTACTTCTACCTTGCAACAAGAAGCCGCACGCAAACTTGGCTTCACCACTTCGCGCACCATGCGCGTCGCGCAAAAATTATATGAAGGTTTTGCCATTGGTGAGGAAGGTACCGTAGGACTTATCTCCTATATGCGTACCGATTCCACCAGCTTGTCAGACGATGCCGTGAGTGAAATTCGCGATGTCATTGCGCGCGATTTCGGAACGCAGGCATTACCCGATAAACCCAACGTTTACAAAACCAAATCAAAAAATGCGCAGGAAGCGCATGAAGCGATTCGTCCAACTTCAGCATTGCGCCTGCCATCAAGCATGGCAAAGTTTCTGGGCGATGACGAACGCCGTTTATACGAATTAATCTGGAAGCGCACACTGGCATCACAAATGGTGCCTGCCACCATGAACACCGTCACCGTTGAGTTAGCGGCAGGTAGCGAGCATGGCTTTCGGGCCAGCGGCACGACCGTTGTTGATCCGGGCTTTTTGGCAGTCTATGAAGAAGGCAAAGACCAGAAAACCACTGAAGACGATGATGAAGGTCGCAAGCTGCCGCCAATGAAACTTGGCCAGAATATTCCACTGTCTTCCATTCATACCGACCAGCATTTCACCGAGCCACCGCCGCGTTATTCCGAAGCGAGCCTGGTAAAAACGCTGGAAGAATACGGCATTGGTCGTCCATCGACTTATGCCAGCATTATTCAAACTTTGTTGTATCGCGAATACGTGATGCTAGATAACAAGCGTTTCCGTCCGAGTGATGTAGGCCGTGCTGTCAGTAAATTTCTATCCAGTCATTTCCTGCAATACGTCGATTATGAATTCACCGCAAAGCTTGAAGATGAACTCGATGCGGTCTCGCGCGGCGAAGAAGAATGGATTCCATTAATGGAACGCTTCTGGAAACCGTTCAAGAAAATGATCGAAGAAAAAAGCGAGAGCGTTGATCGCGCGGAAGCTTCCGGAGCACGTGAATTGGGTGTTGATCCCGAATCAGGCAAACCGGTGTCGGCACGCTTGGGTCGTTATGGGCCGTATGTGCAAATCGGCACTGCCGATGACGAAGTGAAGCCAACCTTTGCATCATTGCGCCCCGGTCAAAGCATGCATACCATCGAGCTAGAAGCCGCGCTCAAATTATTCGGCCTGCCACGTAAACTTGGCTTGGTCGATAATAAGGAAGTCAGTGTCGGCGTTGGTCGTTTTGGCCCGTTCGCAAAACACGGCGACACCTATGCATCACTCACCAAAGAACAAGATCCGTATCTCATTACGTTTGAAGAAGCCTACGGAATGATCGAGGCGCGCCGCGAATTGATCGCAAACCGCACGATCAAAGTATTTGAAGGCACCGAGATCCAAGTCTTGAATGGTCGCTTCGGTCCTTATATTACCGATGGCGAGAAAAACGGAAAAATTCCCAAAGACCGCGAACCGGCTTCGTTGACGCAAGAAGAATGCGTTGCTCTGCTGGCCGAAGGTAAACCCGTTCGTAAAATGGGCGGACGCTTCGCGAAAAAAGCGACCAAGAAAGTGGCGAAAAAAGCGACTAAGAAAGTGGTTGATGCCGACGCCAAACCCATGGTTAAGAAAGCGACTAAAAAAGTAACCAAAAAGGCGACTAAAAAAATAGCGAAGAAGGCCTCCAAGAAAGCTGTGAAGAAAGTAGCCAAAAAAAGCAGTTAGCAAGGCAGCGGTTACCGCGTAGCTACAATTTTCGGTATCGCGAAGATTTCGTGATCTTGCTGAATGCGAGCAATTAATCATGGCAAATCGGTTTTTTCTGCTGGCTTTTTAAGCAGTCATACATAAAAACCGACCAATACTGCGATACGATTGGAGCTCTATACATACCCTGGTTATTTCGATGGCATCCTCACGTCTCTCTATCATTTTAGCCTCGGGCTTGTTGGCCCTGGCGTTCTCACACCAAGCTGCAGCTGTTCGCGTTAAAGGCGAGCACAGCAAGGCTACGACCAAGTCGGTAACTGCCTTATCTTTTCGTTCAAACAATTTTCCTGCCGATGGTGTCGCCAAACTTGGCTTGAACCAGCTAGGGCCTGACCGCATTGCTAAACTCCACCGTGATAATCGCGACCACGGTAAAATGAAACCTTTGCAAATCGGCATCGGTCGTGATGTTGCTCGCGAAAAACTGCAAGCCATGCCGAACCTGAAATGGCAAGTATTGAACAACGGTGCAAAAGTTTCGCGTATTGAAATCACTTCACCGGATGCCTTTGGTCTGCGTGTCGGTATTCGTACTGCAGGCCTGGTTGCAGGTTCTGAGCTGCGGTTTTCTGGCTCTGATGCACCCAATCAGGTTATTGCGTTGGCAACCGGCGAAGAAACCAAGCGTCTAATCGATACAAAAAATAGTTATTGGACCCCGGGTACCGATGGTGAAACACAGATCATTGAAATCTATTTGCCTAAAAGTGCGCTGGCTGCACAAGTGCGCATTGATGTAACTGGTGTTTCCCACTTACTTACTAATGCCAAAGAGAGTTTTATCATCCCCAAAGGCGTTGTACAACAGGATTGCATGGTCAATGTAATCTGTCGCACCGCGACATTAGGGGCCAATTTTGTTAATGCTGAAAATTCAGTCGCGCGGATAACATTTACTGAACCAGACCCAAACGATCCTACAAAAACACTTACCTATTTGTGTACCGGCGGTTTGCTTGCCGATACAGTGGCTGCTACACAGATCCCCTATTTTTACACGGCGGATCATTGTATTAGTAACCAAACGCTCGCCAACACGATGAATTTTTACTGGAATTATGAGACAACAACCTGTGGCACTGCCGCTACACTCGCTACTTTGCCTTCGCCACAAACCGGCGGCGCCACGTATCTTTATTCCGAGAACTCAAGTACCGGCACTGATATCTCGCTAGTTCGAATTAACAGTGCTCCGCCAGCGGGTACCTATTTCGCCGGCTGGGACTCGACTGCGTTAGCCAACAGCACTGCCATCTACGGTATCCATCATCCTGAAGGTTTCCCGAAGAAAGTATCGCAGGGAATCAAGGAAGGCCAAGACACCGGACAGCACCAGGTAGGTTGGTCCAGCGGCACCACTTTGGGTGGCAGCAGTGGCTCCGGCTTATTTACCATTGGTAGTGATGGCGCCTGGTACTTGCGCGGCGGCTTATTGGGCGGCAGCGCATCCTGCGCCAATGATGGTAATCCGGCAACACCTGGTAATGATGACTTCTATTCGAGACTCGATATTTCTTTCCCGGGTGTGCAGCAATATCTCGCCCCCGCCTCTACCAATGGCCCTAGCGTTAATCACACAGGTGCTTGGTACAAGGCAGACGAAAGCGGCTGGGGTTTGACCTGGTTTGAATATACGACTCCAAACAAATTAGGCTTGATTTTTATTTACAACAGCACCGGTGCCGCCGATTGGTTCGAATTGGCCGGTACTTGGACCGCTACCGACGTGCAAAGCGGTACCGTACGCCATAACGCTGGCCCGGCTTTTGCCACCACTTTCGATCCCTCCCAAGTAGTGAAAACGCCGGTCGGCACTTACACACTGACCTTCACTTCGGCCACTACAGCGACCCTCACTTACACCATCAACGGTGTAACACGGACCAACGTGCCGATTACCAAGCTCTAATTTGATTTTGTAGTGTCTAGAAACGGCGGCCCTCTGGTCGCCGTTTTCTTTTGGGCGTAAATTAGCTCCATGAAACATTGGCTTTATATTCCGATTTTACTAGGTAGCCTGGCGGCAATAATGTCTGCTGACATTTCTTCAGCTACGCCAACACAGGCGGAAAATAATAAAGTAACTGTTTACCGCTGCGTTGATACCAAAGGCAAGGTCAGCCTTCAGGATGCGCCCTGTGCAAAATCGAGCAAACAGGAAACCCGCGAAATGCTTCGGCCCAAAGACGCCCCGATCGTGAAAAAAAATACCGCCAACAAACCTGCGCCGGTCGTCGCAATGCAGCCGGCCGCACAAGTAATTATTCCAGTGAACCCGCCGCCAGATTTATATCAATGCACCAATTACGAAGGCAAAACCCGGGATTCCGAAAATTACGATCCCAATCCACGCTGCGAACCTTTATGGGCGCAGGGTTATCGCATGGAATACCTTCCTATTGAACAACGCGCGGCGTGTAGCTGGGTGCGGGATTCATGTGTGCGTTATGAAGGTGAAGCGTTGTGTGATCGATGGAAAGAAAAACAAAAACAGGCGAAATCGGATCTGCGTTATGCATTCAGTAGCACCTCCGCTTTTCGTAAATCCGATTTGGCGCGCATCACGCAAATTGTGCGAAATAGTTGTCAATAAAACCGATGCCGTGGGAGCGGTGTAAGCCGCGAATTGAATTTCTCCGAGCATTCGCGGTTTGCGCCGCTCCCACGATAAAATTGAAAGTGGTCGAGCAATTCAAAACCCGTAACGCATAAAGCCACCATCGACCGAAATACATTCGCCGGTAATGTAACTCGATGCCGGCATGCATAAAAATGCAACGGCAGCGGCGACTTCTTCGGGTTCGCCAATACGACCCATCGGGGTTTTCTCCAGCACTTCATCCAGATATTCGGGAATGGCCAACACATCCGATGTGCGTCGTGTGCGGATATACCAGGGCGCCACCGAATTAACCCGAATGCCATCACTGGCCCATTCGCAGGCCAGGTTTTTTGTGAGTTGATGTAATGCCGCCTTGCTTGAACCGTAAGGCGACCCAGTCCGAACATGGGTCAGGCCCGATACCGAACCCACATTCACAATACTTGAATTAGCATGCAGTTTTAATAACGGATAAGCAAACCGCGAAAGTTCAAATGCCGAAAAAATATTTGTTTCAAAAATACTGCGCCACTCGTCGTCGTTATAATCTATCGTCGCCTTGCGAATATTATGGCCGGCGTTGTTGACCAGAATTTGTAGGCCATCCTTCAAGTCTTCGACCCAATCAAACACTTCTTGGCGTTGTTCGGCATCGCTGACATCTGCGGCAAGAAATTGAATAGATTGAGCAGGAAATTCTTCCTGCAATTCATCGACACAGTTTTGCAAAACGGCAGGGGCACGTGCGACCAGCAGCACATCGGCACCCAAGCTTAGTAACTCCGAAGCTATGGCCCGACCAATGCCCGCACTCGCGCCGGTAATCAAGGCCACCTGCCCGTCAACACGCCAACGTGTATTCATCTCGCACCTCTCGCTCAATAGGGGTAGCATAGCCGAGCCAGCAATACAGAAAAACATTGTTCATCAAAATAAACCGGAGCCAGCCATGCGGATTGCATTCATACTTATTTTTTTATGCCTCACTGCCTGCATGGCACCCCCTCAATCCAATGACCCGGCTACACCGACAGCAACTCTGGAAACTCCCGAGAGCGAAACCAACACCGAAATGCGCGGCGCCATTCAAGCACCCATTGAAAAAGCCAAGCAAGTTGAAGATCAGGTCTTGGACGGTGCTGAAAAACAAAAAGCCGACATTGAAGCAGCAGGCGGTTGATTAAAATGCGTCTACTATTTTTGATCTTTCTTGTGTCGCTTACTGCCTGTACGAAACCGACTTCAACAAAAACGCTTGCCGCTTCCGAAATGTTTTTCAATAAACTTTCGAGTTACTGCGGAAAAGCATTTGCCGGGAAGCTGACTGTTTTTAATGAAAGTGACACCAAGAGTTTCAGTGGTGCAGCCATCATGCATGTTCGTAACTGCAGCGAGAATGAAATTCGCATTCCATTTCATGTCGGTGAAGATCGCTCGCGCACCTGGGTGATTACCAAAACCGAAACCGGCCTGCGCTTGAAGCACGACCATCGTCATAAAGACGGCAGCGAAGATAAACTCACCCAATACGGTGGCGATACTGTCAGCGCAGGAAGTGCGACGCGCCAGGAATTTCCTGCCGATGCTTTTTCCAAGGCGATGTTTGAACGTAACGGCATGAAGGTGTCGATGGAAAACACCTGGGCCGTTGAAGTGGCCGACAATAATATTTTTGCCTACGAACTGCGCAGGCCCAATCGGCATTTTCGGGTCGAGTTTGATTTAAGCAAGCCCGTTGCAATTCCACCGGCGCCCTGGGGCTTCGAAAATAAATAACACCCTTCTGAAAACCAATAGAGACGAGAACGCACATGTCTGCAACTGAAATTTCCGCCAAGGCAAAAATGCCGCGCCAAATTCCGTACATCATCGGCAACGAAGGTTGCGAGCGCTTCAGCTTTTACGGCATGCGTAACATTCTTGTTTCATTCCTGATTACGTCGCTCTTGCTGCAACACATCACCGCTGGCAGTGAGCGTGAATTGGCAGCCAAAGATCTGATGCACACCTTCATGATCGGCGTGTATTTTTTTCCCTTACTTGGCGGTTATCTAGCGGATCGCTTTTTTGGCAAATACAACACCATTATCTGGTTTAGCCTGATCTACTGCGCGGGCCATGCCTGTTTGGCAATGTTTGAAGACAGCCGTACCGGTTTTTTTACCGGCTTGGGCTTAATTGCATTAGGCGCTGGCGGTATCAAGCCACTGGTCGCCTCGTTTGTAGGTGATCAATTTACCAAGTCCAACGAACATCTGGCCAAGGTGGTTTTTGATGGCTTTTACTGGATCATTAATTTTGGCTCGCTATTTGCATCCTTATTGATGCCATTACTCTTGAAAAATTACGGCGCCAGTGTGGCGTTCGGAGTTCCCGGCATCCTGATGTTTATTGCGACGGTTGTGTTGTGGTTGGGCCGCAAAAAATATGTGATGGTGCCACCGGCGGATGTCGCCGACCCGCATTCATTCTCAAAAGTAGTGCGCACCGCGCTGACGACTCAACGGCCCGGCGAAGGGCGTCTCGGCTGGTGGTTGGCTGTGGCGGGTGTGTTATTGGCAGTTGCCTCGTTTGGCTTGATTCCGAGCCTGGGCTTTGTGATCTCATTTTGTATCGCTTTAGTCATGTTGCTCGTTGGTGTGGGTGGTGGTGCGTACATTCAACTTGATCGAGCGCGTAGCGTCCATCCTGATGTTGCTGTCGATGGTGTGCGTGGTGTGCTCCGCATTTTGGTAGCGTTTGCGCTAGTCACACCGTTCTTTTCCCTGTTCGATCAAAAAGCCTCGACCTGGGTGATTCAGGGCAATGCCATGACCAAACCGGAGTGGTTTGTGTCTTCGCAAATGCAGGCGCTGAATCCTGCCCTGGTGATGATCCTGATTCCATTCAACAATCTGGTCCTGTATCCCATGCTCAAGCGTTTAGGCTGGGAGCCAACGGCATTACGCCGCATGACCGCAGGCATAGCGTTCAGTGGGCTTGCCTGGATCGTGATTGGCTTAATCCAGGTGGTAATGGATGGTGGCGAGCCGATGACGATTGTCTGGCAAGTATTGCCGTATGCATTACTTACTTTCGGTGAAGTTTTAGTATCGGCCACCGGCCTGGAATTTGCTTACAGCCAAGCGCCACAAGCTATGAAAGGCGTAGTGATGAGTTTCTGGAATCTAACCACCACCATTGGCAATCTGTGGGTGCTGCTTGCTAATGCAGCGGTACGCAACGACACAGTAACTACAAACATTGCCACTACCGGACTTAGCGTGACGGCCTTCCAGATGTTTTTCTTCGCGGTATTCGCGTTAATCGCAGCATTGATATTCGGTTTGTATGCGAGGAGTTATCGTGTGGTGGATAATTATCGTTCCGGTTAAATGGCATGCATCTAAAGTAACTGAGTCCCGGTAGCTATCGTCACCGGGCAGCGTGAATGTGGAGATTTGTTGTTGATGCCCACGCAGAGGTTTCGCCAGCGCTTCGATCTTACGCAACGCTCACGTCTCAGAGCTCCTTTAAAATCTTTACGGATTTTGTATTGCTTAGTGACCTTTGTGTCCGCTTTTTCTTTTAGTTTTTTCGCAGGTTTATCGCGCCTGACGGGCACTCCCACGGGTGTTAAAACAAGTCACAAGAGGCAATTATTTAACAGTGTGATGACTTCCTGCACATGGCGACGCCCGCACTTGCGCCTACGATGCAGGCCTGTCATTGGGGAAGTCTATGCGCGCACCGTATTTAATCGCTCTGGTGGCATTGGCTTTGTTTTCATCAACGGCAGATGCCGCGAGCATTGTTGTTGACGGAAAAATCAGTGAAGGCGAATGGGCCGGCGCCCAACGCATCACTGATTTCAAACTAGTGCAGCCACTGACTGGCGCAGACAGCCCCTATCCGACTGAAGCCTGGGTTTTATCAACACCCGAAGGACTTGCAGTCGGTTTTCGCAACACTCAAACATCGGCAGTTCCGCGCACTCGCGAACGCACGCGTCGTGACGGTGATGCGCAGGTGGACCGCGTAAATTTAATGGTCGATTACGACGGCAATGGTGGCACCGGTTACAACTTCACCATCAATCTGACCAATGGCATTCAGGATGCCGTGATAAGCAATGAAAATAACTTCAGCAACGACTGGGATGGCATTTGGCAACACGCGGTCAGCGAAGAAGGTGACACCTGGTCGGTAGAAATGTTGATACCGTGGTATATCGCACCCATGCAAAAAGCTGCAGGCGACAAACGTACGATCGGCATTTATCTCGACCGCGTTATTGGCAGCACTGGTGAGCGCGTGGCATGGCCAGCGGCGAGTTATACCCGTCCGCGTTTTCTGTCAGATTTTGCCAAGGTAGAAATCCCGCAATACAGCCAATCGTTACTAGCAATTACACCGTATGTGGTCAGCGCAAACGATCTGGTCGATGGCTATACCGTTTTTGATGCTGGTGCCGATATTTACTGGAAACCCAATTCGCGCTTTCAATTAACCGCTACCTTGAATCCGGATTTTGGCCAGGTAGAAAGTGACGAGCTGGTAGTTAACTTTGATGCGGTCGAAACTTTTTTCAGCGACAAACGCCCGTTCTTTACCGAAAATCAAAGCTTGTTCAATTTTGGTTTCGGCGTCGGCAATAGCAGTTTGATATACACGCGCCGTGTTGGCGGTTTGACTGATGACCGAACAGGCGCTGGAGATGTTACCGCTGCGATAAAACTCAACGGCAGCTTTGGCCAACTTAATTACGGCGTGTTTGCTGCAAGCGAAGCAGACGAAATTGGTCGCGATTTTTACGCTTTGCGTTTAACACAGGATTTCGGCAGCCAGAATTTTGGCTTTTTAGCCACGCAGGTCAATCGCCCACATTTAGATCGCGTTGCCAATGTGTATGCGTTTGATCATCAATGGAAACCGAATGCAAAATGGAATATCGTCAGTAAATTCGTCGGTTCCGATATTAGCCAAAACGGCAATAGCTTTCAGGACAGCGGCATGCAGCTTCGTGTCAACCGCGAATTGAAAGACGGTTGGCGTGATAATCTTTTTTTCGTGCATCTGGGCAGTAATCTGGAATTGAACGACTTCGGTTATCTTGACCGAAACAGCTTTAATTATTTGCGTTACGAAATGAAACATCGCGTTACCGATTTACCAGAGAGTTCAAGCTATCGCTCGAAGGATTGGGGCTACGCTACCTCGATGCGCTATAACGATAGCGGTGAAAGATTATTCGGCGCCGCACAGATTACCCGTTACAGCGAAACTCGCGATGGCGGCAACGAATTTTTTGAAGTCACCTGGCTTAGCAATGGTGTCAGCGATCTGCTTACGCGCGGCAATGGCAATATTAAACTGCCGCAGCGCTTGCTGGGTTTTTACGAACGTTTTCGCCCGAGAAAAGGTAAGTGGGAGTTTTATGGCAATGGGCGAATAGGTCAATCAGGACTGGAAGGTATTGACCATTCCGATGTCGAATTTTTCTTTCAACCGACCTATTATGTTAGCGACACTCTGAGTGTGTATATGGGTTTGAATCTGGAATACAAACCTGACTGGCTGATTTGGCAAGAGAACAATTTACTAGGTACTTTTGAAGCCAAACAAGCCAGCTTGAGTGCCGGCATGCAATGGTTAATCGGTAGCAAGCAAGATTTACGAATCAAGCTGGAAACTATTGCACTGGATGCCAAAATAAAACAGGCTTGGCGTGTTGATGCCCAGGGTAATTCGGTCGCAAGCAATGATGTTATTTCTGATTTCAACTTGAATAGTCTCGGGTTCCAGATTCGTTATCGTTACGAACTCGCGCCGCTATCGGATTTATATATCGTTTACAGTCGTGGCGGTTTTGGCTATCAGGAAGACGCATCGCGCGATCCTTTCAATTTACTCGGTGATGCATTCTCGTTACGTAACGATGAACTATTTTTAGTGAAGCTGAGTTACCGTTTTAGTATGTAATGTGTCCGCGTAGGAGCGGCTTATGCCGCTCTTACTCCGTCCCGCGATTCTTGCCCATATAGGGTCGATAAATTTCACGTATTCGTTTCATGTCGCTTTCAAAATCATCGGTAAGGTATAACAACGGCCCGGCACCAATGGTTTTAGTCGGATAATGAAACCAGGCGCAGCACACCGGCACTTCGGCTTTGCGGGCAATTTTCCAGAACCCGGGCTTCCAGTGTTGCACTCTTTTTCGGGTGCCTTCAGGCGCGAGTACGAACCACATTTTTTCCGAGTCGCGAATTTGTGCGGCGATTTGTTCGATGATATCGCCCGGGGCACTTCGATCAACCGGACGCCCGCCGAGTTTTCGCAGCACCCAACCGAGCGGGCCTTTGAATAATTCGGCTTTTCCAATAAATACAATTTCCACACCCATCGCCGCTTTGACCGCCATGCCCCAGACCGCATCCCAGCCAGACGAGTGTGGCGCGGCGATCATGACCATCTTCGCCACATTTGGCCATTCGCCGACCATTTTCCAACCGCCTATTTTCAATAGCAATAAAGCAAGATTTTGCAGCCATTTCCCGGATTTGCTGCGCGGTGCATTCGGTGGCAATGACAGAACTCTTTGCATGCATTAATCCCAGGTTTTGCTGGAACGAGTGCGTTTAATATCAGCACGCTCGCGCTTGCCGGTCAGGCGGCGCTCTTTTGCGCCTTTGCTTGGCTTGGTTGCGACACGCTTCTTTGGTACGTGCAACGCGGCTTGAATGACTCCAGCCAAACGCTCACGTGCGTCATCACGATTACGCTCTTGTGTGCGGAAACGCTGGGCGCTAATAACAAACACGCCATCTGCGGTAAGACGCCGATCACGTCTGGCCAACAATCGCTCACGCAAAGGTTCGGGCAAACACGCCGATTGCTTTATATCGAATCGTAATTCAACAGCAGTCGATACTTTATTGACGTTCTGTCCACCCGGTCCGCTAGAGCGCACAAAGCGCTCCTGCAGTTCCGAGTCGTCAATAATAATGCTGGGGCTGATGATAAGCATGGGCGCAGTTTATTCTATTTTGGTAGGAGGCCGCTTGCGGGCGCCATGGACGGCGAAAGTGTCCGCTTTCAACAGACGAATGTCTGGTCAAACGCAGGAGTAGTTTTCTGTAGGGCGACAATTTCATTCGGGCCAAAGGG
>JAYUUM010000036.1:0-5801 GCA_043754555.1 Arenimonas sp. | reverse complement strand
TGTGGAAACCAAGTTAGGTAATGGTCGTGTAACGATTGCGGCTGAAAAAATTGCAAATAGAACATTGCGAGTTAGCGTAGGTGATGACGGCGTGGGTTTGAAAACAGGCTTGGGTGGCGGCATTGGATTAGCCAATATTCGTGAACAATTGCAATCGCGTTTTGGTGATTCAGCAAGTCTCACGATTGCAGCGCTTCCCGAAGCTGGCACAATCGCCACTATTGAACTGCCTTTAAGTGAAGCCAACGCATGACGCCAGTGGCCCAAAAAATTACAGTGCTAATTGCAGAAGACGAACAACCTCAGCGCCAGGCCCTGCCGAAAATGTTACAAGAGCTAATGCCTGAAGCGAACATTGTTGCCGTCTGCGAAGACGGCTTGTCGGCGCTGGAGGCCATGCAGCAGTTCCAACCCAAGCTTGCATTGCTTGATATTCGCATGCCTGGCTTGAGCGGGATTGAAGTCGCACGCTCGGCACCTTTGAATACCGAAATCATTTTTACTACTGCCTACGACGAGTATGCGGTGAAGGCTTTTGAAACCGGCGCTGTTGATTATTTATTAAAACCAATCAAGCCTGAACGCTTGCAACAAGCCATTGAAAGAATACGTGCACGGCTGCAAACGAAAGTCACGCCGGACATTTCCAATATCATCGATGCACTGGAAACCAAGCTGCGCGGTACTTCGAACAAGTCGATCAAATGGGTAACAGCCAGTGTGGGCGATACCGTTAAAATGTTTTCGATAGATGATGTTTTATTTTTCCAAGCACAGGATAAATATATTCGCGTGGTCACACCTTCGGATGAAGCTGTAATTCGAACGCCGCTGAAAGAATTAATCAACAGTCTGGACCCTGATATTTTCTGGCAAGTACATCGTAGTGTGGTGGTGCGTGTGTCTGCCATTGACCGCGTTCGCAAAGATGAGCTTAGTCATTACTCGCTGCATCTAAAAGATCGAACAGAGACTTTGCCGATCAGCTCGGCATTTCAATCGCGGTTTCGCGGGATGTGAAGTGATGCTTCGTGCTTTCGCCGGGGTGACGACTAAGTCGGGGTCCAGAAACGTCTACAACGCCGCATCTAAAACCTGCTTCGACCTAAGCTTTTGGACCCCGTTTTTCAACGGGGAGACGTTCTTATTTGAATTGTTTGGTTTTTCACACGTCTTCTCGCTCCGGCCTTCGCCGGAGTGACGACCAAGTCGGGATCCAGAAACGTCTACAACGCCGCATCTAAAACCTGCTTCGACCTAAGCTTCTGGATCCGTTTTTCAACGGGGAGACAATCCTATTTGAATTGTTTGGTTTTTCACACGTCTTCCCGACGAAAGTCGGGATCCAGAAACGTCTACAACGCCGCATCTAAAACCTGCTTCGACCTAAGCTTCTGGACCCCGTTTTTCAACGGGGAGACGATATTTTTTACGTTATTGGGCACTGCAATATTTTCCTACAACAAATTAAGGAAAACCTGACAGAAATCAAAAGCGAGGATAGAAATAATAGGGCATGAAAAACCCATGTGTATACATCCTAGCCAGTCAACAAAATGGCACGCTTTATGTCGGTGTTACTTCTGACTTGGTAAAACGTTTTTGGCAGCATAAAAATGATTTGACAGAGGGGTTCTCGAAGCAATATCAAGTCCATAATCTGGTCTGGTATGAACTTCATGCTGATATGTATTCGGCCATAACACGTGAGAAACAGATTAAAGAATGGCGCAGGCAATGGAAGATTATTCTGATTGAAACGGCGAACCCACATTGGGATGATCTATATTTAAGTTTGATATAGGCTATTCCAGATCATGAAAATAAAAATCACCACGGCCAACGCAGCAATACAAGCCATGAAAGCACTGGCTACCGCAGAGCGTGCCGCCAGCAATACCGGGTTTTTCAAGACCGGCCCTGGACAATACGGTGAAGGCGACAAGTTTCTAGGTGTTAGCGTCCCGCAAGCCAGAAGTATATTGCGTCATTGCGACTTGTCGGTTTCCGAACAATTAAAACTGCTGAAAAGTTCCTGGCATGAAGCCCGCTTGTTGGCAGTGCTGCACCTATCGCGTTCATACAAGCAGGACGCTCCGCCGCAAAGAAAAATTATTTACGACGCCTATTTGGCGCATCCCCAATATGTAAACAATTGGGATCTGGTGGATAGCTCGGCGCCTTATATCGTCGGGCCGTATTTATTTGATCGTTCGCGTTCGCCATTAATGCGTCTAGCGAAATCGAAAAGTTTGTGGGAACGCCGGATTGCTGTGTTGGCGACCCATCATTTCATCAAGCTAGGCGAAACAGAAGATATTGTGAAGCTGGCGAAACTATTATTGAATGATAAAGAAGACCTGATGCATAAAGCCGTCGGTTGGATGCTCCGCGAAATGGGTGGTCGCGGCAATATGCCGACCTTGCTCGCTTTCCTGAATGCAAACGCGCCAACAATGCCACGCACCATGCTGCGCTATGCCATCGAGAAGTTGCCGGAAATAACGCGGCAACATTATTTGAAACTTCCCCGGAACAATCTTCCGTAGGAGCGTACTTTAAGCGCGATAGATCTAGCGGGATTTGTCGCGCCTAAAGGACGCTCCTACAACGCGGCACGATAACGATCAAAATAACAAGCTCGCTTGCGACACGCTTCTCACACCCTCGTGTTCCAACAACCATTGCTTGGTCGGCAAGCCGCCGCCAAAACCGGTGAGTGTTCCATTACTGCCGATCACGCGATGGCAAGGCAGGATAATCGGAATGGGGTTACGGCCATTCGCTGCGCCCACGGCACGCACCGCTTTTGGTGCGCCGATTCTATTCGCGACTTGTCCATAACTCCATGTTTCGCCGAACGGAATTTTTGCCAGCATATGCCAGGTCTGTTTTTGAAATTCGGTGCCGACCGGGTTCAGCGTCAAGTTAAATTCTTTTCGTTCACCAGAAAAATATTGCAGTAACTGTTCGCGAGCTTCGCGTGTTATCGATGCATCACGTTTCCAGCTTTCGCGAAGTTGCGCATCGTATTTATTTTTTTCGAACATCACGTAACGCAGGCCGCTGTCATCGCAGGCTATCTGCAGTAAACCAATCGGAGTTTTGATTTCATCAAACCACATAAATATTCCTGCAAATAAAGTGTTGCGTCTTCCCGACGAAAGTCGGGATCCAGAAGTATGTTCGAAGCAGCATTCTAAGTCTTCTTCGTAGTAGGCTTCTGGGCCCCGTTTTTCAACGAGGTGACGTACTATTTGAATTATTAAATTCATTCGTCTTCCCGGCGGAAGCCGGGATCCAAAAACACCAACAAGTGATATCAAAAAATCTGTTTCATACTCAAAGCGCTTTCTTCTCTCTCACTTATCACCCGACAAATGCCACAGGTGCAGCACTGCATACGCACGCCACGGCCGCCACGCTTGTGATCTCGCTTCGGTTTCTTTTTCACTTAGGCGCTTATCGCCACCCATCACTTGCTGCAGAATCAAATCACCGGCGGGAAATGCATCCGGTTGTCGCAGGGCGCGCATTGCCACGTATTGTGCAGTCCACGGACCAATACCGGGCAAGCTCGTGAACTTAGCGATGAAGGTATCCAGATTTTGTCCAGCTTGAAAACTAATCTCTCCATCGATCAATGCCTGCGCCATCGAACGCAAGGTCGCTGCACGTGATTTTGGCAGACCGATTTTTTCCAGCGGCGCGTTGGCAATGGCTTCGGGTTTTGGAAATGCGCGATCCAGATTTTCGCGTTTCGTCGTTCTGTCTTCGCCATATTGTTCAACCAAACGCCGCGTCAATGTTGTCGCACCGGTCACGCTGATCTGTTGTCCCAGCACGGCACGCACTGCTAATTCAAAACCGTCCCAACTTCCCGGCACTCGTAAACCGGGTCTGCGTTTTATCGTCTTTTTTAATAATTCCGATGTATTCAACACCTGATGCACCGCCTGCAAATCGGCATCCAGGTCAAACAAACGTCGCGTGCGTTGCACAATATCGTGAATCAAGCGCGGATCGGCATCGGATATTTGCAGTTTTAATTCCGGTTTTAATGGATCGGCGGTGACACGAATCCAGCTTGAATTATCAACAGGCCCTAGCACCCGTTCGTAACTCGTGGCTGTCACATGCTCTATACCGGGAATCGCACGTTTCGCTAAAAATGCCAGCATCAAACCAAAATCGAATGGCGGTCGATACGCAAGTCGCAACGTTAATGACCCCGATGGCGCTTCGGTTCGCAATCGTCGAATTTCCGTCGGCGGCATACCGCAACCTTCGGCGAAGGCCGCATTGAAGCGACGCAAACTCTTAAAGCCTGAAGCCAATGCAATTTGCGTCATCGGCATCGACGTTTCCGTCAGTAATTGTTTTGCTAGCAGTAAACGTCGCGTTGTATGTACAGCAATGGGCGTCGCACCCAAGCCATTCAAAAACAATCGACGAATTTGTCGTGCACTCAGGCCAATCTTGTCGGCCAGCGTATCGACCGAACCCTCCTGTAATTCGCCGTCTGCAATCAGTGCCAATGCACGATTTACCCATTCGTCCTGATACCGGTGCTGCATCGCATTCGGTGAAAGCTCCGGCCGGCAACGCAAGCACGGACGAAACCCCGCCGCACTCGCAGCCGCAGCATTTGGGTAATACAGAATGTTTTTCGGTTTAGGGGTTGGAGCGGGGCAGATTGGTCGACAATAAATGCCAGTGCTTTTCACGGCGGTAAAAAATAGCCCGTCAAAACGAGCGTCGCGTGCCATTCTTGCGCGATCACATATTTCGTGGCTGGGCATCATCTGATTCATGGCGGCATCATAGCCCGCCTTTAAGACGAATACTCGCCGTTTTCGGACATCAATAGCGTATCGTATAGAACATTCTGAACGCTTATTTTCACGTTAGGTTTCATGTACATTTGCTATCGTTTATTACTGCGACACAAACCGAGGAGCATTGTCATGAACAAACTCATTTTATCTGCTGCCATTTTCAGTCTGTCGATGCTAGCCAATGCCCACAGCGTTGATGTCGCCGTAAGCGCAAGCACAGAAGTAGCCGCGAACGAAGAAGTAAACATTACTGCCGATAAATCCGAATCTGCCCTTGTGAAAACTGATTGCATCAAGAACACCGGTACCTGCATTAAAAGGTCAAGTGACAAGAAAGGCTGCAATGGATTGCCCGGTCGCTCTTACGATAAAGACGATATCGACCGCACCGGTGCATTGTCCGTTGGCGAAGCGTTGGAACGTTTGGACCCATCAATCCGAATTTCCCGCTAACACCAACGTGGGAGCGCCGTAACGCGCGAATTCTCCCAAACTATTTGGGCCTTACAGCCCCTCCACCAAAAGAGCCGCAAGGCTCTTTTTTGTGTCTGCTATCTCAAACGCGGGCGCTGGGCGATAATTAGGCATCTGGAGTAAACCTATGCCCAATAACCGTATCGATAAAACCCGCAGCATCCGCGCCCCTCGCGGCACTACCTTGAATTGCAAAAGCTGGCTGACCGAAGCCGCGTATCGCATGCTTCAAAATAATCTTGACGACGAAGTCGCGGAAAACCCGCAGGAACTCGTGGTCTATGGCGGCATTGGTCGGGCTGCGCGTGATTGGGCCAGCTACGACAAAATTCTCGAAACTCTTAAACGCCTTAACGACAACGAAACCTTGCTCATTCAATCGGGCAAACCGGTCGGCGTATTTCCCTCTCATCCCGATGCACCGCGCGTACTACTCGCGAACTCGAATCTTGTTCCGCATTGGGCCACCTGGGAGCACTTCAACGAGCT
>JAYUUM010000035.1:0-17575 GCA_043754555.1 Arenimonas sp. | reverse complement strand
TTCACTTTCTTCTTGGCGCTCCTGCGGGCTGATAAAGACTTAGTGTATTCCGGTCCGGGTCAATGAAGTCGAGTGTCAATCCACCATCCGGTGCTTCGCTAACCGGCACAACAATTTCGACGCCTTTTTCTGCCAGAGCTTCAGCGTAATCGTCAATGCCGCCGTCGATGGCGAACACCACCACGGGTGAGCTGCCGATCGTTGCCTCCCGTACAATAAAAACCAGCTCAACGCCGCCCACATCCGCAATACCTAACGGGCCATCGTGTCCGTCAATATGGTTGACCGATAAGCCGAGCGTATCGCGATAAAACGCAATCGTTCGGCCAAGTTCGCGTACAAAAAAAACAATAGCACCAATTTTGCAATGATTAAGCATGACTTTCTCCTGTTAGGTCACCTTTATTAGTTGCCACGCCAGGCAGATGTGTGAGCTTTTCGACGAATAATCATAAGATGTCCATCTAAGTCATGCGTGCCTAGACACCGGTCGCCGTATAAAGCAGCTTTCAAAGCCCGGCGTATCAAGCCTAGCTGTAGTTCAACGCTACGCTTTGGTTCCCGAACGTAGGCAATGGCCAATGCCTCGCGAGCTTGATCTTCCGGCAATTTTCCCAGACTTTTACGGATACTCGTCAATCGCTGCCTGAATGCAGCTGGTGCAATCTTCAGCAGGTATCGAATCTCCTCAGCGTTCAAACCGTGCACAGCCAGCACAGCCACCTGCCGTAAAGCGGTCGGCAAACTTCGGATGAGCGTTAATATCGATTGACTCGGTTGACTTGCTTCCACGTCAGCCGATTGAGCTTCATCCAGAATAATTTCTTCTCGACGGCGACGCCTGACTTTTGCACGTATTTGCATGGCGACTTGCTTTTGTAAAACACCATATAGCCACGGCAGATCGTACCGACCAGCTTGTATGGATGCCAGTAATGTTTCTTGCACCGCATCGTCGGCGTCTTCAGCACTGCGACTCAATCGAAGCGCCTGCGTTCGCAATGTACGCAGGGTGATTAAATCAATGCTCATAGGAATATTGAAGTATTAGCTGAATGAAACATTGCTTGAACTATCTGTCATTCCCCTATTCTTTAAAAATTGCGGTGCCGCGTGTGCCATCGGTATTTATCCAACCGCGTGACATGCCGCCGGTATTGAAAGGCATAGCGATGTTACCGTCTTTATCCAAGGCAATTGCGCCGCCGTCTCCGCCCATGGCAGGCACAATTTTATTGATCACATCATCGGCAGCCAAGGCTAAAGAATCACGGCGATATTCCACCCGCGCACAAATATCATGAGCCACCACGGCGCGAATATAAAACTCGCCCCAGCCGGTACTTGAGACCCCACACTGGTCAGTTGCATAAGTACCAGCACCTATAATGGGTGAATCACCTACCCGGCTCCACTTTTTGTTACTCATTCCGCCGGTTGAAGTGCCCGCTGCGATATGGCCATGCTGGTCTAACGCAACCGCACCGACCGTACCAAAATAAGTCCCCTGCACGGTGTGCATGGCATGGGTTGCTTCCTTGGCTTTCGCATCCTGCAATTGTTTCCAGCGCTTATCGGTATCAAAATATTTTGGATCAACCCGTTCGATCTCTTTTTGGGTGTCGGCAAATTTTTCAGCGCCCTCTCCGGCCAACATCACGTGCGGCGATTTTTCCATTACGCTACGTGCCAGTAATATCGGATTTTTTATTGTGGTAACGCCGGCCACAGCGCCAGCACGGCGAGTGTGGCCTTCCATTACGGAAGCATCTAGCTCGTGGCCACCATCGGAATTAAATACCGCGCCTTTTCCTGCGTTAAACCAGGGCGAGTCTTCCAATATGATGATCGCGGCAGTTACCGCATCGATTGAATTGCCCCCGGTACTCAGCACTGCATAGCCGGCATCCAGGGCTTTATTCAAATCGATATGCATTAATTTTGCATCAGCCTCGGGAATGGATTCACGACTGACAACACCGGCACCACCATGAATCACAAATGCGAATTTCTTTTTTTCATTATTGGCGTGCATAGTATTTTCTTTGGGACTTTCAATTGAAATTTGGGTTGCGCCTGACAGTGAGCTCACGGCAAAACTCATCACGGATAAAACCAGAAATAATAATCGCTGCATGGCATGCTCCTGCAAGACTGCAAGCATAACGGCTTGAGCCGTTCAGTCCAAGCGAATGATTCTATTTATTATTGATGTGAGCGTGGTTCACTATAGCTTTAGGGAATTCGATGCTGGCACTAGTGCCTTCACCCAGACGACTTTCCAATTTTACTGGCCAGTGATAACGTTCAGACAAACGCCGCACAATCGACAGTCCTACGCCTTGTCCTTCCTTGCTGTGATTACTGCCGCGAAAAAAGGTGTCATATACCTTGTCCAAATCTTCTTCCGCCATGCCCACGCCGGTGTCAATCACGCTAATGCAACCGAGTTCGATTAATACACGGATACTACCTTGATCAGTGTAATTGCAGGCATTACGCAATAGATTGCTAAACATCACGCTCAACACACGCGATGGTGCGAACAACTCAAAGTCTTGAATAATTTCGAGCTTCAGCTCGACTGGTTTGTCGCGCAATAATATTTGCGCCTTGTCTATTTCATCGACAATCACTTCAGTCACGGAAAATTCTTCGTCAGGCAACCCGGTGTCACCTTCACGAGCGAGAATCAGAAAACTTTCGATCAAGGCTTCCATATCGCGGCCCGCTTGCTTGATGCGAACAAGCGATTTTTGCGATGACGGCGACATGCCCTCGTCACCACACATAATGTCGCCTGCGACTCGAATCACGGTCAGCGGCGTGCGTAATTCATGCGATGCGTCCCGAGTGAAATTGCGCTCGCGCTCAACAAAATTATTAATGCGTGAAGCGTAATCGTGCAGTGACGATGCCAACGTAAAAGTTTCGCCTTCAACATCACTCGGCAAATTTTCTGGTTTGATAGAATTGGCATCCGGGTTTTTCGGGTCCCATAACCGGACTTGATTTGCCAACCATATCACTGGCGACACTGCACGTTTGGACGCTCGATAAGTACTGAACGCAATCAAATAAACCACCGCCAATACTAACGCCAAGGGCACCATGCCAAACCAGAAAGCCAGTGAATCGACCTGGTCCTGTTTGAACTGCAAAAACAAATGCCGGTCACCGCTTTGTTCCACCAGAATCAATGCGCCACCTTTGGCTTGCGGCAAGCTATGGAAACCCAAAGGAAGGCCACGCATAGTGTCGGGCAGCACAGCCTCCGAGTCGCCATCGAACAACAGATACCCTTTCATATTGTAGGTATCGGGCGCGGCAGCATTTTTGTTGGCTTGCAAAATATCCCAGTAATGTTCAGCTTCTTTTTCAAGTGCTTGCCGAATCAAAACATGTTTAAGAATTATCGAAGCACCATAAACACCCAACACCGCCGCAAAACTTATCACCACTGCTTGCAGAATAAATGCGGTCCAGATTTTTCGACGCAATCCAGCGTTTGACGATAATTTTGTCATGAGTGTTGGCTTGCATTCTCTGTGTGGCTTACGCGGTCGGCGCAGTCTCTAAATCGGCAATACGATAACCCGCTGTTTGTACAGTATGCAGTAGCTGCTTATCAAACGGACGATCAACGCATTTGCGTAAATTGTACAGATGACTACGTAGCGTATCGGAATCAGGCAAGCCATCGCCCCAAATTTCGCGCTCAATATCACGCCGGGTTACCACTCTTGGAGATTCACGCATTAGTATCGTGAGCAAACGCAATCCAATTGGCGAGAGAAAAATTTCCTGACCACCACGGGTCACTCGCAGGCTTGCTGTGTCCAATACCAAATCGGCAATCTTCAGGACTTCGGCACTTACTTGGCGGCGATCACGACGAATTAATGCACGCACGCGAGCTTCTAATTCCTGAATCGCAAAAGGCTTGACCAAATAATCGTCAGCGCCTGCCTCAAGTCCGGTGACTTTATCATTCAAGGTATCGCGGGCAGTCAGCATTAATACCGGTGTCGATTTTTTCGCTTCACTGCGCAGACGACGACATAAATCAGTACCATCCAGACGGGGTAGCATTAAGTCCAGCACTATGACGTCATAGCTGTTATCAACCGCCAAACGGTAGCCGTCTAAGCCGTCACTGGCGTAATCGACACCAAAGCCTTTGGATTCCAGATATTCGCCCACCATTTCGGACAAATTACGATTGTCCTCGACCAACAAAATTAATCCAGACGGGTCATCGCGGCGCATAAGTTACTCCAAAGGTTTTCCGTGACGGTATTAAACGTGAAGGCAGGTTCAGTAAACGTGAAGGCCAAACTGAACGGAATTATATTGGCCGTGATCAGGTATTGATGCCGCTGGATCGCTAGCTTTCCACCATCTTGCCAGTGCAGGAGCCATAATATTTCTTGCTCGCAGCCACGCCAGGCCTATATGCCTCGGTTTCTATCGGGTAATTACCGATCAAGTTAATGAAATTACAGTGCTGCAATTGTCATGACTATTGTAGGCGTAGCAATGATGTTCAAAAAATGACAGAGAGTTTTATTGTCGATGTCCGCTTTGATCGGTGAACTCCGATTCCTGTCTCATACTAAATACTGAGAGCCTTCACCATGAAAAATCTGTTCATGTTTGCACTTGTACTTTTCTCGACCCTTTGGCCTTTTGCAAGCCATGCGCAAGCAAACGCGAATGAATGGCGACTTGTCAAAAGAACCTGGGCAATGGTCGGCGACCCACTCGAGCGATATGAGTACAAGTACGACAGCGCTGGTCGCATCACTGAGTTAAAGAATTATCGTGGAAAAAATCTGATCCTTACCGAGAAAGATTTTGTTTACAACAATCTCGGTCTAATCACTCGTTACAAAATGGTTTTTAGCGATTCCGATCCCTCTAGTCATGTGCTGACATACGACCAACAAGGCCGATTGAAAAGTCATGAAGAAATAAGACATCGCGCATCATCGGGCAAAGATCAGGTCACACTGACGCAAGATTACAGTTATTCGCATAATCAAATAATTGAAAAGAAAGTACGTCCTTCGTTTGGTGGAAAGCTTATTGATGAAACGACCTACTCACTCGACAGTAACGGCAACTTCACCAGAAAAACCGGCATGGATTTAAATTCCAATGTTAAGGCTCAGGATTATATTTATGGCAATTATGATAACAAGCCAAACCCATTGATATTTACTGGCGCTTATTTCCTGACCCAACCGCAGAGCCTCTATGCTGGCGGCGAAGGCGAATGGGAAGGCAATCCGACTGCGATCAGTACGTTTACTCATAACAAAGATTTGTTACTTAGCAAGATGATAATCAGCTACACCACCTCGGACGGTGGCAAAGTCAAACACACCCACGAATATACTTACGTAAAGTTAAAGCTGTAGGGTGTGCCGTTGAGGCCGATATTTGATAGTACCCAATACGTCTGAGGTATCTCGACGAAATATCGAAGCCCGGGTCACGCTCTACCGACCCGGGAATAAGTTAAACCCAGAATAAAAATCTACGCCTTGAAATTATTTGTGATGAACATACAAGGATCATGATTTAGATCCTTCATAGCACCCGGGTCGGTAGAGCGTGGCCCGGGCTACGGTGGTGCAGCGAGCAGCGCTGCTACTTCGTGCCTATCGGGCGACAACCTTTGGCACTAACGCAAGTGTTATCGACACGTGGGTAAGGTTTGATGCCTGTCATAAAGCCCATATCGGGTTGTGCAAAACGCGCGATGTTTGGAATAACGATCGGCATGTCGGTTGCAGAAACACCGAACCAATTTGCCAGAGTTGCCGCGTACTCATCTACCGATGTACTCGGCAATAAATGGCCTTGATTATCCAATGCATCCGGACCGTTAATGATCATTTGCGGGAATTTGCCATAGACATTTCCACCACGCACCGAACCGCCAACCACAAAATGATGCGCCCCCCAGCCGTGGTCTGAACCTGTGCCATTACTTTTAAGTGGGCGACCAAAGTCTGACGCGGTAAAGGTGGTGACGTTCTGATCAATTCCCAAAGCAACCGTTGTTTGATAAAAAGCGGCCATACCATCAGCGACAATTTTTAGACGATCACCGTGTTCCACCAGCGTATCGTGATTATCAAAACCACCCAAACTGACAAAGAATATTTGCCGTTTATGCCCCAGGACTTCACGGGCGGCAATCAGGCGCGCGACCATTTGGAATTGCTGCATAACATCGTTGTAAGCGCCGTTTAGCCCTGGATTAAACCCGGCCGGATTTTTTGGGAAAAAATTCTCGAGCGTCAATGAAAAATTCAAGGCTTCATCCATATCTATCTGTGCATTTGCTGCACGGTTATAAACTCTGGCTGCCTGCTTCTCGAGTAAATTGGTACGGGTCTGCAAATTCATTCCATTCATTGCAGTCATTCGGTTGGTATTCCAGCTGCTCCAGAACTGCGGGGCACCATGTTTTGAACTAATCGGATAAGGCAAAACCGAATTTCCCACTTGCCATGTATTATTACCGGCGACAGAAATGCACATCGAAACATTACTGTTATTGCCGGCGGCCAGCAAATCACCCATGCGACCGGCCCAGCCAGTGCGAGTTGTGTAATTAGGCACGCCTAATTGCCAGAAACGCTGATGGTCCGAATGTGAAAATAACTGCGGCGGCAATTCAAAACCATCAGTGTTGTATTGTGTCTTGTTGGTAGGTTGTGACAATACGCCCACATTGGTCATAACCGCTGCTTTGCCCTTGTCATAGAGACGTTTCAACGACGCCATTTCTTTCGGAAAAGCAAGCTGACGACCATCGTTTACCGAAGCTGCCGTAATCGGTAATAAATCGGGGCGTAAACGCGTGATACCAAGTGGTCGCGACAATGAGCCTTCACGAGCGACGATATACTGATTATAAGTAGCTTGATCGTAAGGAATAATCGTATTGGCGGCGTCATTACCGCCAAACAAAAAGAAGCAAACCATTGCGCGGTAATCATTGGGAATCGGCGTAGCCGCTTTCGTCCCCATATCCGCCGCCGCAGCGATGCCACTCAGACTAAAACCAAAACCTCCCATCGCAGCGCCGGCTCCGCCTGCAGCGCCTAGTAAAAAACGACGACGCGTTTTTAATGAAGATTCATCCTGCACCATTTGTTCAAATTCGGATTTCATGTTGACCTCATTTTTGAATCAAATAGTCAGGTGAAATTTCAAAAAGCATTATCGCCATCCTGAATCGATCGCGAGCCTGGTTTGTCCCCGCCGGCACATTGGTCACTGCAGTAATAATACGGGTGCGAGATTCTGGCGACAGGGTATTGGAAGTCATGATTAAATTTAACTTGTCCACTAGAGCAGTGGGATTGCTTGCCAATGCCACATAAGCACTGTGATTACTTTGGAAAGACGGAGGTTTAGTGGTGTCTGCAGCTGGGTCATTGGTCAACCAGTATTCAATAAAATTATGGCTATCGACCAAGGTGGATTCATGATAAATCTGGAACTCGGGTCCGACTAGATTATTGGAACCCATTTCACCTGGCGGCGTGTAACTCGGCGAATAGAAATTAAATACACTGCGTGAGCTCATTGGTCGTTGCGCAAAAACTTCATCCATCCACCACGGATTGATGTCGTAGCGCGGCGTGGCACCATTGGGCACGGTAAAAGCACGCAGATAATGCGAAAGCCGTAATACAGGTTCACGTAATTTACCTGCCGTGGTTGTGGTGGCTTGGGCGATATCACGCGCTTCGGGATCCAGCAAAATTGCCTTGATCACGGCTTTCAAATCACCACGCACGCCCTGACCATTATTGGCGAACACGGCAGAAATTCTTCCGACATAGGCCGCTGATGGATTACTTTTTACTAATCTTTGAATTAACTGGCGACCAATGAATGGGCCGACATTTGGATGATTAGCTAAAGTGTCGAGCGCGTCGTTCAAATCTTGTTCGGCAGTTCTGCCTGCGGGCAATATCACACCACCGACAATCTTTTTCTCGCTGGTAGAGTGGTACGCGGCCATAGGTGTCATCTGTTTCGTGACATCGCGATACACCTGCGTTTTATCGAGTGGCAACGGTGCAGGACGTTGCACATTATCGTAGATTCGATAGTTACCGTTACGCGCGCCATCGATGCAATACCAGGACTCTTGTGCCGGATTACAGTTGGCATAGCTCCATCCGGTCAATACTTTTGCCATGCCACGAATATCATCTTGGGTATAGGTCGGGATCGGCTGATTACTGGCATTAAGTTTGCGAGTGCCATCGGCATTCAATTCCCATAAGCCAATACTAAAAAGCTGCATGACTTCGCGAGCATAATTTTCGTCGGGCAGTCGGCCAGTGGCCAGATCTTCTTTTTGATTGCCAATGTGAGACAACCACTGCCCCATTGAAGGACTTAAAGTGACCTTTTCGAGTAAGGTTCGATAATTACCAAAGGCATTTTCTGCCAATAAGTCATAGTAAGTAGAATTACGTACATGGTCTTGATCACCCACTACGAAAATTTGGCTCAGAGCCCAGGTAGTTCGCTGACGTAATTGATCTTGACCGGTTATTGACTGCTTCCAAAACGATTCAATGGCATAAACATTGGTGAAGTTATCAACATTCACGCCCTGTGTTCTCAGATTCCACACATAGTCATAATGTGATTGTCGCGGCATTGCAAATTGCGACGTTAGCCAGGCATCCATACTGCTGGCATCCAGCGCGGCAATTTCAGCTTCTGTGGGTCCAAAAGTAGCCTGCATCAAAAAACGTGAAGCTTCTTCGGGTGTGGGATCAGCCGCAGACTTTTCAATGATGGACGCTTGAATCGCCGCAGCATTTTCGGTTTTTGAGTTTTCCGAATCTGATTCATTTTGCGTGCTGCATGCTTGCAGTACCGATAACAACAGGAGTAATCCGCAAATGCGAATTAGCTGGCCGTGTAGCCAAACTTGGGTGTGTGCCATGGTCGCCCCAGATGTTACTGATTGTTACGACATAGTAGGCCTGTGACATGTCATTTGTCTTATTATCAGAAGCCAAATTTCAGGCACTATTGTGAATTAGCTCACAGTTTTAATCATTGCAGTACTTAAGCAATGTGATGACGTTCTATTTTCTGTTTCAGAAACTGCCTTCGGTACTAGATGCTTTTTGCCGGGGTCGCAATAAAGCCCAGATAAAGTGCAGCCACAAACCCGTCCAAATAAAGGGTTCCATCCAATCAGGTGTTTGCGCGGCTTCATATTTCAGAAAATAACGCCACAAGCTGCGATGCTTTTGCCATTCAACCCAGGTAGGCTTTGTCAGGCCCGAGGCACCGCGAACATGCACCACGCGCACACTGTTATCCACCAAAACTTCATAGCCAGCCAATCGAACCCGACGACACAAATCCAGATCTTCCGCATGCAGACGAAAGCCGTGATCAAAGCCACCGACATGATGAAACACCGTGGCTGGCATCATAATTAATGCACCAGAGCACGCTTCTACCGCCTGGACTTTCTTATCAGGATCGCGCCCCATATACATCAAATCGAGATCCGCATGATTTTTTAATAATGCAATTAATGAAATGTCAAAACGCCTGGCAGCGCGATCGGCCTCTCCTTTCTCGTTGACCAAGTCAACACCCAGAAGGCCTGCGCCTGCATGCTCAACAGCACTTTCACGCAATCGTGAAAGAGTATCGGGCTCAATGTAAGCATCGGGATTCAAAAACACGAGCCAAGGTTGTGACAGTGCACTCGCTCCCTGATTGCAGGCAGCGGCAAACCCCAGATTTTCTTTATTACGCACTAAACTAATGCGTGGGTCGTCCGGCAAGAACTTTTCAATAATTTCACAGGTGGCATCGGTCGATGCATTATCAATGATAACGATACGCCTCAGTCCAATCGCCCGCCGTAATTTTTTAAGGCAAAGAGTTATTGTCGCAGCACTTTCATGAGTGACCACGACAACCGCAATATTGCTGACTACGGCATTACTCACTCGAATTTACACTTCGGGCTAATTGAATTTCAAGTTCGGCAATGCGTTGCCGTGCCCAAATGCCATAGCGAATTTCCTGGTAATAATGGGCATAAACCGATTCTTCAGCATCACCATACAAAGACAAACTCGGCAAGCTCACAATTGCTTCCGCTGATTTTGCACAAACCGCCACGTAATACATGGGCGGATAATTCAGCCCTTTCTCGATTTCGGTTTGCCTATGAGTCAAGGTCTCGACTGGACTTTTTTGATCGAGCGCCCAAAGACTGGACTGAAATAATAATTTCTGGGTGTATATTTTTTTCGCCAGGAAATGCTTGTCCAGCAAAGCCGAAAAATCCTCAAAGTACAACTCGCAGACATGGTGAGGATTTACCACGCCTGTGGCATCAGTGTAATTTTTTTTATCGGGTGTTGATATCAACAGCAATCCGTTTTTTTTGAGCAACCGATTAAAGCCCGCCAGCATGCGATCTTGTTCCATCACATGCTCAAGGGTTTCAAAACTGACAATGACATCAAAACTATCGCTTGGTAATGTGTCCAATTGAGTGACATCGGCTTGATGAAAAGCCAAATTATTTTTTGAGCCATAGCGCTGCCTGGCATGTTCAATACTAACGACATCGACATCAATTGCTTGCACCCTAGCCGCTTTACCGGCCAGCAAATCAGCACCAAAACCTTCGCCACAAGCGGCATCCAAAACCTGCTTGCCCTCGATCAGGGACATGGCAAAGGCGTAACGATGCCAGTGCTCATAGGCTATTTCGCGTACGCATTCTGGCGTGAAGCGCTCGCCAGAGAATGGCAAGATTGATTGTGGCAAGTCCTGATTCATACGAGTGTTTTATAAACCCATTACGCCGAACAAGTCACCTTGCGGGCCCTGATTTTGTATGGAGACTATATTGGCAGAAAATTGCTCGCGCAGCGCGCGCAGAGGATCTTCAAGAATAAATCGGGCGACCTGTTCGTGATAATCGGGCCAACGAACCAGCAAGCGCTGCAAATTGTCACCACCTGGCGCCAAACCAAGCGGGCCGAATGACGCCGCACCACTGTGTACCACATAGGCATTTACGCACAGCACATTACGCCAGCCCATGGCAGCGACACGACGACAAAAGTCGTTTTCTTCGCCATAGCCACGGCCAAAGGTTTCAGCGTCAAAATTGCCGCATTGCCTGAGTGCAGCCCGACGGATCCACATGCAAAAGCCCATCGCAGTCGGGAGCTCGGGCATGTGATCATTTGAAATTAAGGCAGCAGCATCGACCAGCAATTCCAAGTTATCCGGTTGCGGGTTATTTTCACAGAATTTTGGATATGAACAAATTTCGGCATTATTGGACCACGGTGTAATGGTGGCAATTTTTGCATCCTTGTTTGCGCACTGTATTATTTTCTCCAGACAGCCATGGGTAAAAATGGTGTCGGAATTCAATAACAAAACATCGCTATCGCCTGCTTCATTAAATGCTGCATTGCAGTTCGCAGGAAACCCAAGATTGCTATTGCGTCGTGCAATTTCAACCCGAAATTTCGCACGCTGTTTGAATTGCAGGAGTAAATCGGGAATGCGCGGATCGGTAGAGGCGTCATCTGCCAATAGAACCTTTACCTGTGCTGGCAATGTTCTAAGTAATGAGCCAAGACAAATATCCAATGCTTCGTATGCATTGAACACCGGCACGATAATTACAGGAAACAACATGCTCGACATCCGTGTTATTCCCAGTGATGCGCCAAGGCGACCAGGCCATAAGCACGCGATTGGCCAATAACTTTAATATCGAGATGTCTGGTCTGAAACAGGCGCAACCCGGTCGGGTCCAGTGAGTGAAGTCGCAAGTTGTAACTGCCCGGCAACAGATTGAGTTTCGGAAATACCAATCTAAACGCATAGCGTCCATTGCTAATTTTTCTGGCAACAACGCCATCCATTTCCGAACTGGTGCCATAGACTGAGGTGCCATCTGCTCGTCCCCAACCGCACATAAGTACCGGTGGGGTATCATCTTTTGATGTAAGCACTACGTCTATCGAAAAATCACTGCCGAACTTACAAACCAACTCGCCTTCAAGCTCTAAACCATTGCACAAAAGTGACTCAATACCGTATTCAAAGCCTGCGCAATCCAGCGCCACACAACTTTTTTTGGGTACACGCTTGCTTTCATGCCAGGCCAGATATTGCTGAGTTACGTTAAACACATCTCCCCGCATCTCAATTCGACCATGATGCAACCATATAGCTTCGCGACATAATTTTTGCACGTGATACATGCTGTGCGAAACCAGTAACAATGTACCGCCGGAATTAACGTATTCATCTATCCAACGTGAACATTTTTTTTGGAAGCTTTCATCGCCTACGCCCAGGACTTCATCGGTAATCAGCAAAGGCGGACGCACCGCTGCAATAATTGCAAAACCCAGTCGCACAATCATGCCGCTGGAATAATGCTTGGTGGGTTCATCGATGTAGTGGCCAATATCGGCGAAATCCTCGATTTCTGCCATTTTGACTTTTAGCTCGGCGTCGCTAATACCGTACAAAGCGGCAGACAATCGAATATTTTCGCGCCCGGAGTATTCCGGATGAAAGCCTGCGCCTAACTCAAGCAAGGCACCTATTGACCCACGGGTAACGACATCGCCATCGCTGGGCGTCAGCACTCTGGTTATTAATTTGAGCAAGGTGGATTTACCGGCACCGTTTTCACCAATGATGCCAATCGAACACCCAGGCATCACTTTAAAACTAATATCGCTTAATACTGTTGTATGCCTTGTTGGCGCGCGGCCGCGTAACATATCCCATAACGCACTCAACCTGTCTGCACTATTGGCCAGCACTGGATAACGCTTACTAATATGATTAACTTCGACTAATGGCAAGCTCGCGTCACTCATAGATAGTCTTCCAAATGCGGACGAGCCCGACGAAGCAAAGCGTAGCCTAGATAAGCAATAACGATAGCAAATAGAGCCGAGATACCCAAATGCTGCCAATCGATTGGCAAGCCCAAAAATGCCTGGCGAATACTGATAATAGGTGCCGCAAACGGATTCAAAAGCAGTAATTGCTGTATGGATTTTGGTAACTGTGCCAAGTCATAAATAATCGGCGTTAGAAAAAACAATAGGCTTAGTATTTGTGAAGTGGCCGCACCCACATCACGCAGGAACACATTGAGCACGGCAACAATATTGGCAAAGCCGACAGCAAACACGTAGAGCACCGCCAAACTTATTAGCACGATAGGCAGTCCGGAAAGTTTCAACGGTGTACCTAATAACATCAGAACCAACAGGATTACTGCAAAACCTGCCAGATCCAGCAGCACACTTGCGCTCACTTTGGCGTCGACTAACAAATGATGTGGCAGTGCAATTTTACCGATCAAGGCAGCATTGCCAGTGAGTGCCGCAACACTATTACTGACTGCGTTGGAAAACAAACTCCAGGGCCAGAGACCCAGCGCAAGGAAAGCGGCATAGCTTAGATTTTCAAACTGTGTACGCGCTTGCAGCAAGTGAGAAAACACCCAAGACAGTACGAGCAGTTGCGACAAGGGCAATAATAAATGCCACAGCACGCCTAATAAGCTGCCGCGATAACGCTCACCTAATTCACGGCGCAATAACTCTCGAAAAACCGAACGATAAGCTGGTTTCATTGATTATTTATTTGGCTTTACATTTGCCTTGCGCAGTGGATCCAAGGCCCGGAAGCGTTCGCCATATTCATCGGTGAGTTTGCGGGCATCGGAGGGGCTGCTAACAACAGTAGGGGTGATTAACACCAGAATTTCCTTTCTGCTTCTTCCTCTGCTTTGCTGCCCAAACAAAGCCCCGATTACAGGCAGTCGACTCAAAAACGGTATGCCACCAGACTTCTTACTATTCTCCGTTTTTATGAGGCCTGCCAAAATTACGGTTTCACCACTTTGAATTGCAGCTTCAGTTTTCAGCTTGTTCGTACTTACCCGGACATTTCCAGTGGCATCTGCAACACCGACAGGCGCACTAACATCTTGTGTGATATCAAGAAACACCATTCCATTACTTGAGACTCTAGGCTTAACTTTCAGGCTAATACCAGTTTGTCGAAATTGCACCTGACTCAATGACCTGCTACTACCGGTGTCTGGGTTAACAGTAGTACTAACTACAGGAATTTGCTCTCCCGAATCAAAAGTTGCTTCAACATTATTTCTCACAAGCAAAGAAGGAGCCGCAAGCATGTTAACGTCAGACACTCCATCCAAAAGATTTACAACTGCTTTTGCACTTGGACCAATAAAAGTCCAATTCGCTCCAGTAGGGGTAATACTAGATGCAAACGTATTCACGCGATTTGTTGTCTGAGATAAATTGTACTCATCAAGGCTGCCCCCGGTCACTGTTGGTTTTATTGCATTACCGAAAAACCAACTAACCCCGTAAGTTAAATCACCCGTTAGAGTAACTTCAATCACCTGTGCTTCGACATGCACTTGCAGTGGCATGGTATCCAGTCGATCAATCGCACGACGAATCGATTCCCATTGTCCTGGGCTGGCGCGAACCAGCAAGGAATTACTTTCTTCGACTGCACTGATGCTGACATCGCCACCGGTAATCGAAAGCTCGGCATTTCTCGCATTGGCAATGGAACCCGGCTTTGGGGTGCTGGCCGGTGGCGGATTGTTCAGCGTGCGAACTTCTACCGGTTCCAGACCGGGCTGAATTGATGGCGAGTCGTTACGATTGCTGGTACTTGAGCTATTGCCAAACACGCTGCTGAGTTGATCAGACAAATCGGTAGCTTTAACATTTTTTACTTCATAGACATACAAACGCACGCCTTCGCCGCCCGCGTCCATGCGTTCAATCCAGGTTTCTACATCGCGCAAATACTTAGGTTGCGCGGTGATCACCATAACCGCGTTTTGACCTTCGAGCGGCATAAAACGAAACATGCCGGCGAGCGGTGTTTTTCCACTTTCACCAAATACTTTTTCCAGCTCGCCGACAATTTTGCTGGCTTCGGCTGATTGCAAAGGGAAGATACCGACTGACATACCAGCCAGCCAATCGACATCGAAAATTTCAATGGTGCGAAGATAGTTTTGCAGTTCGGCACGCGTACCACCAAGCACAATTAAATTCCGCGCGTTGTCCACTTGAACAATGGCCTTGTCGCGCGCATACGGCTTCAAGAGTTTTTCCATTTCGGTAGCAGAAATAAATCTCAGCGGGATAGCCCGTATTTCATAACCACGAGCATTGGCAGGCGAGCCTGTACGTGGTGCCAAATTACCGGCTACAGCTTGATCACTCGGCACGACGTTGTAACGGCCGTCGCTCCAGATTAAGCGTGCGTTATTCCAGCCCAATACCATTTCCAGCAATGACACGGCTTGTGCCGGACTGACCGGGCGTGGAGTTGCGAGCGTTACCGTGCCTTGTACATTCGGTGCAATCACGTAATTTTGTTGCAGCAAATCACCCAATATGACTTTGACGACGGCTTGTACTGATTCACCTTCAAAATTAAAGGTGGCGTCGCCGGCGGAACCCAAATTCGGGGCAGCCATTGCAGCAACTCGTTTATTAATCAATTGTCCATTACCGGGACGAATAGTCGCCGACGAAGTCTTTTTAGTCGGCTCTTGTCCGTTATCAGACTTGTCGTCTTTCGACTGTTCCGCCGGTTTTTGATTGTTGATTAATACCGGTGCGCGCTTCATCACTATTTCTGATTTTGAAGGCTCAACAGCCCAAGCTGTTGTCACCGTCAATGCAGTGATCATGATAATAATTGATAGTCGTAATTTCAGCATTTTTCTACTCTCGTTATTTTTTTGCATCTGATGCTGCTTTCGCTGCATCGGCTTGCATTTGTGCACGACGCGCCGCTATTCGCTGGCGTATCGCTTCAATTTGTTGCTCTTGCGTCATGGTTTGATTAATTGATGAGGTGGTATTGGCCACTACATTAGAATTACTAGGCGTCGTTTGAACCGCAGGCGCGGCGGCAGGTACAGCATTTTGCATGGCATTGGTATTTTCTTGAGGCACCGCCACCGCAATGGCAGTGGGTGATTGCCCGCCTTTGCCATTAAAAACCAGCAAGTCCATCGAACGTTGACCCGTGGGTCCTTCCAAAATGGCACGACGCGGTTCTAACTGCACTAGCCGCCAATCCGTGCCTTCGATCAAATCACCAAGACGCACACGGCGACTGGCACCGTCTTTATTCTCGCGAAATAATGCCATTTTTAAATTGGGAGTAATCAACACACTGCCCAGTGATACATCGAGCTCTACTGCGGAGTTATCGCCGGGCGCTGCTTGCACCGCACCCGGGCGACGATCAAGCATTAATAAAGGCCGCGTACCGACTTCCAGATAGTTACTCATCGGTTCGAGTGCGGGATTGTTCTGGACAATTTTTACCGTCGGGATCGGCTTGGCCAAACTGAAATCGACCGGCAACGGATTAAAACGCGCGCCCAAGCCCAGAGCCGACACAAGCAATACCAAGCCAGCCCACAGCACAAAGCTAGCCAATAACAAAGTAGCGGCGTTACTGAACTTAGCCATTAGATTTGGCCTGCTTTTCTGGCGGCGACTGAATGTAACCAAATAAATCAAATACCACTTCAACCGCACCGCCGGCTGGTCCGGAATTGTTGTAACTCGAACGTGACAATAATTCGAGATTATCGATAAACAACTGCGGGCTGCCACCTTCAAGTGAATGCATAATGCTGGCCATTTCTGCCATGCCGCAACGCAAATTGACTCGAACCGTCACGCGCTGAAAATCTTCCGACAAGGTATTGTCGGTTGGCGTGCGGGCCGTGATTTGGCAGGCATTGGGATTCGGACTTGCCGCACTAACGACCTGTTCAAGACGCTGCACGAGTGCAGCACTTGCCAGCTCTTTATTGGCTTCGGGTAGAAAATGCGGCGTTTGTGCTTGCTGCTGTCGAACTTCAGCCAGTTTTTTCTCGAGAGCCGGACGTTGGCTGGCTTCCATCCGGGATTGCAATTCCTGATCGCGAAGCTGATTGATTTGGTCACCCATCCCCATCATGGGTGCCGTGAACCACCAATGTACTAAAAGTAGGTAAGCAAGCAACACAATTAACGCCAAGACGGCAAGCACTTTCCAGCGTTCGGAATTGGCAGTGGGTCTTTTCTTATCGAGGCTTGCCATTGTTTGCCTCCTTTGAACCATTGACCGTAGCAGTCAACGTGAAGCGATCACGACCGGTACGGGAATCAGGCTGCACTGCACCTGCCAATGCTGGCGAGTTGATAAAGGGCGAGGCTTGTAATTGCCCGACCAAGGCGGCAGCTTGTTTGCTTTGCCCCACCAATACCAAACGACCTTCGTTGACTGATAATTTATCGAGCGCCGTGTCATCAGGAATGCGTTTAGTCAAATCATTGATCAGTGCCAGCATTGTTGGCTGCGAGCTTCTGAATTTTTGCAGGAATGCTTCTGCCTTGCCGGCTTGTTTCAACTGTTCGCGGAACACATTCGCCTG
>JAYUUM010000034.1:0-5865 GCA_043754555.1 Arenimonas sp. | reverse complement strand
TGCGTAGTACTGAAGCATTTTGTAGCCTAATTCATCATGGGCAACAAAGGTTGAGAACGCCAACATTTCAGGAGTAATGGTACCCACACCACCCGTCAAATTGATTGGTACGCAACCTGCAATGGGACCAGTAAAGGTGACGCCGTCTGAGTTTGCATAACAAATGCCGTTCTGGGATGGTCCTATGGCTTGGCGCAGAGCCAGCACATTAAACAAACCTTCGGTGGTGTCATTTTGGTCATTCCGGGCATAAACCATTCCGGCATCCCAGTTGAAATAACGTTCACCAATCTCGAACGAACCTTCTACGCCGCCGGAAAAGCCAAAGGTGTCAACATTTTGAACGAAACTACGTCCACCGGTTTCCACTGCACGGCGCTGGAAGCGCGTGATGTCTTGACCAAATGGATTGTATTGGCTGAACCGGCTTATGGCTAAAGTTGCTGATTGGCCGGAGCCGACTAGAAAGCCACCCGTGACAGGCATAGCCGCAAGTAACTGCTCCGACTTACGATTGCTATAAGTAATCGATGCATCAAAAGCGAGGTTATCTGTTATTTGGAAACGGCCACGTGCAAATGTAGAAATTCGCTCTTGTGGGGTAATCAAATAGTTGTCAGGGGCAAAGTTATAAGTATCCGCGCCTGTGCGTAAACGCATAGGACCTGTAGCACTGTCACGCGTAGCGGTACCTGTGCGGCAGAAAGGTGTGTTGGCAGTGCCGCCACCGGTTGTAGGGCGTTGGTTACCGGCTGCTGAGAACGCAATCAATTCGTTACCATCAGCGTCAAAAGTTGGCACAGTTGAGGTTGGCGCACCTGTTGCAGGGTTCAGCCAAAGTGGTTGGCCAGCAGCATTTTGCGTTTGGCAAGCAGTTGCACCAAAACCAAAGCGGCCATTTGGTACTGTGGAACTATTGCCTACACCAGGAGCCCCAGCGACAGCCAATCTGGAAATTTCACGATCACCTGCGCCTACTGGATCTTCTTTCACATAGCTAGCGCCCATCATTGCACTGAAACGAGCGTCATCCGACACAGAGCCAACAGTTACGTCGAAAGATTCGCGCGCGCCGTCGCCTTCACTGAACTGACCGTAATAGGCATTTGCTTCAGCGCCTTCATAATTCTTTTTTAGTACAATGTTAACCACGCCTGCAATTGCATCCGAGCCGTACAAAGTGGAAGCGCCGTCTTTCAGCACTTCAATGCGCTCAACTGCTGCAGTAGGAATTGTATTTAAATCTACTGCGCCGCCTAGGCCTGTACCACCGACCCAACGACGGCCATTGACCAATACCAAGGTGCGGTTAGAGCCTAAGTTACGCAGGCTGACACGGGTTTCACCATTGCCGCCGTTGTTGAACGTCGTGTTCAATGCTGAACCGTTAGCGCTTAGGTTTTGGATCACGTCGCCAATGGAGGTGAGACCTTGTTCGGCAATAGCCTGCTTGGTCAAAACGAAAACGGGCTGCGATGTTTCCGTGTCAACTCGCTTGATACGCGAACCGGTTACTTCAACGCGTTCCAGTTCTTTAGCTTCATCTTTGGCGGCATCTTGGGCAAATGCCGAAGCAGTTGCTAAAGATGCTGAAGCGCCGACAAATAATGCAAATTTGATTGCATTAGACAGCTGATTAATTTTAGACATTTACTCTCTCTCCAACGTCAGAGTTCATTGACTCATGTGAGTTCTAGGATAAAGCCTCGGGGTAGCTGTCCGTTTGGTTAGGTACCCTGGCTCAGCGAGCATAACGCAATTTTTACGTAGTGCCAAACCCGTAAAGAGGGGGTAAAGCGTGTTTTGTTGCTCGAATTGAGAAATTGTCTGGTGTAAAAATTCTAATTTCTACTTTTTCTCAATATTTTCATGGACTTACTTCAGCTCAATGCTGATGTCGCCGGACATGGTGTTCATATCTATCCGGCTTTTACCATCGCCCACGCGGGCATTGAGACTTTGACCAGGGCCATACTCTTCCTTAACAACTTTGCCGATTGCGCTGGAAATGTCGCCACTGAAACTTTCGACCTTAAATTCGGCCGAGCTAGTTTTCGGGAGTGAGAGGCGCAAATCACCACTGACTGAGTTCATGTCAACTCGGCCATCGTTACGCAAGCTGGTCAGGAAGCGGCCATCGCCCGATACCGAGTTGAAATGGAGCTGGCTCAATATCGGGGTGTCGAGCTCTACATTGCCTGAAACGGTCTCGATTTCCAGGCGACCATTGAGGTGGCCCAATATTTTCATATCACCACTGACGGTATTGACGCTCACTTGAGGGCTGGTGAGTTTCAAGCTGACGTTGCCGCTGACGCTTTCCACCGACAGTTTGCCAGGCGATGAGGCGAGCACACTGCTATCACCGCTGACACTATTAATGGAGATGCGGGGAGCGGCGCTGCCCTGCACGTCGATGTTGGCACTGACCGCCTCGAGTGCCAGCGCTGCCTTGACCGGGACCATAAGCTCCAAGTGGGTGCCTTCTTTGATGTTGACGCTGCCGCCCCAGTTGAACCAACCGCCCTTGCGCTCCGGGTATTTCACTTTGATATGAAGGCTGCGTGCATCGCCTTCAATCACCAGCTTTTCGGCACCCTCGCCTAGTGAGCCGGTGATTTGTACTTTGGCCTGATTCCAAACGCGCACTTTGATCAAGCCGCTGATATTTTCTACCTTGATTTCACCATCAGCGTTCAAGGCACGGGTTTGATTGATCGGAGTAGCAGCCAATGAAAAAAATGGGAGTGTTGAAAATGCTACCGCTAATAAGAATGTTTGATGAATTTTCATGATATTTCCTGGGAAAAGTTGGAAGCTATTGCGCGTTGAGTCAACTGCAATCGCTGTAAGTAGGTGCGGCGCAACATCGGGATGAGATAGGTTGATTGCGGGTTTTGATTCAATGCCTGGCGTAGCTTGTTAGCCGAGTTATCGAGTAAGGCCAGCTGTGTTTTTACGTCAGGTGCTAACTCGACTGTCGAAAATTCTTTTAATGCAGCCTGGTATTCGGCATCCATCGCTTTGACCTGGGTCGATACCACCTGCGCCTCAAATGTGTTTGAGTTATTGGAGGGCTTCGCTGAAAACAATGACAACAAAATGACTGCTACCAGTGCCATGCTCGCCGCCATGGCAAAACTTGACCACGGCTGAAATTTTTTCTGTCGTGGTGCCTGTTGAATGCTCGCCTCGATACTCGACCACAGATCACGCTCTACCTGTCGTTCTTTTGGAAGACCTCGAAGCAGCATACGAAGCTCGGCATCACTTATTTCATCGTATTGGTTTTTATTCACGATAAGCTCCCAATTTTTCTCGCAGCAAGGTACGCGCGCGGTGCAATTGCGCTTTTGAACTGCCCACTGCCATTTCACAATATTCCGCAATGGCTTCGTGGGTCCAGCCTTCAATATCAAATAACACCAACACTGCGCGGGCGCGCGGTGGCAGGCTGCTGACGGCGCGCTCCAGATCCATCTGCAGACGAGTTTGATGACTCGCTGTGTCAGCGGTTCGCTCGAATGCCAAAACGCTATCGTCTTGTTCCAAATCCTCGGCGCCTTTACGGGAACGCAATTCCATCAAGGCAATATTTACCGCCAGGCGATGCAGCCAGGTAGAGAATGCACTTTCATAACGAAAGCTTGGCAATGCCTGCCAGGCTTTAACGAAAGCTTCTTGCAAACAGTCTTCGGCACGCGATTGCGAACCCCCGCACAAACGCCAGATTACCGACATCAAGCGTTTGGAATGTTTTCGATACAATTGCTCGAAGGCTTTTTGATCACCACCAGTCGCCGCTCGTACCAAGATGAAATCGTCTTCGCGCGAATCGGGCAAGCATTCGGTAGGGAGGTAGTCGGTGGTCACGGCGGCATTGAGCATAAACACTCTGATGCCAGTATGCAGCCAATGGTTTAAAGCGGATCTTCAAATCACCCTATGGCGCGCAGCTGTGGTTATGGGAACTTAGCGATAAATAAGCGCTCACGAGCGCGAAAGGTCTGTGACGGCCAAGCGTGGTAAACAGCTCGTTATCTGAGCTCAGATCCGATGATGCTCTATTTTATTGATATCGAAGAGTTTATATCTGTCGCGCTCGTGAGCGCTCCTATGTTGAGCGAAAGAAACTCGCAGCCAGCTGCACCGTGTTAGCGTGGATATCGGCAATATGCTCGACTTCCGGACAATAACCGCCCGCCATGCAAACCGCTAGAGGCAAGTTTGCCTGATGACAAGTCTGCATGACGAAACGATCCCGTTGCGCCAAACCGTGTTTGCTCAATGATAAATAACCCAGGCGATCACCTTCATAAGGATCAGCCCCAGCCAGATAAATCACGGCATCGGGTTCTGCCCTATCGATGGCTAGCGGCAAATACTGCGCCAGTGCATCTAGATATTCGGCATCACCCGTGTGATTACGAAGTGGCACGTCAAGATCGGAAGCCAGCTTGATGGCCGGGTAATTTTTTTCGGCGTGCATCGAGAAAGTAAAAATACTCGCATCGTTTTGACACAACTCGGCAGTGCCATTGCCTTGATGCACATCCAGATCGACGATTAATATTTTCCTGGCAAGATTTTTAGCCTGTACATGACGAGCAGCAATCACGCTGTCGTTGAAGACACAATAGCCGCCACCACAGTCATAGGCTGCATGATGCGTACCCCCAGCAAGATTGATTGCAATTTTGTCGCCTTCAATTGCAGATTCGAGTGCCTGCATCGTGGCGCCTGATGATCGACGCGAGCGCTCGACCATTTGCTCCGACCAGGGAAATCCAATGCGCCGCATTTCCTGTTCGCTCGGATTTCCCGTACGCATTCGCTGAATATAGTCTGGGCAATGCACACGCAACAAATCTGCATAGCTGGCGGCGACTGGCTCGATCAAGTCAATATTCCAAGCGATGGCATTGTCTTTTACACGCTCGTAAAGCAAGCGGTATTTATCCATCGGAAAGCTGTGACCTTCGGGCAAGGGCAAAACGAAGTGATGGCAATAGTAGGCTTTCATTAATCCGAGTTTATCTCAGGCATTAAGAAACCCCTCTTCCTGAGGAAGAGGGGTTTGCATCAATCAAATCAGGCCAGTTGCTTGGCAATCTTTCCCTGCTCGTCCAGCAAAACTTTCGGCGTGCGCTCGCCGTAACTTTGCAGATATTCGCCGATGGCTTCCATTTCTTCGTACCAGCCTTCGCGATCCACTTCCAGTAATTGATTCAGGCTGGCCGTATCAAGATTTAAGCCGTCGATATTCAAATCGCTAGCGTTCGGTAAATTACCAATCGGAGTTTCATTTGCGGCAGCCTGGCCAGTGACGCGTTTCAACATCCATTCCAGCACGCGTAAATTATCGCCAAAGCCAGGCCACATGAATTTGCCATCACTATTTTTGCGGAACCAGTTCACGTGGAAAATTTTCGGCAGCTTCGCGCCCGGCTTATCGAAGCTCAGCCAATGCGAAAAATAATCGGCGAAGTTATAACCGGCGAAGGGCTTCATCGCCATTGAATCGCGACGCATTGACGATGCCGTCCAGCACCTGTTTGGCGGTGGACACGGGAATAGCAAAGCCAATGCCCATCGAGCCACCAGAGCGGGAGTAGATAGCGGTATTGATACCCATCAGCGCACCGGTGGTGTCAACCAACGCACCACCTGAGTTGCCGGGATTGATCGCCGCGTCTGTCTGAATGAAATTCTCAAATGTATTGATGCCTAATTTGCTTCGACCCAACGCGCTGACGATGCCGCCTGTTACGGTTTGACCCACACCAAACGGGTTGCCGATAGCCAGCACCGGGTCGCCGACTTGTAGCGCGTCGGAATTGCCCAGAACAATCACGGGCAATTTGT
>JAYUUM010000033.1:0-5881 GCA_043754555.1 Arenimonas sp. | reverse complement strand
TTTTTCAGAGTCTTGGAATACCGGCGGTTCTTTTGCCTGAGAGTTTCCGGGGCGGTTGCTCCTTCGGCGTCGGGTGAAACGATCTCTCCCGCAGCGGTAGCCAATTGTATCGGGGCTCGGGGCTAGGGGCTAGGGACTTCGTAGGAGGGCCCTTGGGCCCGACGCCGCTCGGTCGAAAACTGCTCCTGCATTTGACCAGACATTCGTCTGTTAAAGGCCGACACTCCCGCCATCCATGGCGGTCACAAGCGGCCTACTGTGTTATTGAATTGTTGCGCATTCCCGGGTCGGTGAAGCCTGACCCGCGCTACTACGGCAATGGTTAGCTAACTGGGTTAGCATGGGCTCAAGCCAGAGGAATTGAGCATGTCACAGAAAAATACGCTAGAAAGCCTCGATTTATCCGGCTTGCCTGATGTGCTGCGCAAAAAAGTGCAGGAACAGCTCAATCGTATGTCGCCTGAAATGCAACAAGAATTCCTGAAGAAATCCCGGCCGATGCTGAACCGCGCGATGGATGCCGCAAAAACCATTGCTCATGACAACGATCCGACGCACAAGCTCACCAATCGCACCAAGCCTTACAGCCACTACAATGCCACTATTCAGCCTGGTGATAGTGGCTCTAATTATATTTTCAAAATTTTATTGTTGATAAGCGTTGCAGTTATTGCGTATCAACTTTTGAAGTAGTCTAAACAGGCTTGGATTGAATTAAATCTTGCAAGTGATAGAAATAATCGCGGGTTAATTGTATTTGCGAAGCTGCGGTTTCAGCACGATTGACTACGGCTTTAAACGCGGAGTTTTCCGGCCGGTCTTTGGCATACCAACCCAGATGTTTTCGCGCAATACGTACTCCCATGACTTCACCATAAAATGCATGCAAGTGTTCGAGATGGCCCAATAAAATATCTCGCACCTCTTCAACGCTGGGTTCCGGCAAATGGTTTCCGGTTGCCAGATAGTGCGAAATTTCCTTAAAAATCCAGGGTCGGCCTTGCGCGCCGCGACCAATCATCACAGCGTCGGCACCGGTTTTTTCCAGCACGAATTTAGCCTGCTCCGGTGTACGAATATCGCCATTAGCCAGTACCGGAATTTTCACTGCGGCTTTGACAGCGGCAATCGTGTCGTACTCGGCATCACCATTATATAAATCCACTCGCGTACGACCATGCACCGCCAGCGCTGCAATGCCAGAGTCTTCAGCGATGCGCGCAATAGCCAGAGCATTTCTATTTTGATGGTCCCAGCCGGTACGGATTTTCAAAGTCACCGGCACATTCACCGCATTGGCCATCGCCGCCACAATTTTTCCGACCAAGACCTCATCGCGCATCAAGGCTGAACCGGCCCAGACATTACATACTTTTTTCGCCGGGCAGCCCATATTGATATCGATAATTTGCGCGCCGTGATCGACGTTGTAGCGTGCGGCATCGGCCATGACCTGTGGATCGGTACCGGCAATTTGCACGCTGATCGGCGAAGGCTCGCCGTCGTGATCCATACGATGCATGGACTTACTGGTCTTCCAGAATTTCGGATCCGAAATTGTCATCTCCGACACACACAAGCCTGCACCATGCCGTTTGCATAACATGCGAAATGGTTTGTCGGTTACGCCGGCCATTGGTGCCAGCACGACATTGGGTGTTATTTCATAAGGGCCGATACGCATGCTTATCTTCTATGAACTTACATGTAGAGGCGCTCCTACGCGTCATAAATTCAGGTAGTTCGGTCCTGCGCCACCTTCCGGTGTGACCCAATTAATAATTTGGTAGGGATCTTTTATGTCGCAGGTTTTACAGTGCACGCAGTTTGCCGCATTGATTTGCAGACGTGTGCTATCAGCATCCTTCACGATTTCATAAACACCGGCTGGGCAGAAGCGAGTGCAGGGATTGCCATATTCTTCGGCGCATTGAGTAATACAGATATTAGTATCAGCCACATGCAAATGAATTGGCTGATCTTCGTCATGTTCAGTGGCAGCGAAGTACACACCAGCGAGCCGGTCGCGCGGGGTGAGGGTGCGGTCAACGTAATCGCGTTTCGGCGAAGATTGTTCTTCGAGTTTTTTCAGCGAGGAATAATCCGGCTTCACTCGCCAGGTCCAAGGTGCCAGGCCGCCGGTCACCGTCTCAAAACCAGCATTGATCATGCCGAACCAGAAACCTTTCTTGAAGCCGGGTTTTACGTTACGGACTTTTTTCAGTTCGTGCATCGCGGGTGAATTGCGAAGCTCTGCATCCCAGCCTTCAGCCGACAGATTGTTGGCGGCGTGTTTTGCAGCAAGCATGCCGGAGCGTATCGCCTGATGCACACCTTTGATTTTCGGTACGTTTAATAAACCGGCAGCACAGCCAATCAACATGGCACCCGGCATTTCTACTTTTGGCAAACTTTGATAACCGCCAGAGGCAATCGCACGCGCTCCGGCGGACAAAATGTTGCCACCTTCCAGCAATGATTTAATTAATGGATGATTTTTCCATTGTTGAAAAGCTTCATAAGGTTGGTAATTCGGGTCCTGGTAATCCAGCCCCGAAACATAACCAAGCGCAATACGGTCTTTATCGAGGTGATATAAAAAACTGCCACCATAGGTTTTGCTGTCAGCAGGCCAGCCGAGTGTGTGCACAATTTTTCCCGGCTCCGCGGTGCCGGGTTTAACTTGCCACAATTCCTTGATGCCGATTGAATAACTTTGCGGATCGGATTCGCTGTCGAGATTGAATTTTTCGACGAGTTGTTTGGTCAGGTGTCCGCGCGCGCCTTCGCCAAGTACAGTCAATTTGGCTTTGATATCGATACCCTGCGTGTAAGCAGGTTTGTGGCTGCCATCCTTAGCTACGCCCATATCGCCGATACGAACACCGGCAACACTGCCGGCTTCATCAAACAACATTTCGGAGGCAGCAAAACCAGGGTAAATTTCCACACCCAAAGCTTCAGCTTGCGGTGCCAGCCAGGCACACATGGCACCGAGCGACACAATAAAATTGCCATGGTTGTTCATTTGTGGCGGCGTCGGTAATTTGGTTGCGCCGGTTTTACTTAATAGTAAAAATTCATCAGTCGTTGCGGGTATGCAAATAGGCGGCGGATTATCGCGCCAGCCTGGAAGCAAGGCATCAAGCGGACCTGGTTCAATGACCGCGCCGGAGAGAATATGCGCGCCAATGGTCGAGGATTTTTCAATTACGCAAACGCTAAGCTCAGGATTAAGTTGTTTGAGATGGATTGCAAACGACAAACCGGCCGGACCTGCGCCCACCGTGACGACGTCGTATTCCATGATATCGCGCTCAGACATAGATCACTCCTGATAAGTCGCTATTGTCGCGTTTTATCGGAGTTCGAGCAACGTAGGGTGGAACCACCAACAGGAGGTACGCCATGGTGATTCCACCGCAGATTGCGACAATCTGCAGTGAATACCGCGTGAGGGCGGGGTCCACCTTACGCGTGATGGCCTTTACAATACGCCATGGATTTCATCGAATCACCATCCACGCTGTCGTTACCCGGAGCCGATCTGCTTTTTTATCCGGATTGGTTGGGTGTTGAACTTGCGGACTCCTTGATGAAAGCCGCGCGAGAAAATATCGCCTGGGAATGTCATCGCATAAAAATATTTGGCCGAGAAGTCGATTCGCCACGCTTGAGCTGCTGGATCGGCGATGCTGGTGCAAGTTATGTGTACTCACAAACCCGTTTCGAACCGCGTGCCTGGTTGCCAGAGTTACAGGTATTACGCCTACGCCTGCAAAACGAATTTGAATGTAAATTTAATTCGGTACTGGCCAATTGTTATCGAGATGGTGCTGACAGCATGGGTTGGCACAGCGATAACGAGCCTGAGTTGGGCAAGCAGCCGGTGATTGCGTCCATTAGTTTGGGGGCAGCTCGGCGTTTTTCGTTTAAGGCGAGGGCCGAAAGTGCCAAAGCGGTACATCTGGAACTTTCGCACGGTAGTTTGTTATTGATGCGTGGCGATACCCAAAAAAATTATCGACATGCGTTGGCAAAAACCAGCAAGCCGGTGGGCGAACGAATTAATTTAACCTATCGGAATATTTTGTAGCCCGGGTTATGGCCTCATCTCACCCGGGGAATCGTCGCAAATTGTTGCCCCCACCCTAACCCTCCCCCGTTGGAAGAAAGAGCACGGGGGAGGGGATAAAAAAATTTCGTAGCCGCGGGGGCGAAGCGCTTATTTCTTCGCAGCCACATCCGCCGTCAAGGTCCAGCTCAAAATATCTTGCGACACTTGCTGTAGTGCGGAATCAAATGCAGTCATCACTTGCGGAATATTTTTGTCAGCCGCCGGCACGTTTACCAGGAAATGCTTGCTGGTAATAATGCGATTACTTTTGAGCGATTGAATCTTGGCTTGTACGGAAATAACAGCAGCTGCACTGCGATCATTATCTTCGTAGACCGCTTCAAATTGGCGAATATCGAGCAGCAACAATGCATCACTGGCGGTATTGTTATCGAGCCCAACGACTGCGGTAATTTTTCCGCTGTCATTAAAGCTTTGACTTAGCTTGCTCTGCAACAAATCAGGCACATTGTCGGACCAGCGAACCGCTTCAAACACCTGTAACGTATTGTCGGCCCGACGTACCGCAATGCGTGTCGAGTCAAGAAACTCGCTGCTATGGGGAGTGTCGATTCGAATCTGCCAAGCAACCGCTGGGCCCGGGCTCGTGGATGCAGATGTTGCGCGTGGCGTATACACCGTAGTATTTTTCGCGCCCGCCGAAAAGCAGCCAGATAAGCCGAGCATCAATGCACTGATAATCAATAAATCAAAAGAAGCTGTTTTCATGGCTTGAATTCTTCCGGTTGATTGCGACCCATGATCAGGCCGGCAGGATTTTCATTCAGACGAGTCGAGAGGCGGTTCAAATCTTTGATTAGTGCGCGCAATTCGCTCAAGGTGGGGCCGACTTGTGTCAGGCCCTGATTGGTAAACGCATTAATTTGTTCGCGATTATCATCGACTAAGCCATTGGCATTAGTGCTAAGTTTTTCTAGCTGAAGCAAAGTTTTTTCCAGGGATGCCACAACTTTAGGAAGCTCCTGAAACACGCCTTTATCAAGGCTGTCCATGCCTCTGTCAAACTTGCCCATGGCACTGTCAGCTTTGGCCAACGTACTGTCGAGTCTTGCGGCAGCGTTGCGAGCATCTGTCAGCAGTTTGGCAATGTCCTGTTTTTGTCCTGCGACGGTGCCGGTAATTTGCTCAAGGTTTTCCAATGAGGCGGAAACTCGCGTCACGTTGGCGTCACTCAATACCCGATTGATTCGTATCAATACATCGGCTGCGGTGGTTGTAATGTCTTCGGTAGAATTCAACAGTTTTGAAATCGCAGATTCTTCGGCATAAATAACCGGAATTTTTTGACTCGAGCTATCCATTAATAAAGGGCTAGTGGCTTTGCCGCCAGTGAATTGAATTTGCGCAACACCTGTCAAGCCAACAAAGGCTAACTTTGCCTTGGTATCGATTTTTACCGGAGTACTTTCATCTACGCGAACCCGGGCAATGACTTTACTAGGATCTTTTTTATCCAGACTAAGCTTGCGTACTTCGCCAACCGCAATGCCGTTGTATTGCACAATGCTGCCTTTAGAAAGCCCGGTGACGGCTTCAACAAACACCACATCGAATTCATTGAATTTCTGGTCAGAACCATATTTTGCGGCCCAGAGTGCGAACATCACCGAGAATACGATGACTGCCAACGTAAACGCACCGATGAGCACATGATTAGCACGGGTTTCCATATTATTTCTCCAGCAAATGTTGTGCGCCTTGTGCAGCGCGGCCACGCGGGCCATGAAAATATTCCTGCACCCA
>JAYUUM010000032.1:0-56870 GCA_043754555.1 Arenimonas sp. | reverse complement strand
CCACGTATTTATTGGCAGCTGAACACGCCCAGCTTGGTATGATGGACAGGGCCGAAGAAGGCTTTAAAAAGGCCGTAATGCTCGCGCCCGATTTCCTGATGGCACGTTTTCAGTTGGGGCAGTTGTATCTCGTGAAAAATGAAGCAGGCTTGGCAAAAGAAATGTTCTCACCTATTGCGAAATTGCCAGAGGGACATACATTAGCTGCCTATGCGAAAGGATTAATTGCAGCAGCAAATGATGACATTATAGAGGCCGTTGCACATTTGGAAGCGGGCTTGGCTTGTGAGCAGGAAATCCCTGCGTTAGCTGAAGATATGAAAAATATGCGGAACAATCTGCTTCTTCTGAGCGCAAGTGGGAATGACGGTATGGACGAGCGATCGAGCGAAAATGCCGCGACGTCTTTGCTTTTGAAAAACTACGGACAACAAGGTAATTAAGCTCAACCATGTCCATTGATAAACTCAATTCAGTCGCCTCATTAATAGCGGTATTGCGAGAAGGTTCGGGCGGCAAGATTGATCGCGCTCGAAGCAAACCTCTTGGTGCCGCTGGCGAAGAAGCGAAAATAGTGAAGCGAGCAGATGTTAAGGAGCTTCGCCAGCAATTGGCTGATCTTGCCAAGAACATCTCAATCGAAGATAAGGCTGCGGTGGAATCTATTCGTCCTCTGGTAATTCGCAGCATTTTGTTATGGAAATATGGCCCAGAGTTGCGAGAACACTCTGAATGGCAGCCTATGCTTCAGGCAATAGATCAGGCCATTGAAAAACATCCAGCAAATCAAGAAAACTTTCTTAAGTTGCTCCAGGATCTAAAACGATGAAATTAAAGTGCAGCCACTGATGCTCGCTGCATATTTGATAATTTAAGATAACTTACCAAAAAGCCATGCCTGTCAGTATTGACAGGTACTGATTACAAGTGCTTAGTTTTTAAGGACTCAGCCTACCTAATTATTGAATCTGTGCGCTTGCTAGGCGACACAGCACACGACCACTGCCAATGTTGACAGTAGCGGAACGCGTCAATGACCGCTAGATTCGCAGTCAATGGAATAGTGGTGGTTCATGTAGATGAGCCCACATATCCTTCACAATCCCTACGACGGGCCAAAAGTTTAGCTTTTAGTTCGAAGTGGCAAGCTTTGAGACTGTAATGGACGCGACGTTAAAACAAATAAGTCGTTTAAAGTCTTATCTGGCAGCAGACCCGGCGAATGCATTGCTGGTCTGTGACTTGACGGACGCCTATATTTCAATGGCGCAATATCATGAAGCAGACCAATTAATAAAAACTCTCGATGCCGACGTGCTCAATGCACCTGGTGTCGCATTTCGATGTGCTCGAATCAGTTTGATTCTTGGTCGTTATGAAGACTCGATCAACGTATTGAAGTCCCTAATAGAGCAAGGGCATGACAATGTCGCCTTATGGCATGATCTGGCGTTTAGCTATCTTTGCTTGAGAAATACAACAGACGCTACCCAGGCGATTACGGAGGCGGTAAACCGCTATGGTGATAACGCAGAGCTGAGTATCGTGGCTGGGCGTGTTGCATTGATGGATGGCAATTTCGAACTTGCCCATGCCGAGTTAAACAAAGCCCTGAGTCTTGCTCCTGAGCATCCAGCAGCGATGGGGCTGCAAGCATTGGCCTATCTGGATTCCGACCAACAAGATATGGCTTTTGACACAGCAACAAAATGCCTCTCGTTCTATCCAGAGCAGCATGAAGCTTTGCTGGTAGCGGGTACGATAAGTTTATGGCGCCAGGATATTGCAAGCGCTGGCGACTATTTTGTGCGTGCGTTGGACCGCCATCCCAATTCCGGTCGCGCCCGTTCTGGTTATGGTCAAGTAATGATGTTGCTCAATAGATTGCCCGATGCACGCGAGCAGTTGCACATGGCGGTGATTGCGATGCCTGACCATATTGGTACCTGGCATGCATTGGCTTGGACTGAATTATTGTTGGGTAATATTGAGGCGGCCGAGAAGAGTTACCAAAGTGGTTACGATCTTGATCGTAATTTCGCCGACTCGCATGGCGGGCTTGCATTGATTCATGCGCTCAAAGGTCGTAACGAGGAAGCAGAACAGGCGATCAAGCGCGCTTTACGTTTGAATCCGCAATGCGTAACAGCGCACTACGCTAGAACCTTGTTGCTGGCAGATGCCGGCCAGTTCAATGAAGCCGATTCGCAATTGGCGGATCTGTTGCATCAGACAAAATTGCCTATGAATGTGGATGTTCGCGAGTTTGCGAAAAATTTGCGTGCACGCTTTACACAAAAAGCCATCTGACATGGACGCCGATACTGCCATGCGTTTTTTGACAGAGGCTTTGATGGCTGCCATTAAAATTTCTGCGCCGTTTTTGATCATAACGCTGGTGGTCGGCTTGTTGATTTCTATCCTGCAAGTAGTAACGCAAATTCAGGAAATGACCCTCACCTTCGTGCCGAAACTGATTGTGGTTGCACTTATCTGCATCGTACTGGGCGGCTGGATGATGGCCACACTGGTTGAATTAGCAAAACACTTGTTTGAAACGGCCGCATCGCTGTGAATATCCTAACCGAATTGCAAACGCTGGCGCTAATGGGCCTGTTTGCCTCCTTGCGCTATTTACCGGTCATGGTAATTCCGTCGCTGACCCCGTTTAGTTGGGCTCCTGGCACGGTGAGGATAGCTCTGCTGTTTGCACTTACTTGGTTAACGCTGTTGTCATCGCCGCTGATTGCGTTTCGCGATGCGTGGCATCAGCCGATGGGTCTAGTATTGGCCTGCGCGGGAGAATTATTACTCGGGCTTACGTTCGCTCTTGCCGTTATGTTGCCCAATGCTGCCATTGGGCTATCGGCACGTCTAGCGGACATGCAAGCTGGTTTGAGTGCTGCTGCATTATTCAATCCGGCAGGCCAGCACGAACCTGAATCCATGCTTGGCACTATTGTCATGCTGGCAGCAGTCATTTTGTTTTTTACGCTTGATCTGCATTTGCTTTTATTTCAGATGCTGACGGCCAGCGTGCAAGTAATGCCACTGGGTGCAATGAGCATCCATCTGGATTTTGATGCATTTCTTTTGATGGTTGGCAGCAGTTTTTTGCTAGGGCTCAGCATTATGGCGCCGGTCATTCTGGGGCTGTTCGCGGTGGACATCGGCGTTGCCTATGCCACGCGTTCTATGCCACAGGCAAACGTCTATTTTCTGGCGCTGCCGCTCAAGGTTGCCATCGCATTTCTGTTATTGGCAATGACACTGCCTTTTTTTCCAACCTTGATTGGTCGGCTCTATCAGGAAGCGTTCGCGCGTGTACCTGCGGTTTTCGGAACCTGACTTATGGCGACTGAAGATCAAGACAAAACCGAAGAGCCGACCTCCTACAAGCTTGAGGAAGCGCGCAAGCGAGGCGAAGTCGCCAAAAGTGCCGATGTCACCGGCACCGCCGTCATGATGGCTTTCGCGGTGACCATTGCGATGACGGCTAGCTGGGTAATGCAGTCACTCGCCCAGGCTACGCAACAAACCCTTTCACTGGCGGGCGCCAAGCCCATGATAGGGAAAGGGCTCCTGGCATGGTTTCAGGAAACCTATTTCCCGGTATTGCAATCGTTGACACCACTTGCACTGGCATTGATCGTGGTTTCGATTGTCGTGAACGTAATGCAAACCGGACCCATTTTTTCAACACACCCCATTACGCCTGATTTCAAACGTCTTAATCCGATGCAAACGGTAAAGCGCTTGTTCTCGATGAAAACGCTCTGGGAGCTGGGCAAGATGTTTTTGAAAATGGTCATGCTGGGGATTCTGTGTTACGTCGTTTATGGCCAGATGCAGGAGCTAGTAGAGAGTGTCGCGGCAACTTCGCCGCAGTACATCCCGATGCTGGCCTTGAAAGCATTTACCAAAGCCTCGCTTTATGTGTTGCTCATTATCGGCCTCAGCGCAATCCTGGATTTTCTGATGACGCGGCGCGACTACATGAAGAAGATGCGCATGAGTCGTCGCGATTTGCGAGACGAGTATAAAAGTCGTGATGGCGACCCCGAAGTCAAATCAAAACAAAAACGCCTAATTCGCGATTTGCTGAAAAAAGCACGCGCTGTAAACAAGGCGGCGGAAGCTGACGTGATTATTACCAATCCGACCCATTTTGCCGTGGCAATACAGTATCGCCCGGCGACGATGCGAGCCCCGATCATCCTGGCGAAAGGCGCCGGATTCCTGAGTGCACGCATTCGCGAGGTAGCAAGCCGTAACGGGGTGCCAATAATGCGCTCACCTTTACTGGCGCGTGCGCTTTATCGCGAATGCGAAATCGATTCGCCGGTGCCGGAAAAGCTCTATGCCAAGCTGGCGCCGATTTATCGTTGGTTGTTTAGCCAGAAAAAAACGGTGGCAGCATTATGAAAGAACTCATGATGCAGCTGTGGTCCGGTAAACGTGATCTGGCTCTGGTCGGGCTGATGATCAGTATTCTGATGGTACTGTTCACGCCGATTCCTTCGCCCTTTCTTGATTTTCTGCTGGTGGTGAACATCACCCTTGCGTTGTTGATTCTGCTGGCAACGTTTTTCACGGAAACACCACTACAGTTTTCCACTTTCCCCACCATTTTGTTGCTGGCAACGCTGTTCCGCTTGGCCTTGAACGTATCGGCCACGCGTCTGATTCTGGAAGGTGGCGATGCAGGTCGCGTCATCAACGCGATTGGTTCTTTCATGGTCGGCGGTAATTATGTCGTTGGCCTGGTGGTGTTTCTTATTCTGGTTGTTGTGCAGTACGTTGTGGTGACCAATGGTGCCCAGCGTGTTGCCGAAGTTGCGGCACGGTTTACGCTCGACAGCATGCCCGGCAAGCAAATGAGTATTGATGCCGATATGAATATGGGCTTGATTGACGAGCATGAAGCCCGTCGTCGTCGCGCCATGGTCGAAAAAGAAGCCAGCTTTTACGGCGCAATGGACGGTGCTACCAAGTTCGTGAAAGGTGATGCCATTGCCGGCATCATCATCATTTTGATCAATATTACTGCCGGACTCGCGGTGGGTATTGCACAGATGGGGATGCCATGGGCCGAAGCCGTTCAGCGCTTCACGCTATTGACGATTGGTGACGGCATCGTCACCCAAATTCCATCGCTGGTTATTGCGGTTGCGACCGGTATTCTGATTACTCGCGCCGCCGCCGATGCACAGCTTAGCAAGGAAATTCCAAGGCAGGTATTGTCCAATCCGCGTGCCCTTGTGGTCGTGGCGATTGCCTTGCTGGCTATGATGCTAATGCCAGGCTTTCCGGCATTCCCCGTGCTTCTGGTATTAATTGGTGTGGCGGCAATGGTGTTCTACATCTCGCGCAAGGGCGCAGACAAGGATGTGGAAGCGTCCGAAGCCATCGAAGATAAAAAAGCAAAACCCCAAGACGAGTTGCAGCAGCTCATGCGGATTGAGCCGATTGAAGTCAGCCTGAGTTCCGCTCTGGCCGGTGCCTTGTTGGGCGAAGGTTCGGATTTTAGTGATCGCATTTCTAATTTGCGTCGGCAATTCGCCCAGGATTACGGCTTTATTTTGCCCAAGGTACATCTGGGTCCGCGGGTAGACCTGCTGGAAAATAATTACGAGTTGCTGGTGCAAGGTAATCGCGTTGGTGCAGGTGAGTTGCAAACAGATCGAATCCTTGCAATTAATCCCGGCGGACAACGGCCAAAACTGGACGGCGTTGAAACGCAGGATCCCGCTTATGGCTTGCCGGCACTGTGGATAGAAAAGGATCAGCGGCAATATGCACGCAGCGCAGGCTACACCCTTGTTGATCCAGACACCGTATTGATGACGCATTTTGGTGAAATTATCAAACGCTATGCGCCCGATTTGTTGACACGTGCGGAAACTGAGCGACTGGTGAATCGTATCCGCGAGCAGCATGGCTCGTTGATTGACGAGCTGGTTCCGAATGTTCTGTCATTTTCCGAAATTCAGAAAGTGTTGCAACTCCTGCTCAAAGAGCAAGTGAATATTCGCAATATGGAAGCGGTACTCGAAGCCCTAGTTGATGCAGGCAAGACGACTAAATCAGCCGAAGATTTGGCAGAACGCGTGCGTGAAAAATTAGGATCGAGCATTTGTCAAAAACTTAGCGATGCGCGAGGCGAGATGCATGTTCTGACGCTGTCGCCCGATGTTGAACGAAGCTTGCTGGGGAATTTGCGAAGCACCGAAAACAAATCGCCGATGTTCTCCGAAATGGCCCAGCTGGATACGTTTATAAAAAATCTGGCACGACAAGCCGAAACCATGATGGGAAAAAGTTTGCAGCCGGTGTTGTTGTGCCCTTCGCCGATACGCCGTCCATTGCGTAGCCTGGTTCAGCGCTCTTTACCTTATGTGTCAGTCGTGGGCTTGAACGAAGTACCGACGACGGCTGTTGTTCGATCTTTTGCAGCAGTCGGCATGACTGCAACACAATGAGAAAAAAATGACCGATACCATTCAATCCATAAGCCGATCCTTGAGTGCCGATATCAGCACGCTCAATACCATTAGCCACAATATTGCAAACATCAATACACCGGGATTTCGTGCAGAAAGAACGTTGCCGAGCTTTCAATCGCAGGTGGGAAGTGGCGGCACCACGGTTGCCTATGATATGACTGACGGTGCACTTTCCAATACCAGCGGCACATTTGATCTGGCCTTGCGTGGCAAAGGCTTTTTCAGTATCGAACGCAATGGCGAAACGCTGTTGTCGCGTGCAGGTAACTTTCGCTTGGATGCAGAAAGCCGTCTGGTGAATGGCCAGGGCGACAAGGTGCTGACCGAGGCCGGTGAAATTATTCTGACCGATACATCGGTACGTATTGATGACAAAGGCCAGCTTTGGGCGAAGGACCGTTTGCTGGGCAAGTTAAAGCTGGTGGACATAGAAGATGCCACGCAATTGATCCCGCTCGATGGCGCCTTTCGCTACAAAGGCAAATTGACCGAATGGAAGGGTGCTGTTCAACAAGGCGCTGTTGAACACGCGAATGTCGATGCAGCCGATGAGTCTATCCGTCTGATGGAACTTACGCGGCATGTGGAGTCCTTGCAGCGTGCCATTTCAGTTTATGACAAAGCCATGGAAACAGGCATCAACCGCATCGGCGAAAATTAAGGGAGCAATACAATGATTGACGCACTATATATTTCTGCGACGGGTCTTCGCAGTCAGCAAGAACAGATTGACGTGATTTCGAATAATGTAGCCAACATGCAGACGCCTGGTTTCAAGAAAAGCCGGGTAAATTTCGCGGAAATTTCAGGCATCAACGGTGAAGTGCAGAACGCGACTAATCCGCAATTTAGCGGTGGCGGCACACGCATCTTGTCCACCATGTCAGTATTCAGTCCGGGCGAAACGCGACCGACACAAAGTGTCTCGGAATACACCAACGTGACGGATCTCGCCATTGAAGGCAACGGTTTTTTTGAACTTGAAAATGCCGAAGGCGAGAAGCTGTATACCCGTGCCGGTCAATTCCGCATTGATCAGGAAGGTTATCTGGTGTCGGTCAATGGTATGCGTCTTTCGCAGGGCATCCAGATTCCACCCGATGCAATTGGTCTAAGAATTTCGCAGACTGGCGAGATCAGCGCCCGCCTCGGCAATGATAGCGGGCGCTCGCAAATTGGTGCCATCGAGCTCACCACTTTTGCCGCCAGCGATGCTCTGCAGACCGTCGGCGGAAATATGTTTACAGCCACGGAGAGTTCCGGGGCTCCCAGTTTCGGCAAGCCCGGTGATATAGGCGTCGGCAGATTGCAGCAGGGTTATCTGGAATTGGCCAATGTCGACTTAATCGACGAAATGACGAACCTGGTCATGGCGCAACGCGCTTACCAATTGAACGCCCGTGTTCTGCAAGCGGCGGATCAAATCCTAGAAACCATCAATAATCTGCGTCGTTAATTGAAGATGAAATTTCTACTCACCTTTGCGCTCGTGTTATTTGTATTGCCGGTATTGGCAAGCGAACGCGCACGCGTTCCAGCAGCAGATATTACTGCGGCTGCAGCACAGTGGCTGGAAACGAAAGCCAAGGAAGAAAATATTCCGGCACGGTTTACGTTGGTGGGACATATCAACGATGTGCAGTTGAGTAATGATCGGCAGTCAACGATAAAAGTTAGCGCTCCGAAGTCCGGCTGGTTGCGACCTCGCATTGGTATTCCGGTACAGGTTTTTGTGGCCGACAAAGCAATATCGACAGTCACTGTCTGGTTTTCGGTGACGGCGCCTCATGCCGGGCTTGTGTATACAAAAAATCACAACAAGGCAGTTCTCACCGAGCAGCTTAGTGTCAAAGCTGGACAAATTGATTTGGCAAGGACAAAAGGCAAGGCCATTACCTCGCTGGATATTTTTTCGGGTATGCGTCTGAAACGTGCAGTCAGTATGGGTCATGCAATACAGGCGGATGATTTTGAATTGATTCCGACAATTCAGGCTCAACAGCTAGTGCGAGTAGAAACAAATAATGGCTCTGTACATTTGTCGGTTGCAGGTCGTGCGCTCGGTGATGCCGACGTTGGCCAGATGATTCAAGTATTACCCACGAATGCCGCCCAACCGGTGCGTGCGCGTGTGGTTTCCAAACAGGTGGTGGTCATTGAAAACTAAACTTATTTTTCGTGTCACGGCAGTGTTGCTCAGCTTGTCTGTCGCAACGCTAGCGTATGCACAATCGAGCCAAAGCTTGATTAATCCAGCCTCATTCCGTGGCCCGGCTGCGGATCAGCGTGCTTATCGTGTAGGCGATATCTTGACGGTGTATGTGCTCGAAACGACACGTGCGCGTTCGCAAGCGGCCACCGATTCGGATCGCTCTAGCGGTTTTGCTGCCGATTTAAGCACGCCATCAACTAACTACAATGGCAGCATTGTTTTGCAGGGCAAGTCCAAAGGTGCGGCTCAGACCAGTCGAATCGGTGAACTTCGTGCCCAACTCACAGTTAGAGTTGAAGCCGTGGAAGCCAATGGCTTAATGCGCATCAGCGGCACGCAGATTCTTGAGGTCAATAAAGAACAGCAAAAAATTACCCTGAGTGGTTTGGTGCGTCCGGAAGATATTTCCGCTGGCAATATTGTCTGGTCAACCCGCATTGCCGATGCCCAGGTTTCACTGGCAGGCGAGGGCATCGTCAGTGAAGCGCAAAGAAAAAGTTTGATATCGCGTGTATTCACCTGGCTGGGGCTGCTATGAAAAAGATAGCGCTTTTATTTCTAGTTCTGCTGGCCAATCCACTCTTGGCACAACAAGCGAACAACGTTCGTCTGAAAGAAATTGCTCGCGTAGCAGGCGTGCGTGAAAACCCTTTGACCGGTTATGGCCTGGTGTTCGGACTTTCTGGTTCGGGCGACAGTGCTCGTAATCGTGCGACCTTGCAATCGGTTGCCAATACGCTTCGTACTTACGGCGTCAATGTATCGATGGAAGATCTGTCGAGCCGAAACGTCGCAGCAGTTATTGTCACCGCAAAATTACCTGCCTTCGCAGAGCCGGGTCAGCCACTCGATGTTCAAGTGTCATCTTCGGGTGATGCCCGCAGTCTTAATGGCGGGACATTGATGCTGACCCCATTGATGGGTCCTGATGGTCGCCTGTATGCGATTGCACAAGGTGCGATTTCCGTTGGCGGGTATCAATTTGAAGGCCCCACTTCTTCGGTTCAAAAAAATCATCCTACGGTGGGTGTTGTGCCATCTGGCGCAACGGTCGAGCAAGCGCCGCCGATCAGTATTGTCGGGAGCGGACAGCAATTAAGTATTTTGTTGAATGAACCTGATTTTACGATGGCCAATCGCATTGTCTCGGCGCTGCAATCTTCATTGCCTGGCATCAATGCCCGTGCCGAGCATGCGGGAAAAATTACCGTGTCGTATTCGTCAGCACCTGAAAATGTCGTGGCAGAAATTGCCCGTATAGAAAACGTCCAGGTAAGGCCGGAACGGAAAGCACGTGTTGTCGTGAATGAACGTACAGGCACGGTAGTCGCTGGTGGTGACGTGCGTTTAGGTCGTGTGAGTATTTCGCAAGGCGATTTGCGTGTCGAGATTTCAACCGAATACAACGTGTCGCAACCCGGTGGCGTACTGGTCAGGCCGTCGAGTGGAATACAAACCGCAGTCGTGCCAAGTACCAAGATAAAAGTACTTGAAGGCCCCGCACCTTTGGTCGGAGTGCCTGAAGGCGCCACGGTGGCAGATTTGCTTGCTGCATTGCGCAGTATCCGCTTGCCAACACGTGACGTGATTGCCGTACTTCAATCCATCAAGGCTGCCGGTGCCCTGGATGGCGAATTAGTAATTCAATAAGGAATGATGCGATGAGTGGAAGCGACATTACAACCGAAGCGGTGCGTTTGGCGATGAGCATGAATCAAATTCGTGCCGAGTACGCGAGCCAGAATATTTCAAAGTCCAATACTCCCGGAGCAAAAGCCGTGCACTTAGACTTTGCTCATACTCAGGGTTTGTTGGAGCAGGTGGTATCACTGTCGGGTGTGGATAAAGACAGTCTTATTGGCATGCTTTCGGAAGCTGCGTCGAATCCAGCATTTACCGAAAAAGCAGATACCTTTTCGGGTGCTATCAATCTCGATGAAGAAGTGGCCGATATGGCATCTGCCAATCTTAAATACCAGGCATTGACCGAATCGCTGAATCGTCATTTCGGCTTGATGCGTCTTGCCGTCGCAGGGAGAAATTAATTATGTCGATTGATGCCATCATGGAAGCCAGCCGCGCAGGCTTGGCATATGAGCGCTTAAGAATGGAAGCGGCCAGCAAGAATATTGCAGCGGCTAATATGCCATTGGCTAAGAATGTGAGCCCTGTTCGGGCAGAAGTATTAAACAAATCCCAGAGTTTTGGTCAGTACGTAGCGGGCAATCTGGTTCAAGTGAATCAGACAAATGCAGCAACACGCGCAGTACATGATCCGGGTCATCCGATGGCTGATGCACAGGGCATGGTGCATTACCCGGCAACCGATCTCGTGCAAGAAATGACAACGTTGATGACCGCCAGCCGAGGCTACGAAGCCAATGTGCGCGCGTTTAATTTGTTGCGCGGCATGACAATGAAAGCCATCGAAATTGGAGCGAAATAATGATCGAACCTATTAGCGCCGTCGGCATTAACGTGCTGCCAAATATTACACAGCCGCAAACGACGAATGCGACTGATTTCAGCCAGATGCTGGGTGAAGGTGTCAGCAAACTCGACTCGAGTTTGAAAGTGGCAGATCAACAAATACGCGCCATGGCCGCAGGTAAAGAAGTTGCGGTACACGACGTGATGATTTCAATGGAAGAGGCACGCATGAACCTTATGTTCATGGTGGAAGTTCGCAATCGCTGCGTTGAGGCTTATCAAGAGCTGATGCGCATGCAGCTCTAAGGCATAAATGAAATGACAGTGTTATCAGATTTCCAAAACTCATTCTCCAAATTGGCGCGCACCGGTTTGATCATCGGCGGCATTGTGATTCTGCTGGCGATGGCGGCGGCATTATGGTGGGTGTTTTCACCTAGCTATCAATTACTGTTCGGTAATTTGAAAGAAACCGATGCTGCCGACGTCACCAAGGCGCTGGCTGAATGGAAAGTGCCTTATCGCTTTTCAAGCGACGGAACGGCCATTGAAGTGCCTGCCGATCAAGTCTACGACACCCGCATGAAGCTGGTTTCGGCAGGCGTGCCCAGCGGTGGCCATGTCGGGTTTGAATTATTCAACGATGCCGATTTTGGCGTTACCGAATTTGCTCAACGGGTAAATTACCAACGTGCCATTCAAGGTGAACTTGAACGCAGCATCGCCACCTTGCCGGGTGTGCAATCGGTTCGCGTTCATTTAACTATTCGCCGCCCCGGGTTATTCGTTGGACAGGACGACACCTCAAAAGCATCGGTCACCGTCGGCATGCAGCCAGGTGGAGCGATCACGCCACAACAGGTGGGTGGAATACGCAATCTGGTGGCTTCAGCTGTTGAAGGATTGACTCCGAATGCCGTCGTGGTGCTCGGGCCATCGGGTGTATTGCAGGGCGGTGCCAGTGCATCAAGCCAAGATGGTTTGATGGCACAAAACGAAGAACAAAGCGGCTACGAGGCAAGAGTGCAGGAGCGTGTTAGCAACATGCTGAGTCAAGTATTTCACCTGCAATCATTCCGCGTCTCGGTCGATGCACGCATGAATTTTGACAAAGTGCATAAAGTCAGCGAGCGCTTAATTTCACAGGGACAAGATGGAAATGGATTGCTTGTGCGCAAACGTGCGAGCAAGACTGGTGGTGCAGCGACAGCAGAGAACACAGCGGGACAGACCCAGCAAGATGAATTCGAGTATGCTCATGGTACCGAAAAAGAGGAGATTTCGCGCGCAACTGGACAGGTAGAAAGATTGTCTGTTGCCGTCTTGGTACCGCCGAGTTTGAATGCTTCGGAATTGGAACGCTTGCGTAAACTTGTGTTTGTTGCGGCCGGGCTTGATTTGGAACGCGGTGATCGCCTTGAGATCACCGCAGTCAATGCCAGCACGAAAGAAAGTAGTGCTCTCGAGAATAATCCACTGCTCAATTCTGATGAATCGTTCGACTCATTGGCACCTGCAACCATGGAAGCAAAGTCTGCGCAATTCAACATTCCATGGATCATGCTCGCGGCTGTTGCCGTCGGATTTTTGATTGTTGGCTGGGTGCTGGCTCTCGTATTTAGATCATCACCGAAAAAGTTACGTCCCGAAGAACGCGATGCCGTCTTGCTCAAACTACGTAGTTGGCTCGCCGAAGACGGAGCCAAGGTATGACATCGTCTGGACAACGCAAGGCTGCTTTGTATCTCGCTTCTTTGCCAAGTGAGGATCAGCATAAATTACTTGCAGCTTTGCCGACAGACGTCTCGCGCGGGCTAAAGCCATTAATCGCTCAAATTGTGGCGAATGGCTGGAATGATGATGAGATCATCGGCAAAGTGCTCGCGGACGAAATACGCGGCTTGACTGCGCATTCTTCATTATCAGTTGATGTGATTATTGCCCTTGCTACTGCCCTACCCGATGACTGGACGGCAAGATTGTTTGTTGCCAACTCAGCGGTTGATCCGAAATTCTTACTCGCCTTGCTAGATAACCAACATGCCAAGCGTGTTCAGTTCGCCGTAGCCATGGTGCCGCGCCTGCCGGAAAAGCTGAAAGAAGCTTTGTTATCGGAAGCTGCCGATTCCGTTGCGGCAGCGGCTTGAGAAAAAGGAAGAATATTTTATGCAACGCTTAAGCGCGGACTTGCTACAAGCTGACACCCATAGAAGATTATTGGGTCAGCAGGAATCCGATGTCACGTCCATGGCCGATACAGGTCTTGGTGAAAACAAGCGCGTGCAAGATCATCAGACCCAGCTTTTTGATCAGGCGCGTGAGCGTGGCTTATCGGAAGGTCGTAAAAATGCCGATCAGGAAATTCAAAAACGGGTAGAAGAAATTGAAACGCGTTTGACGCAAGCTCATCAGAAAGCCGTTGCCGAGCTGAAGGCGCAACAAGAGTTGTTTCAGAAACATATCACCAACGTAAAAGCATCTGTCGAGCAGCATGCCAATGAAGCGGAAGCGATAGCGGTCGAAGTAGCCTTTGCCTCCGTAATTCGCCTGCTGGGAGATAAAGCCGCCGATCGTAGTCTCGTCGCCGAACTTGCAGCTGTCGTGGCCAACGAATATGGTCATGGTGTTGCAACACTGCGCGTGAGTGAAGCCGATAGATTGATGTTTGAATCGACAAATATTGGCGTAGCGATAGAAGTGGACCGTCGACTTCAATCGGGCCAATGCATTATCGAAACAACGCGAGGTCAATTTGATTGCGGGATTGATGTGCGACTTGAGGCTTTGAAAAAAGCATTTTTATCAGGACTTAACGACCATCGAGGACAGATGTAATGTCGCTCTCAGGCAAACTCATTAATGCTGTGCAGAAAATTGATCTAGCGCATCGCTATGGGCGGCTTGTGGCATTTAATGGTTTGGTAATCGAATCAATCGGTCCGGATGCACATCTGGGAGAGCTCTGCGAATTATTTACCGAAGACGATCGCGAGCCAGTGCAAGCAGAAGTCGTCGGCTTTAGGCAAGATCGTATTTTGTTAATGCCTTATGGCAATGTGCACGGCATTTTTGCCGATAGTTTAGTAAGAGCAACCGGTCGCAGCCTGTCTATTCCGGTGGGCGATGCGTTGCTTGGACGTGTAGTCGATGCTTTTAGCAAGCCAATCGACGATGAAGGCGAGTTAGATTTAACCGAAGAATACCCTTTGTACCGCGAGCCGATTAATCCCATGGCGCGTGAAGAAATTACACAAGTACTTGAAACCGGAATTCGTGCGATTGACACCATGCTGACTCTAGGGGTTGGGCAACGTGTGGGTGTTTTTGCTGGCAGTGGCGTGGGTAAAAGTACTTTGCTTGGCATGCTCGCACGTCACGTTACTGCTGACGTTACTGTCTTGGCCTTAGTCGGTGAGCGTGGTCGCGAAGTTGGTGATTTTATTAGGAACTCCCTCGGCAAAGAAGGCCTCAAGCGCGCTGTGGTAATGGCGGCAACGGCGGACCAACCTGCCTTGGTAAGAACGCATGCAGTACATGCAGCACATGCGATTGCCGAATACTTTCGTGATCAAGGCAAATCGGTTTTATTGATTGTTGATTCGATGACGCGCTTTGCAATGGCTCAACGCGAGATTGGTCTGGCCATTGGCGAGCCGCCTACATTCAGAGGTTACACCCCTTCGGTTTTTGCCTTGATGCCACGGGTGCTGGAACGCTGTGGGCGCATGACCGGCAGCGGTGCAATATCGGCGGTCTATAGCGTCTTGGTAGAAGGCGATGATATGAATGAGCCGATCACCGATCATATGCGCGCCATTCTTGATGGTCATATCGTATTGACGCGCGAGTTGGCGGCACGCGGTCACCATCCAGCGATTGATATGTTGCAGAGTACGAGCCGCTTGATGAGCCATTTGGCAACACCCGATCAAGAACAAACGGCGCGAGACGCGAAGCGCTTGTTGGCAACTTATGAAGGCTCGCGAGATTTGGTTGAGCTTGGAGCGCATCAGCGAGGCGTGAATGTATTACTCGATGAAGCCGTCGATATCAAGCCAGCTTTAGACTCTGTTTTAACCCAGAAGCCGGATGAGCATTTCCGTCGATCCGACGCTTATCAACAATTGCAGCGCACGCTTCGCACTAACGAGGTGCGCGCATGAGTGCGCGCCCGAATAAAATGCAAAGACTGGTTCGCCTGAATCAATTCCGCGAAGAGCTCGCTAATGGCGTATTGCGTCATGCAATTCATGAGCAGAATGAAGCGACTGACAAACACGATAAGGCCACCGTTGCCATTGAGCAACTCGGGCAGTGGAAAGCACAGAAGCAGGCGGATGGCGGCTTGGACCTCGCGCTTTATAGTGCCGTGCTCGAACACGAGCACCATGCCATGTTGCAAGCAGATAAATTAAAGCTAGAAGTAAAAACAGCCGAAGAAGCTACGCAGACTGCGCAAATAAGAATGATAGCGGCTGCGTCTAACACCAAAGTTTCGGAACAGCGTGAGCTTAGACAGAAAAAACAAGTAGATAACGAAATCGAAAAACGCCAGTTTGATCAGATAAGTGATGTTTGGTTGAATAACAGAGAACGAGCCCATGATTAAATGTTTTGATAATGCCGCAGCATCTTCAGCACTGTTGAATATAAATTCATCAACAGGCAAGACAAAGGGGACGGAGGATTTTAGTCGGATGCTGAATGGACTTTCTAGGCCAGCGCTGACAGGACAGCAGTCTTCACCAAGATTGTTACAGGATGCGAGCTCGAACTCAGCGGACAATAACGGAACCAGATATTTGCCAGTTCCTTGTAGTGATAAGAACATCCCGATTGACTTGAATTTACAGATGATTGCATCAGACCTCCAGCTAGAGCCAATTGCTACAGGAGCGCTAATTGAATTCCTCTCCTTAGGCGATGCTCTAGTCGCAGCAGGACCAGCTACAGCGGATGTCAAAAAAATTAGTGTGAATGCAGATGAAGTTACGGATGCAAAAGTAACAGCTTTGTTACCACTCGCTATGTTCAATCTGCCTGCCAGGAGCAATAAATTCTCAGGTGTTGTGGATGCCGATGTTGAATTACTGACGATACCTTGGCGCTTGCAAGCCAATGCTGCTCTTTCCTATCAATTCACAGACAGACGATTACAAGGTATTGAAGATGCAAAAAATGTTTTGACGGTGTCAGATCAGGCTGCTTTAGTAAATCCGGGCGATCGCAATCAATTGCCGGGTGTTCCGAAGAATTCGTCAGTGTTCGGACATCTTGGATCGGAAAAGGCTTTGCAATTCTACCGGATGGCAGAGGCAGCCTCAACGCGTGCGGGCGCTATTGATAACGCTCGTATTCATCTTACTGATTCACGTGCATCCTTCGTCATTTGGCCACACCGCGCTTTGCATTGGCTGGCCGATAACGATGCGACCACGGCCTGGGTGCGCGATTACCAGTTAGAGCCTGCTGACACCGGAACACTAGTTGAAGCTTTGCGTTGTTTCGCGGAACAACAGGGTTTTTCCTTGCGCCGGGTCATGCTCAATGGAAACGAAGTTTGGCGCACTAACTCACATTCATAACACTTACGAAAGAGAAATTTATGCCAGTAGATGCTATCGGCACCATCCTTAATCCGGCTAATCCAAATACCACCAGACAGAACACAATCGATCAAGATGATTTTATAAAATTATTTCTGTCGCAATTGCAATTTCAGGATCCTCTTGAGCCGGTCGATAACCGCGAATTTCTGGCGCAATTAGCGCAATTCTCGAACCTGGAACAGACGCGCCAAACAAGTCAGAACACGGAGGGGTTGCTGGTTATGAATTCTTCTGCCCAAGCCCTGGCTTTGTTGAATAAAACAGTAGAAATCGTCGGGCAAGGAACTGCAAACATAGGGGCCGTCACGGCGGTCAAATTCACAAATTCAGGGCCCGAACTCACTCTTCTGACCACATCAGGTCAGGTGTTAACCAAAGTTCGTCTATCGCAAGTAAGTCTCGTCAAACCATAATTGGAGAACAGATTATGTTTCAAGCACTATTCAACAGCCTTTCAGGGCTATTCAGCTTTTCAAGAAGCCTAGATACCGTTAGTAACAACATTTCAAATATGAATACGCCGGGTTTTCGCGGTAGCGACACATTTTTTGAAAATATAAATGGTAGTCGTGGTACGAGAGTTTCGGGAGAAGGGTTGCGTACCGGTGGTGGTGACATAAGACAGACCGGAAACCCGACCGATGTTGCCATCGATGGCAATGGGTTCTACGTGCTGCGTGACGATGCTGGCAATCTTTACTACACTCGAGCGGGACAGTTCCGCTTCAATACAGATAACGTTCTGGCCGATAGCGTAACCGGATATGAAGTTATGGCAATCGATGCAGCAGGCAACTTATCCAATATCGATTACGATACTTATCGCACCATTCCGCCCGCAGCAACGACAGCTATTAGAATGTCCGGAAATATTGTTCCTGCGACGCCAACGCTAACATTGGCAGCGCTTCGAATCTATGATGCATCGGGCAATGTACACACTTTAACCACCACGTTAACCAATACTGCCCCGGGCATCTATCAGGTAACAGTCACGGACGAAACTGGCGCAGTGGTCAGTACTGCAGGTAGTTCGGTTCGGTTCGATACAACCAATTCTGCAACGGCCGGGACACCGTTAGCAGGCTTCAATACGGTTGCATTAAATTTAACTTATCAAGGTGCCGCGCAGACAGTAACGCTGAACTTCGGCACGCCAGGTGCGTTTAATGGCACAACGAGTTTGACCGGAATAACTAATAACTTGGGAGGTCAGGTTACTAACGGGCGTCCACTTTTGGGTGTTACCGATCTGTCATTCGATACCGAAGGTGTTATGCAATTAGTTTACTCGGCCAGCGAAAAAAGACAGGGCCCTCGGCTGGCGCTGGCATCCTTTCCTAACGAAAGTTCAATGGAATTAATTGGTGGAAGATTGATTGCCGGCTCAAGTGTGCAGCAGAGGCAACTTGGCAGGCCAGGCGAAGGTATCTTTGGAAAGATAGCGGGTGGAAGCCTTGAATTGGCAAACGTAGATCTTACTCAGGAGTTTGCCGACATGATCATCATTCAACGTGGCTACCAGGCGAGTTCGCGGGTCATGACCGTCAGCAACGAAATGATCGAGACACTCTATAACAGTACGCGGGGCGGCTAATGCATTTTCGTCGCCTTCGTTGGCATAGCCGTCGTCGGCATGAGGCTTTATTCGAACGGCTGAATCTTGAACTGAAGCGCTGGCTCGACGCCTGGAGTGTTGAGCCCGAGTATTTGGTTTTGCAGCCACTTGTTGCCGGTGCCTATAAACCGGCAGCACCGCTTAAATGGCTGCAGCTAAATACGGAAAAAGGAGTGCTGCGTGTCGGCGCTCCTGCAATTCATCTTGAAAGTTTGGGCGGCTTGTTATCCAAGGCCAGCATGGACGATGTCTTGCAGCTTGGGCGTCGTATTGGCGACCGTGCTCTAAAGGCATTGTTAGCACAATGGGCGGCAGTTAATGTTTTGGATCTGGATATTCAAGAGGGATCTCCGCCTTCCGATGAAGTTTTTCATTCGCGTTTCGGTCACAAGCTCTTTTCACTAAGAGGAACGGGTTTTTCAGCTTATATAATTCTTGATGCGGATCTTGTAGACAGCCTAGTATCAGGTAAACCAATCAGCTTGGAGCCATTGGCTTCTCGAGATACAGCCTTCGGCAATGAAAAAATCGAGTTGAATGTCTCGCTGGATCTGGGTGCCACCAAACTTGCCGACACCATCGGGCTCCAGGTAGGCGATGTGCTGTTGTCCAACACTTCCATTGATTCCGTTTTTCAGTTGACGCATCCCGATATGCGGCACATAGCCAATGTGCGTCTTGTTCGCAAAGGATTACAGCGAGCAGTGCAGGTTGATACTCCTTAAAGTTAGAGAATTATGCAATGAACAAAAAAACAGTTAACCCTTTGGATCTACCTTCGGCATCGGAAGGCGTACCGACCGGAAATCCCCTCGTCAGCAAAGACATGAGTTTGATTGGTCACGTACCGGTAACGCTGACCGCGCTTCTTGGAAGCGTATCGATCAGTATCGACAAATTATTCGCACTGAAAAAAGGCGAAGTCCTCGAAATGAACGAATCGCTGGATATGCCGATCACATTGCAACTCAATGGAAAATCGGTTGCACGCGGCGAGCTTGTGGCAGTCGAAGACAATTTCGGCATCAGGATCACGGAACTGACATGACAGCGACTTCCGCTGCGGTAGCGGAGCCGGTGGATTCAAAACCGGTGCCGGTAACCACAACCAGCAAACAACCCATTCCTTTTCGGAAGGAAGGAATTACCAATACGCCGGAAGTGTTTGGCCTACTGGTAACCACTTTGTTGCTCGTTGCCATATTTGCGGCACTCGCATGGTTTGCGCGTCGCCAGGGTTGGCTGGACCGCTGGGTCGGACCGAAACCCCAGGCACAGAGCGATAAAAAGAAAATACTGGTGCTGGAAGTGCAGCGCGTTAGCGAGAAGACAACGCTGTACCGGATTGGCAGCGACGACGACGTGTACCTGCTCGCCGAATCTAGCATGCAGGTTCAACTTGTCAAAAAAAGTGCAGAAAAGGAAGTCGGCAATGAGTGAGTTGTTGCGTGGCAAGCATTGGATAGCGTTGATTATTTTTGTCTTGTTCGCCATGTTCGCGAGTGATGCGGCATTGGCATCGCCGGCCGCTTCGGCAGTACTCGATCAGGCCGCCAAGCAGGATTATTCTTCGGTTGTCCGAACCTTCGTGCTGCTGAGTCTGCTGTCCATCTTGCCGGTAATGCTGATCGGGCTGACATCTTTCACCCGTATCATCATTGTGCTGTCTTTGTTGCGTCATGCACTGGGGTTGCCGCAAACACCTCCAAACAGCGTCTTGGTAACGCTTGCGATTTTTCTGACGCTATTCTCGATGGGGCCCGTGATTGATCAGGTAAACACCAATGCCATGCAGCCCTACTTGCAGGAAAAAATTACTGCAACCCAAGCACTTGATCTTGGGGCAACGCCGGTTCGCGACTTCATGGTTCGTCAAACACGAGAGTCTGATCTTGCCGCCATTCTTGAAATGGCACGGGCACCGAGACCGGAACGCATCGAGGATATAAAGTTTACGCATTTGGCTTCCGCTTTCTTGCTTAGCGAATTAAAAACGGCTTTTCAAATAGGCTTTCTGATTTTCTTGCCTTTTCTTGTAGTGGATATGGTGGTGGCAGCAGTTTTAATGGCGCTCGGCATGATCATGGTGCCGCCGACGACGATCAGCTTGCCATTGAAAATACTACTGTTCATTTTAATTGATGGATGGGTACTAATTTCGAGAGCCCTGGTGAGCAGCTATTGGACTTAGGCCCCATTGAATGACTGTCGTTTCGGAAGAAAAGCAGCTTTGGTTGGACCATCGTTCGGGCAGGGATCCATGCGCCTATCAGCAACTTTTTTTTCGCTATGTCCCATGGTCTCGTGCGGTGGCAAGGGAAGTATATCGGCGCATTCGAATCCCGCAGATGGATTGGAATGATTATGCTCAAAACGCCACAATTGGCTTGTTAGAAGCAATGAGTCGCTATGACGAGAATCGCGGTATAGATTTTATGGCGTACGCCAAGCCACGAGTAAGAGGCGCTGTTTTTAATGGCTTGAGATCATTTCTTTCTGACGCGCCGCACAGGGATGTGGCGGCAGAAAGGCTTTATGAGCGACTTGAAACTTTTAATGTGTCATCTGAGGGAGACTCATTAGATAACATGATCTCAGCTGTGACGGGTCTCGGGCTTGGTCTACTGATTGAGTCAGGTCTTTCCTTTGATTTTATTGAGGGCGACTCGGATGTTTCTGTGGTTGTAGAAAAGCATCAGATGGATAAGTTATTGGGCGCTGTCATTGAACGATTGCCGGAACGAGAAAAAATGGTATTAAAGCTGCATTACCAACAATATCTTCCCTTTGTGGAGATTGCATCATTGCTTGGTCTTACAAAAGGAAGAGTTTCGCAAATTCACAAATCTGCGATAGAGAAATGTCGGACCATGCTCGAAGCTAAAACAAAATACGGAGTTAAGGCATGAGCAATTGTGAAATTGAATGTCATCTTTTTAATGCCCAGAAATTTCCACTCAACTTTAAGCTGATTTATCGTCGTGATGAAAATGGAGGGCGAGCATGGGATGGCCTATAGATTTATTGGATTAGATTTGCACTGAAAGAGCGAAACTTTAGTGTAAGGGTGTACCGTGCATTGAAGTAGATTCTATTAGGGGCTCTGTCAACGTGCAGTATGTCTCCATCAAATACGGCAAGACGTCCTGCACGCGGCGACACAACTGCACGAGCATCTTTATTGTCATCAAAAAATAGAGTTTCACCGCCCCACTCGTGATTCCACTTTTCGCAAACATACCAGGTAGCAGTCACATTTCCAGCTGCTGGTTCGCAATCAAAGTGGGAATAGAGCATGTCCCCATAACTGGATGCCTTTACACATGCCGAATAGAGCTTGTAAGTATTTTCAGGCCTGAATGTTTCTAACGCAAAAATCGTGGGCTCATAAACAGGCATAGATTCAGCGATTTCCAGATCGATGTCGGCACTCCAGTGACTTACATCAAATGTATCCGTTCGATCATATGCCGATTTCGTATACCCTGCTTGTAGCAAGGCATGATGAAGGTTGCTTAAGTCATGCGTTGTAAGAAGATCGTCGAAAACCACCAGTTTGCTAAGCCCAAAAAGTGTCATTTGTGTTTGCTTCAGTCTTTCTGTGATCACCATTCTAATACCCCCGAAAATCTTATAATTCGACTAGGAATAATATCTGGTGAAAGCAATATTTACATCGCTGATCTGTATCACCTGTTAGAAATGACAGTCTGTCAAAAGTGATACTATCTAAGTGAGTTTCCGAAGAAAGTAGATCTCGAATGGAATGCGTGAAAAGTAGAAATTTCACGCAGCTTCTTTCGGAGATTTGAATGAAAAAGCAGGGTTCAGCCATGGTCATGTTTTGGGGGCTCCGCAGCAAGCTCAGAGAAGTGTGGCGGCTGCTAACGGGGTAAGAGAAAATGGCAGTCAGCAATACGATTCTTCACAAATGGCGAGAAAAAATGCCGTGAAATAGATGCATCATTGGTGGCGTTGATAAAACCCCATAAAGACGAAAACAGACGTCCGCAATCATATATGCAAAAGAGAGTCAGTTATCTGGATTGTCAGCAAAGCGTTGTAAAAGTGGCGCTAAGCGGTTTATGGCGGGCTGAGCAATCGTTGGAAAGCACTTTTTATTGACCGTCTGGTTTGATAGAAATGCGCCATGGCACATCCCAAGGCGCACGTATCACCATTGGCAGAAATTGGTACCAAAGTAAATATAGGTCCCTGTAGCATCGTTTCACTACAATGTCGATATTGAAGATGGAATGGGCATTGAAACTATTGGAGAGTAGATGTTCGTCGATGCTCACATAAAGACCGCCACTGATTGTTATGCATCAAGATGCATCTCACCTTTGAAAGCAATTACATCATTGACGGGAGCAAAAACTAGCACTAGAGCAGAATCAATGATTGGTGGTTGACTAAGAGCCGACGACATAATGCCTAACACCGGTTTAGGCGGACTGCGGGTCGCCAGAGAAAGCCAGTCTATGACTCAAACACGCCGGCGGCTAAAGGTGCGCTTGAACGACTAGTAACACATCAGAGCCAGATATCTCCGAAAGATAGAGGACGCCCGCCAGAGTCCGCCAAGACGAAGTGCCCTGTGGACGATGGTGCCGTTGAACAGTAGCGCGTCTGGCTCGCCGTTCTCACCTGCGTGCTCTCACAAGATAGTGAAGTGATCCCATAGGTGAGCCCCAATTCCCGAAGATCCTGAAGTGTGCCTTGAACCAACGCATACGAGCGTTCGGCGAGATGAGCGTTGCAATCAAAATAAAGACGCTGATGTGCGGTCTCGGCCTAACAACCAAGACAACGGGCCGACGCACCTGATGTGAACCTAGAAACCAGTATCTCCACGGAGCTCACCTTGATCACGTAGTAAGGCCTCAGCGCGCGAACCTGCGCTTTGCCCAGCCCCATAACCACGCAACCGTAAAGCAAAGAACAAAATGTACAAATGCGACCATAGCTAGGGAAAGCCAGTCTCCGAAAAACCAAAGTTCTTGATAACAGACAACAGGCTCCCTTTTGTGAGAGATGATGATGTTGATGTTGCTGCACTCAGCAAGGCTGATGTGATGCCACCACAGAATAAACGCGACATTAGCGCCAACAGAAACAGAAGCCGCGAATAGGATAAGGGAGCGCCACAAGATCTTCTTTACCACGATACTGCTCCACATGAGGCCTGACAACCAAAATAAGGGACCGCCGCGCCGGATGATAACTCGCTTGAATCTAATGTTTCCACGGCTGTCCCCTTGATTGCGTAGTTAGGCTTTTCTCACAAGTAGCTAGAGAAAACTGTTTTGCGCAGCAGCCGAAATGGTAGGTTTTGGCTTGGATCTGCATTGCACATGCAAGCCACAGTAAGCCTGGATGGTACATGAGTGGCTAGGTACGCTGAAAATCCGCTCACAAATCCATTATGCATAGCAATGACTCCATGATTCTTCGTTGAGCGATCCAGCATGAGTCCGTAGCCATAACTAGTTTCCCCCATGTTGTTGTCGTTTGGGTTGAATCTGCCCTTTGCTATAGGGCTACCACCTTTGAGCTTCGCCGGCTCGATGAGAGCTTTGCGTGCCTCAGTAGACAAAAAAGTTCCGTAGAGGAGAGCGTGATGCCACCGACACAGATCATCTGCGTTTGTTCTGATTGCACCGGCACCACCAGTCTGTTCAATAGGAATGAAATCAGCATTTACAAAAGGTGTTTCGCTAATTTCAGTCCCCGAGTACCCGGAGGCTCGGTTCTTGACGGCTTCGGAGTGATTGTCAAACGCGGTATGCGTTAGTCCTAATGGCTCAAATATAAGTTGACTCGCGGTTTTGGCCAACGATTGCTTTGTGACCGACTCTACAACGGCGCCGAGCAAAATGTAGTTCGCGTTGCCATAGAGCCACGCGGATCCCGGGGGAAAGTCAAAGAGGGGCTTTTGATTCGCGATGTTCTTGGCAAGCTCTAATTGTGTGGTGGGCAATTGGGAGAAGCAATCTTCATGCTCATCATGAACTCCCGCAGTGTGGTGAATCAGTTCAAGCAAGGTCGGTGTTTCCTTTCCCTTGAAGAAGCCAAGGTGTTTCTCCAAGCTATCATTTATTGAAAGTCGGCCTTCATCCTGAAGCTTGGCAATTAGAGCTGCTGTGAATTGTTTGGCTATAGAGCCTGCGCGAAAAATCGTGGATGACGTAACAGTAGTGGCAGTCTCAAGGTTGCTTACTCCACGCACTACTTCTGCTACGGGAATGCCGTTCTTCCATACGGAAATTTGGATTCCAGGGCTGGCCATTTCTTTAAGGGATTGATCGGCAATACGGGAAAGAACCAACTCTAGTGATTCATCAAGCGATGCAGCAAGAATTGGTGCAGGCAGAGATGCTGCCAGTAACGACACGCCCGTGCTTTTCAAGAAATTGCGACGATCCATTGAGAACTCTCCAAGAAAGACCTAACGCTTGAATTAAGCCGACCCGCAACGCGCGAACCGGGAGGGGAGGGGAGCGCCAGCAACGAAGCAGTTCAACGAAGCGACGAAGCGGGTTCGGCTTGAATGAATTGTTGGGCCTCAGCCAAGTCATGCTGAGTGCCAAGCACGGCTGCAACATTGCGGTAAGCCTTGAATTCAATGAAGTTGTCGCTGGGGTCGCAGAGCAGCATCTTGCCATTCTCCTGGTCGGTGCCAGAGTTCGATATGGTCGGCGGGCGTAGGAAAGCGCAGCCTTTGTGTTGTAGCTTTGCTCCTAGCGACACCCACTCTTGCCAAGACAGGATGGCGCCGAAGTGGCGCACCCCGCGTTGGTCAGGAGCCAAGACCTCGCTCGGCCGGTTATGTAGCGTGAGCTGGTGCCCGAACAGCACGATATCTGCCTAGTTACCGTTGTCTCGGCCGACGGTTGCACCAAGTACATCGCAGTAGAAGGTCTTTGCCGCATCGAGGTCCAAGACCGGAAAAGACAAATGAAAGATGGGTCGGTCCACAGCTTGCTCTCCTGACGTCTGAATTAATCCGAGCCGCGAAGCGGCTTCGGCGTGACTAGATGTTACACGTCGTTCGATTGCCGCCACCGAGCCCTACAGGTTGAGCGAGAAATATTGGGCCTCGTGCACCATCCCTTGCCTCGCATAGAATCTGTGCGCGTCTGTGCGCTTAACGCCGGACACAAGACGCAACTGGCAGCAACCCTCAAGTCTGGCTTGAGCGACCAGCCAGTCGAAGAGCTGACGACCGTAGCCCTTTGATCTGTCCGTGCTGTTGGTAATGAAATCTTCAATCTCCAAATACTTTCCGGAATGAAGCCATTCGGACACTCTGTATCCTGCAACAGCCTTAACATCTCCGTCAATTAGATAGGCAAGCTTGAATCCAGTGCTCTTAGATAGGCGTTTGATGGTTGTGACGAAATCCATTTCTCTAAGATGTGGCCTTAGCTCAGCAAGGATGGCATAGCAAAGTGCGATATCGTCGCGACTTTGCGCAGTTTTGATCTCAGTAGCCACGAAACTCTCCATGAGGCCTAACAACCAAGATAAGGGACAGACGCGCCGGATGATAACTCGCTTGAATGCAATGTTTCCACGGAGGTTCCCTTGATTGCGTAGTTAGGGCACAACACGGGTCTGTGACGCGCCGTCACTTGAGCCGATAACAGAGATGGCGGAAAGATCAATTCCTTCTATGCAGGCAAGGTTGTAGCCATACTCATTAGGCACACTGCGGCGTTGGTGATGTGTGTAAATACCACAAATGCTGCAAAAGTAGTGTTTTGCGATCTTGGTATTCCACTGGTACAAACTCAATTTGTCTAAACCACGGGTAACACGTAGACGATCAAGTGTTACTCCCGCCATGATCGCACCTTTTCTACTGCAGATAGAACAGTTACAGCGACGAATGTTTTCATGCCCGTTGATAAGATCAACTTCAAACTCCACTGCATTGCAATGACATGTGCCTTTTACCGTTTGCATTTGGCTTCCTTTGGGACCTAACAACCAAGATAAGGGACCGACGCGCCGGATGATAACTCGCTTGAATGCCATGTTTCAACGGAGGTCCCCTTGATTGCGTAGTTAGAGCGCACCGCGATCAAAAGTCCTTGCCATGCAGTTAGCGGCTCCCTCAGCCGCGAGATATAATCCATCGATTGGTTCGTTCTTAGGAATGACACCTGCAATGCGTTTCCCGTCATAGAACGCGAGTGCGACATAGGCTGACATGAGGTGTTTGTCAGTTGTTCCGAGCCGAGCCTCAAGCTTTTCTCTCTCTTTATTGATCCGATCAGTTCTGAGCTGCACATCATCAGGATAAGCCGTGTAAGCAGAAGCCAGCATCACAGCGACTGCTGTACAGCGCTCTATTGCCATTTCTCTTGCGACTAGATCCGTCTTTGTTGGCACGGAATCAACTGTGAGTAGTGCCAGAAATATTGCAGTTGCATGTTCAAATATCATTACTCTCTCCTGTGGGCTTTAACAACCAAAATAAGGGGCTGACGCGCCCGATGTGAAATTTGAATCTAATGTATGCACGGAAGTCCAATTGATTGCGTAGTTAGACCGCTGCCTAAGTATATGGGGTAGAGTCGTTGTATTGAAGCAGGTCCCAGCGATTACCATACAGATCCTCAAATACAGCCACGGTGCCATATGGTTCCTCGCTAGGTGTCCGGATAAAGCTAACGCCGACGGCAACCATGTGATTGTAGCTTTGCCAGAAATCATTGGTTTGCAGGAACAGAAATACTCGTCCACCGGCTTGGTTGCCAATGAACGCTTCTTGCCCAAGATTTGAAGCACGAGCTAGGAGTAGCGACGTACATGAAGTGCCTGGCGGTGAGATGACTACCCAGCGCTTGTTTTGCTCAGGTTGGTATTTGTCCTCGATCACGCGAAAGCCGAGCTTACCAACGTAGAAATCTAGAGCCTCGTCGTAGTCTCGGACTACTAGAGCGATGTGAGCAATGGATTGCTGCATAGTTTCCTTGCGGTCTAACTCGCAGTTAACCCCAAAAGTGGGGAATACAAAATTACCTTTTATTAGCAATCCGTTGCAACTGCAATATCTGTAAATTTAGTGTCATTCTTGACAGGTGCAAATCGGCGCAAGGTTAATTTCACGTGGAGCGCTGCCAGTCTTTTGTTAGACGGACTACAAATTCTGATCAATCAGGTAGCGAATAAAAAATTGTAAAATCGACGTAGTTGCAAACTTTCAGATTAGATGGAGAGCCTGCAAAGCGACTACGCGATTGCCTACGGACTGCTGCATGACTACGGAAAAATATGGTCCTATGAGAACGGGCATCTCAACGAAATCGCGAATCGCCTGGGGCATGAGCAAATCGGCTATGAAAGACTGATCCCGCTTTTGTTGCCGCTTCGTGCTGCATCGCCTGAAATGGGCGTGGTGATGCAATCCCTGCTTTCGGGACAATGGAAGCGTGATGGGAAACGACCTATTCAGGCCGTCGGAAATATCGTGAGGTCACTGGGTCAATACAGTGTCGAGACGGATATGAGCAATCGTCCATACAAGAACACGCAATGGCAGTCGAACTCAGTTTGATAACCGCTAAAATGGTAAGAGAGCGAAATTTCAGTTTTGCGGAGTGTTAACGAATCTGCCCTCGCGAACACTCAATACTTGGCTGAGCCATCCCTAGTTGGGAATCTGACTAGGGGTCTCGCCATACTGCTAATTACTTGAAGGCAAAGTATTGGGTGCGACAAATTTTGATGTATCAAGAAATCGTGCCAAGTAGTGTTTTTGCAGTTCTCTCGAAGCTGACGAACGCATCATCAAACGTTGGCCTGAAGTTCCGTGGACCAGTAGCAACAAGTTGCTGTCATATTTACTTCGCGCCTGCTCATCCCCTTTCAATTGTGCTAATGCATTCTCAAGCACACTTTTGGGGTCGGCGCTAAAGTCGGGATGCTGTTTGCCCAGCTCAGCGCGATCCCCGCTAACAAGACTAGAAAATGCGGATGTAGACAACTCAAGCGTTTCAGGAGGCATAGTGACTATGCGGTACACATCATAAATATGCCTGACCAATGCTGTCCGATATCGGCCAAGGCGTCTCATAACCAAAACAAGGGGCCGCCGCAGTGGAAGCAAAACTGGAAGCCAATATCTTCAAGGCGGTGACCTTTATTGTTAGTGCCATTAGCAGCCACATGAGCCCACTCCCGAATAGCTGGTTGAGCCCGATGGGGTAAGCAAAATTACCTTGGCGCGAACATCAAAGTACTCGCAACCATCGTCTGACGCGATCTTGGTGCAGGTGTCGACACCAGGCGAATAATAAATCTCAACTTGGCCGCCAGTGTAGCGATAGGTCTCGACCCATGATTCCCCAGGCGCGGGAGTGAACATTCCGGTCGGAACTCGAGTGGAGGATGCAGAAATATCACCGTGCCCCAAATTGAAGTGGAGCGGAGAGCTGTCCCGCAGCTCGTGAAAGAAGTGGGTCTGCCCTCCAGGGCAGGTGCTCTGGGCGATCTTAATCGAACAGCCACATCCGTCCGGAAAAACGCAGGACAGCGATGCCCCCGGCGGCTTATTTGCTACAGACGAGCTAACTGCCAGTGCTGTGGCTGATGCGGCAAGGAGTAGAGACAGAGTGCGCATGACCATCGCGTGGCACCTAACAGCCAAAATAAAGAGTAGAAGCGTCTGATAATGATTCACTTGAATGCCATGTTTCCACGGAGGTGCCCTTGATTGCTTGTTTAGATGCCTACACGACGTTCAACCAGTGTACCGCTGTGGGATAGAGAACGTGCTTTGCAACGGGATAGAAGGGCAGCACATTGCGTCATTCGACCCTAGTGCCATGCCCTTAACTGTGACGGTGTCGCCGGAGATAATTGCCGTATGTAAGTCGAAGTGCCGCTCACCTCTTGCACCAATATTAGAAAAAGCGCCTAGTCGATGACTCGACGGGTTCGATGGCGTCGGGTCAAGTTCCTCGTTTCTGACGAAGAAAGCAAGATACTGCAAACTGCCGTTTCCTTTGGCTTGGCCTCTCAAAGTGAAAAACACGGCAATGTATTTAGAGTTCCTTGAGCTCTTAGTCGCAAAGCTGTGAGGATCAAACGTTTCATAGCCGTCCGAAAGCAGTACCGCAAGCCGCTCAGTTTGTGTCCTAAGTTCACTTTTCGGACTGGCCGACGTTGTGGACGCGGCTAGCGAAAGTAACCAGACTGCAAACAATATCGTGATAGCTTTCATTGGCATCTAACAACAAACATAAGGAACCGACGCGCCGGATGACGGTTCGGATGAATCTAATGTTTCCACGGAGGTCCTCTTGATTGCGTCGTTAGATTCATCGTTGAAAAGAAGCCAAGAATGAGCAATCGATTCGTCCTCTTTTGCAGCAAACAAAAGTACCAGTTCGGCTGGATTGAAATTCCTGCGAAGCCAATGGTCCGGCTTTGGTCCGCGTGTAACGGTGTACTCCAGACCATAACGTTCTAGTGGTAGTGATGGGAGCGTCTCCGCCGTAAGGGCAAGGGTTTCCCCCTGACGAAAACTCCATAAGATATTTATGAGACTCTCATTTGTTACGGCATCGTCTGCAACCTGCAGCAGATGCTGTGAGAGCAGTTTTTTCTTAAGTATCGTACTTTTATTCATAAATGAACCTAACCAGCGGTTAACCCAAAAAGTAGGGTTATGTAAAAGTACCTTTCACTTGTAATCTATTGTAACTGGCGATATCTGTAAATTTAGTGTCATTTTTGACAGGTACCAATCGGCGCTAGGTCAATTTCACGTGGCGCGCTTCCAGTCTTTTGTTAGACGGACTGCGAATTGTGATGGATCAGTTTGCGACTAAAAATTTTAAATCGGAAATGTAAGTAAGGTTGGCTTTATAGGTTGCGGACCTTGTGCTGTAAGCCAATAATTACACTTCCAGGATGAGTCGCAGCCCCTCGCCAAACAGCTCGCCAAAAGTCTTGTGTCAGCTCACTAGCCAGCATCTCTGGCTGTTTCATAATGATTGAATGCAATTTATGTGCGGAAGTCACTTGATTGCGTAGTTAGGCCGCACTGGCGACTTGTGTAATGGCGGTGTGTTCTACCTTTGAACCTCGGTAGTTATCGAAGATGCGACGATGCGTCTTGTACGACCAAGCGTCTTCACGGATGTAGTAGTCAGCTACCCAACACTGGAGTGTGGCTAGCATGGAGTTCTGTTGTTCTAGTGAGGCGTATTTGTGAGGCTCCCAAGGACGGCTAAGATTGTTTGCAATGCAAACCTCTCGGCCTAGGGTTGAGGAACACAAGCTCTGTGCAGTGCGTTGTGGCGCACTCTACGAGCTCGCCGTAGCAACCCTCAATTACCCACATACGATTGGTTGAAACAAAATTCATGAGCGAATCTGCGATTGATTGTGGATCGCGTTGCACAGCGATCTTTCCCGGCTCCCAGACAATTGAATCAAGATCTAGGAGTGACAATCCGTGTTTAGCCGCCAACGCCTTAGCGTAGGTGCTTTTGCCGGAGCCTGAATTTCCATAAACGAGAATTTTCATGCGGCCTAACAACCAAAATACGGTGCCAACGCACCGAATGCAAAACTTTGAAACAATGTACCCGCGGAGGTCACCTTGATTGCGTAGTTAGGCTGCTGTTGGCAGTTCTTTGCGCATGAGAACCGACGCCAGCACAATACCATTCGCAAGTTCGTAGTCCTCTCGCCTTATTTCTTTGTAGCCGGCAGCTGCATAAAACGATACTGCATTGAGCGATGATGAAAGCTCGAGATGACCCAGTGCATTAGCTTGCGCCACTGTTTCGATCTCTCTCAGTAAAGAACCTCCCAAACCGCGTCCAGTGGTAGTCGGGTCGACAAAGACAGCTTCTACTTCATTTGCACCGATATTTAATGCTCCGTAGCCCAACAAGTTTTCGCCGTCTTGAGCAACGAAAGCCGTTCCATCAGCGACAAGCGCGGCGAACCTGTCAGGAAGCGGGCCCGCCAACCACAATGAAAGTTGTTCATGGGAATAGCAGTTAGCACAGCCAGCCCAGGCGGCGCGATTTCTCAGCTCCCGCAGCGCAGGAATTTCCTCAATTCGAGCAGGCCTAATTGTAAGCATGATCACCTCGCATTCTTTCGAGAAGCCTAACAACCAAAATAAGGGGCCGACGCACCGGATGCAAAGCTTGAAACCAGTATTTTCAAGGCGGACACCTTGACTGCGTAGTTAGCCATTCACGAGCCCGCCACAATTTCAATGCTTACGAACCCACCCCCTCGCTTGACCTTGAGTCGAAGTTTTTGACCGACTTGCATGTTCTTGAACTCACCAGCCATTTCCCTCGCAGGTGCTCCGACTACAGGACGTCCATTAATCTCCGTGATGAGGTCGCCAGGCAGCAACCCCGCAGCGGCAGCGGGTGACCCTGGCCGAACCTTTGCTACCTTCAAGCGCTCAAGCACGGGACTGATGAGGCCAGATGATGTGGCCTCAGTTGCAAAGCCCAACTTGCCCTTTGCTGCAACTACGGTACTTGCCATCGCCAGAAGGACCGCCAAAAGCGCGGCCTTAGTTGCTCTACTGAACATCATTTAAATTTCTCCTTGAAGGGCTAACAACTCTTTAATCCCGTTATTTGGCTTTAATAAGAATAAGGCCACCAAAAACCAATCAATAGCGCTTTCGGTTTGTAAAAAGGCGGTTTGCTGAATGCATCCGAAATGCATCCCAAATGTGGTCGGTAAAAACTCGCGTAACGCACTAATAGTGAGTGATCCACCTAACAAACACACGTCCATTCCATTCACCGCGAATACGTACTTCGGGCTCGCCTAGGTTTTCAGCCTGGCTAGGGCGCGGCATGGTTTCTTCTGAAATAAATCGAGCATCAGAATTAGTCGGGTTGATTTCGATAGTCGTTTTTAATCCCGTTTCAAGTGTCTTAAACGACGCTGAGTTATCAGGAGTTACAAAAGCTGTCTTCGATACCTTATTTGTTACGCCGAGCACGAAGGGTTCGGAAAACTTCTCTTTATCGACTACAGCGATGCTTTTTATTTTCGCATTTTCATCAAAGGCTACATCTAACCAAACCGAAATAGTGTAGGGCTTGCTTTCAACAAGTTCTTGAGAGAGGGAGGCAGATGATACGAAGCAGAAAAGTATGAAACCAATTGATTTTAGGCAGCTCATAAATGAATCTCATCTGCGATTTAGGTTAGCAAAAAAGCTGCTCAAAAGAAGAAACAAAGGATAAAGGTGACAAAAGCTCTGCGACACCTTACAGGTGGATAGTAAATCGATGAAGTACAGAAGGGCACTGTCATAAATGACAGGTAGTGCGTTGGGGTTGCTGTGGCTAAAACGCACTGGATTGAACGACCTGCTTGCGGTACAGCAATGTGCCGTGCTGAGGTGAGGTCAGCAGATACGGAAGAGGGGCGTCATTAAAGTGGCTCAGCATGATTGCAGCCGGCAATAAGTTACTAGGAATCCGCAAAAAGCATGAATTGCCAGATTTGCTGATATCCGGTCTTCCGCTGATAAACGCCGGAGATTACCAAATGCACCTGTCAGAAGTAGCAGCTTCTAGAGCCAATATTACAACGATAGATTTCAGTAGGTTCGCATTGTCATAAGTATTCAATAAAGAAAGCACTGATGTTGCTATTTCATGGGGCGCGCCAGGGTGAAGAATCATGAGTATCTATTTCCTTTAAGTGGAAATAGACGGACATCTATAGTGGGCAATAAAAATTCTACTCGGTTACTTTTTCTCGCAGAAATGGTAATCATGAGTTCCAAGTTGTGCGCGACGCGGTGGTAAATGTTGTTCAATACAGCTTGGGGAAATTTATACAATGTTTGTGATTCCAGGGCCTGATGCTAAAAATAGTGAGATAAAAGTACGAGAAATATTGCATGCGCTATTTTCAACCGTGAGTCACAATTTAGAACCGAATGGATGGGGGACAAGATTTCCGATTTTATTCAATCAGATCTATTTGGGAAAGCTGTATCCGACGAATACAAGAGAAGCGTTGAAGGAGATTCAAGTTGTCAGGCATGAGCTGAAAAGTGTGTCTACTGCCAATATTATCTGGTGTATTCAAAACCCAGAAAAAGGCGTTCCATCATCCTACAGATATAATAAGCAAACAAAGACTTCCGCCGATTGGTTCTTGACAACAACGGGGCGGGATTTTTTGCTCGAGATTGAAGATAGCCTTCATGCTTTTTGTGAGTTCCCAGAGTGCCCCAATGTGGTTTCCTATAGATTTCCGTTGGATTTATTTAACGAATAGTCACTGATGTTGCGGCCACTCTAGTCAGACTGTGGATGTTATGACGCTCATCTTTGGTTTGGAGATTGTATTCGGACATGCCCGAACCGACACTTGGAGCGTGTCCCTCGCTTACATTTCAATCTGTGGATTGTGCTTGTTCTTTGTCTGCTGGCGACCATGGAAGCCCACGATAATATGCTGCGACCCGCTCGAAGATTTCATCAAAGTTTGGCAGCTTGCCCGGAAGGTCTTGCGCCAAGCTTGCGTCCTCTTCCCCGTCACCATGACGAAAACGTCATTCTAAAAGTCGCTTCAAGTGTTATTTTGGAACCTTGAAATTTGGGGACGCATTGGTGATGAATCGATTTGGTTTGATTTTGTTAGCGAGTTTGATCGTCATTTCGGGTCAATGCAGGGCCGCCGATTTAAAACTGGTCAGCTGGAATCTTGGCTGGCATTTAAGCCAGGGCGAGGCGAAAAGCTGGATTTACGGTTGCGATGCACGCTACGAACTTGATCAAAACAAGGCGTGGAAAAGAACGACAAATAGACAAGCCAAGTCGGGCTGGGAAATGGATTGGCGAACGAGAGATGTCGATATCAAATTGCCCTGGAGTGTTGAAACATTGCCGCCGTGTAATGTGTACGAAGGCGATGACAGAAAAGTCATTCCCGTTACTCAGGCAGCCTTTAGAAAACGTATGCAGCAGTTAGCTAAAACCCTAGCGGAAATGGAGCCCGACGTTATTGCATTTCAGGAAGTATCCGGCGAAGCCGCGATAAAGGAAGCTCTAGGAAAATCGGCAAACCAGTATCAGGTCTGTTCATACAAAGGTTATTCGGTGCAACGACTTGCTTTTGCGTGGAAAAAATCTCTCACCAAATCAAAAGGGGTTTGTGAGAAATACGACGCCTTATCATTACCCCAAAGCAGCGAACAACGTCACCCGCGTCCGGGGCTTCGACTTGCACTCGATATTAGTGGCAAGAAAACCGCCTTTCTAAATGTGCATCTTAAAAGTAGTTGCGTCTCGCCTTTGGAAAAAAACGAGCAACTGCGTGGCCAGCTTGAAAGCGAGCAACGTGATTGCCTGATCTTGCAGCAGCAGATTCAACCGTTGGAAAGCTGGATCGAACAGACATCACAAGATTTCGATCGCTATGTGGTAATCGGCGATTTCAATCGTGATCTTTGGCATGAATTGGAAAGAGCGAAAACACACACAGCACGCGTAGATAACAGCTCACCCCAGAGCCCCCACAAAGCTGAAGCGCGCGTTCGTCTTTTGCTGCCCGAAGTAAATGACGCTTTACCGGCGGCATCGGCGATGACCTTGGTATCGGCAAACTGTACGATCAGTGATGCAGCTGCTGGATTGTGCAAGGATGCCAAGCAGCGCCGCTTGTCTTCGCCCGAAATGAAAACTCTCTCAGCGGCAATGGGCTGCAGCTATCCGGTGGCGCTGGATCATATGTTAGTCAGCGATAGCTGGAATGCCGGCGACGTAACTCAGCAAGCCGTGAAAGTGGCCCTGTCACCGGGCGTATCGAGCGTAACGATGAATGACAAGGGGATGGCCAATGTAACCTTGGCCCTGTCGGACCATTGCCCCACGCAAATTACGCTTCCTAATCACTAAGTAATCCCGGCAAACCCTGCGTGGGCGCTGATCCGCGGGAAGCGAGTTTGCGCATGCATACTCCATTCGCTATGGCATGCACAGTCACTGCACTTGAATCGGCCAAACTATTGAATTGGCTCACCTGAATGGGGTTCTTGGCGCTTGTGGCGACCAGGTAAAGTCTGACTTTGTTCACCGCGAAACGATTTACTTCTGTTCGCCACTGGAAAGAGTAGTATCGCCGTGAAAGCCTCACTTAAATGAGCATCGCTATTTTTCTGCACGGCTGCATACGTTCGGTACCGAACATACCAATGTCTGATACCTTACCTATAAACGCGCTAGAAGGCGCTACTCAAGTGAACATATGGGGGCACTCCCGGTGCGTGCCGCCTGAGTTTGGTGAGCGACCATGCAGGGGGATGTATGTCGAAGATTACTCCAAGCAACGATGTAGGCGAGAAACAACCCGGCGCGGAGGGCAGCCTGGAATTTCGTCGTCAGGAAGCTCTGCTTCAGACTGGTGCATTGCAGGATGCGATCTTCAACAGTGCCAATTTCTCGAGTATCGCGACCGACGCCAAGGGCGTCATTCAGATTTTCAATGTCGGTGCAGAACGCATGCTCGGCTACACCGCCGCCGAAGTCACAAATAAAATCACCCCGGCCGATATTTCCGATCCGCAGGAAGTCATCGCACGGGCAGCAGCCTTAAGTCTGGAATTGGACACGCCAATTACGCCGGGTTTTGAGGCACTGGTATTTAAAGCCTCGCGTGGCATCGAAGATATTTACGAGCTCAGCTATATCCGCAAAGACGGCAGCCGGTTTCCGGCCATCGTGTCGGTAACGGCCTTGCGTGATGCACAAGAAGACATCATCGGCTATTTGTTGATCGGCACCGATAATACGGCACGCAAGCAGGCAGAAGCCGCACTGCTCAAAGCAGGCGCATTGCAGAATGCGATCTTCAACAGCGCCAATTTCTCGAGTATTGCGACCGACGCCAAGGGCGTTATCCAGATTTTCAATGTCGGCGCCGAACGCATGCTCGGCTACACCGCTGCTGAAGTCATGAACAAGATTACCCCGGCCGACATTTCCGATTCCTTGGAAGTCATTGCACGCGCAGCAGCCTTAAGCGTGGAATTGGACACGCCGATTACGCCGGGTTTTGAGGCGCTGGTGTTTAAAGCCTCGCGTGGCATCGAAGATATTTACGAACTCACCTATATCCGCAAAGACGGCAGCCGGTTCCCGGCCATCGTGTCGGTAACGGCCTTGCGCGATGCGCAGGAAGACATCATCGGCTATTTGCTGATCGGCACCGATAACACTGCACGCAAGCAGGTCGAGGCTGCCCAGGCCATGCTGGATCAACGGCTGCGGGACCAGCAGTTTTATACCCGCTCCCTGATCGAATCGAACATTGACGCGCTGATGACGACCAACCCGCAGGGCATTATCACCGACGTCAACCAGCAGATGATCGCGCTGACCGGACGCACCCGTGACGAGCTGATCGGCGCGCCCTGCAAGAACTTCTTTACCGACCCCGAGCGCGCAGAAGCCGCAATTAAACGGGTGCTGACCGAAAACAAAGTCAGCAACTACGAGCTCACTGTGAGAGCGCTCAATGGCGATGAAACCGTCGTGTCCTACAATGCCGCGACATTTCACGATCGTGATCGCAAGCTGCAGGGCGTATTTGCCGCCGCGCGCGATGTGACTGAACGCAAGCTTTTCGAACATGCCCTGCAGGAAAAAAATATCGAGCTCGAGCATGCCAGCCGCATGAAGTCGGAGTTTCTTGCCACGATGTCGCACGAGTTGCGGACACCTTTGAATGCCATTATCGGATTTTCCGAAGCGCTCAAAGATGGCCTGATGGGCCCGATGAATGAAATCCAGAACGAATACATTGGTGATATTTTCACCAGCGGGCAACACTTGTTGTCGCTGATCAACGACATTCTGGATCTGTCAAAAGTGGAAGCCGGCATGATGACGCTGGAGCTGGAGGAAAGTGACCTGAAGAGTCTGCTAACCAACAGTTTGTCTATCGTCAGAGAAAAAGCCGTTGCTCGCGGCATTCATCTGGATCTAGACATAAACGAAGACCTGGGTCTGCCTCTGCTCGATTTGCGCAAGACCAAGCAGATTGTTTACAACTTGCTATCCAATGCCGTTAAATTCAGCGCCAATGGCGAACGCGTACTGCTGCGTGCCAGACGTGTGTCGCGAAGCGAGGTGGGTGTCGTGGACGCCGACTGGCCGACTCATTCCTTTGCCTTGACCCAGAGTGAGTATGAGGAATTTCTCGAAATTTGCGTGATTGATGACGGCATCGGCATTCCCAAAGAAGATATGAAGAAATTATTCCTGGCATTTAGTCAAATCGACAGCAGCCTGGCGCGCAAATTCGAAGGTACCGGCTTGGGGCTGGCGATGGTGAAGCAATTGGCGGAACTGCACGGCGGTACCGCTGCCGTTGCGAGCAAAGTGGGAGAAGGCGCTCGCTTTGTAGTCTGGTTACCCATCCGTTCTCAGCAAAACGTGTCAGCAGAGCTGCCTCTCGACACCCGGCCGGCGGAGAACAATCGCTACGCCCTGTTAGTCGAGAACGATGACATTGCTGCCGATCTCGTTCGCGTATTGCTTGAGGCCGAAGGCTTTAACGTCATGCGTGCCAATGACGTTAAAGCAGCCATGGAACTAGCAACAAATGAAACCCTGAGCCTGATTACGCTGGATCTGGAATTGCCGGGCACCGATAGCTGGGATTTTTTATTACAGATTCAGCAAGATAGTAAGCTCGCTCAAGTACCCATGGTAATGATCGCCGGTAATCCCGACTGCAATATGGCGCTGCGAGGCGGTGCCGCCGCCTTGTTGCAAAAGCCGATTAGTCGCCTTCATTTGAAGGCTTCATTGGCGAGCTTTGGACTGCAGCCGAAACGGGAGCGCACTTACACTGTCTTGGTCGTCGATGATGACCCCAAGGCGGTCGAGGTAATTGCCGGCCTGTTGCCGATGCCTGATTATGCAGTCGTGCGCGCATATGGCGGCAGCGAGGCGATTACGCTTGCCCAGCAGCTGAAGCCGGACCTGATTTTGCTCGACTTGATGATGCCGGAAGTCAGTGGCTTCGATGTGGTGCAAGCCCTTCAAAGAAAATCCGAGACTTCGCACATTCCGATTCTTGTCGTTACCGCAAAGGATATTACAGCGCTAGATCGCGCCATGCTTATTCGTAATTCGGATGTGGATATCCATGTGATCGAGAAAGCCGGTTTCAATCGCGGTCGTTTTATCGCCGAAGTAAGACGTGCTTTGCATCCATCCATCACGGCGGATAACAATGGCTAGAATATTGGTCATCGAGGACAACCCGGCCAATATGAAACTGGCCTCGCTACTGCTGCGTAACGCGCGCCATACAGTGCTTTGCGCCGTGGATGCCGAAAGCGGTTTGGCCGCTGCACGAAGCGAGCTTCCCGACTTGATTTTGATGGATATCCAGCTACCCGATATGGACGGCCTGGCGGCAACCGCCCTACTTAAACAAGATTTCGCTACAGCGAGCATTCCGGTGATCGCGTTGACTGCGATGGCGATGAAAGAAGATCAGGAAAAGAGTCAAATGGCCGGTTGCGAGGGCTATATCACCAAGCCCCTGCGCTATAAGGAGCTGTACGCGGTAATCAATCGACTTCTCGATTTGACTGAATCGCCCTTGGGCATGCCGGCATTAAGCGCACACCCGGAGCACGCAATATCTGATACACCGCAGGCTGACGTAGCCCCCGCAGCAAACGATGGAGAGGATCGTAATGATCAGCTAATCCTGGTGGCCGAGGACAACGTGACCAATCAGAAACTTATCCTGCGGCAACTGGCTCTGCTTGGCTTTGCCGCCAATGCAGTCGACAACGGGAAACTTGCGTTGCAACGCTGGCAAACCGGCAAATACGCGCTATTGATCACCGACTTGCAAATGCCGGAGCTGGACGGTTTTGAACTAGCCATCGCGATACGCGCAAAAGAGCAAGGTGCCGCCCGAAGTCCAATCGTGGCCTTAACTGCCAATGTTCTCAGAGGCGAAGCCGAGCGTTGTCGCAGCGCGGGCATGGACGATTATCTGAATAAACCCATACAGCTTGCGGAATTGAAAGCCTGTCTGGAAAAATGGCTACCAGCGGCAAAAGCGAGCGAGTTGAAATTGCTCGACGCAGCTTCGCAAATGGCGCATAGCAAGGTACTCGACGTGCAAGTGCTCGAATGCCTGGTTGGGAATGATCCGCAGGTAATCCAGAGTTTCCTGCGCGACTTTCAAAGCAGCGCAATCGCCATATCGTATGAGTTGACCGCAGCCTGTGCCGGGCAAGATGCCGAACAGGCAGCACGGCAAGCCCATAAGTTGATTTCCTCGGCTCGCGCCGTCGGCGCCCTGAAGCTTGCTGAAGTCTGCGAACAAATACAATCCGCAGGCAAGGCCGGCAACGCCGAAATGTTGTCGGCTCTGATGCCGCTATTTGAACAGGCCTTCGACAACGTCTGCGACTATCTGGATACTCTACTCACTGGGGACGTCAAACATGGAGCTGATTCTTGAGAGAGGTAGCGCATGGATAAATCAGCCATCAGGGTATTGGTACTGGACGATGAAGAATTCATGCGAAAGCTGCTGGCGCATATTTTGCGCGGCATCGGCTTCAAGACGGTAAATACCTGCGATAGCGGACCCGAGGTGTTGCAATGGCTCGATGACGCCGACCGATCACCGGACCTGATCTTGCTGGATTTGAACATGCCGGAAATGGACGGCATTGAATTTGTTCGTAAGCTGGTGGAACACCGCTATAACGGCAGTCTTATCTTGGTTAGCGTTGAAGACGAGCGCGTCCTGAAAATGGCGGAAAAGCTGGTGTTGGCTCATGAGCTCACATTGTTGGGGCATTTGCGAAAACCCGTTGCCTTGGCCGATTTAGTCAGATTGACGGATCAGTGGCGTCCGCCCGACCTGCCGCAACGCCCGCGGAAAACCTATCCGCCCGAGGAGCTGCGCGCTGCTATCCAAAATGGCGAACTGATTAATTATTATCAGCCTAAAATAGGCGTCGCAACCGGGGTTGTAATAGGTGTCGAAAGCTTGGTCCGCTGGAATCATCCGACCGACGGATTGGTATTTCCCGATCAATTTATTGGTGTCGCCGAACAGCATGGTCTGATCGATGACTTGACTCGCACGGTCATAATCAATGCTCTGGCGCAAGCCAAAGCCTGGCAAGACGCAGGACTGTGGCTGAAGGTGGCGATCAATGTGTCGATGGACAACTTGACGTCGGTTGCGTTTGCCGATTTTGTTGCCGAACAAGCGGCAGCCGCGGGCGTGGCACCGCAGGACATCGTGCTGGAACTGACCGAATCCCGATTTATGCAGGACCAGCGCGCGCCGCTGGAAATCTTGACGCGTTTGCGGATCAAACGTTTCCGGCTTTCGATTGACGACTTCGGAACCGGCCATTCGTCACTGACCCATTTACGCGATATATCCTTCGATGAGCTCAAGATAGATAGGAGCTTTGTGCATGGTGCGTGGCGCGACAAGACGGCGCTGGCCCTGTACCACGTGAGTCTAAATTTAGGCGAACAATTCGGCATGGAAGTCGTCGCCGAGGGGGTGGAAGACCATGACGACTGGACGTTGATCAAACAAACCGGCTGTGATCTCGCTCAAGGGTATTTCATTGCACGCCCGATGAAGGCCGACACCTTACCCGACTGGATTGAGTTATGGCAGGGGCGACTGCAGGAACTACAGCAGCAATAGCAAGTAACCGGGTCGACACCGCAATCGCGCCATGGAATAGCGGAAACAGCCTGGCCGCTGCCTATGAGATAGTGCGTTTACTAATTTACGGCTGACGAAATTCCACCTGCCGCAGGGGAAAACGATGGTATTCAACTCGCTCACCTTTATGGTGTTTTTTGCGCTCGTGCTTGTCTTGCATGCGATGCCGTTCAAATGGACAACGAAAAAATTTAACTTGCTGATGGCGAGTTATCTTTTTTATGCAGCATGGAATCCGCCCTTCATCATTCTGCTATGGGTATCGACCGTAGTGGATTGGTATGCGGCGCAGAAATTGGTGCAAGCAGATAAACCCTTTGCTCGAAAAGTATGGATGCTGCTGTCGGTGGTGGTGAATCTTGGCATGTTGGCCTATTTCAAATACGGCACATTCATGCTGGAAAACTTTACCGCTCTGATGGCGGGCATTGGTGTGAATTACCAGGCACCGGCTTTCGATATCATTTTGCCGGTAGGTATTTCGTTTTATACATTCGCCACTTTGTCGTATACGCTCGATATTTATTTACGACGGGCGGAACCTGCGAAAAATTTTCTCGATTACGCCTTATTCGTGACATTTTTTCCGCATTTGGTAGCTGGTCCGATCATGCGTCCGACCGAACTTGTGCCGCAATTTGTCGAACCGCGCAAGGCCAGTGCAGACATGCTGCGTTTTGGTCTTGCATTAATGACTTTGGGTTTATTCCAGAAAGTGGTACTGGCCGACAGCTTTCTCGCGCCTGCCGCCGAAATGATTTACGACGGTCGCGGTGTTCCCGGTCTGCTGGACTCCTGGATTGCGACGTTAGCTTTTAGCGGACAAATCTTTTGCGATTTTGCCGGCTATTCGACAACGGCCATTGGCGCGGCGATGTGTCTAGGTTTTGCGATGCCGGACAATTTTCGGTTTCCTTATGCTGCGATCGGGTTTTCGGATTTCTGGCGACGATGGCATATAACGCTGTCATCGTGGTTGCGCGATTATTTGTATATTCCTCTGGGCGGAAATCGTCACGGCGAAGCCCGCACCTACTTTGCCTTGATGACAACCATGCTGCTCGGGGGTTTATGGCATGGCGCCAGTTGGACCTTCGTAGTCTGGGGTGGCTTGCACGGATTTTATCTCGCCGTCGAACGCATTTTGCGTTCACGCTTTTCCGGATATCGTCCAGGACCCTTTGCACTTATTCTGCTTGCACTGTTGACCTATTTCTTGATCAATATCACCTGGGTATTTTTCCGAGCCGATAGTTTTGGAAAAGCCTGGGTCATCTTGAACGGCATGTTCGGCATGAATGCAAAAGCCGATCCGATTTTGCCGACCATGCATATAACCATGGTCATGTTAATTGTCGGTGGCATCGTGTTTTCGCATTGGCAGATGCGACAACAAACACTTGAGTCCTTCCTTGCCCGAGTACCGGCATTTGTATTGTCGAGCGTATGGGCGCTGATGGCATTTGCTATTGTTATTGCACAAGGAGATGGCAATGCCTTCATCTACTTCCAATTCTAATGCCGCCAATTCTGAAGCTGCCAATTCTGAGGCTACCAATGCTTCTGCAGTAATTAATTCCGACGCCGGGCGTCCGGGCTTTGTGCGATTGACGGCATCTGATCGTCCAGGCATTGCACAGCCGGTGCCCGAACGCGATATTCCATCACGCCCTTGGGGGCTGATTATTCTCGCGGCCTTGGTGATGTTTGCACTGATGATTGCGAGTTGGGAATGGCACTGGCGCGATTACGGTGTTACGTCGGGCTATCGAAATAGTCTCGGACAGTGGGCGGCGCAGCGGCGTCGAATCGATACTGGCGAAGGCAATAAAACAGTGCTGATCGGTTCATCGCGGGTGTTGTTCGATGTGCAATTGCCAGTGTGGGAAAAAATAACAAGTGAACGTCCCATTCAACTTTCCTTGGAAGGAACCTCTTCTCTTCCGGTATTGGAAGATCTTGCCGACAATCCAAATTTTACCGGTCGTTTGTTGGTCGGGGTTGCGCCAGATTTATTTTTTAGCGGTTTTGCTTATAGAGCCGACGTGATTCCCTACTATCATAAACAAGGGCCGTCGCAACGCAGCGGTCATTGGATATCCCAGCATTTATTTGAACCTTATCTGGTTTTTTACGATCCGGATTTTGCACTCGACACCATCATCAAAAGACAGGCTTGGCCAGCGCGTCCGGGAGTTCATTCACGAACCCCTGTCCGTAAACTCATGGTGCAGGACGTGGATCGTAACTCTCGTATGTGGCGCAAGGTGGAAGTTGATCCGGAATACCGTGCCTTGGCTCGCAGCATCTGGGCGGAAAGATTTGCCGGCCCGCCTCCGCCAATGATGAATACGCCGGAAAAGCTACAGAAACTGATCGAGACGCAAATCAGCCGCGCCGAAGTCGCGATCAATAAATTACGTGCGAGGGGAGTGCGAATTTTGTTTGTCAGGCCGCCAAGCGCAGGCGAATACTATGCTTTCGAGCAAAAAGTATTTCCGCGTGCGACGACCTGGGATGTCCTGCTGAAACGCACTAACACCCGGGGTATTCATTTCGAAGATTATCCGGAAATGCAGCATTACCAATTACCGGAGTGGTCACATCTGTCAGCTTCGGAAGCGAATCGTTTTACTGCAACACTGGTGCCAATTGTCGAGCGTGAGTTTCAATTGCAGGAAAACAAATAATTTCCTGTCGGGGGCGCTGACGGCTGCACCCGCCACGGACACGTAGGAGGCCGCTTGCGGGCGACAAATAATCTAGGCATAGCTTTATCGCAAGGTTTGGGCGCAGGTCGAAAAATGCATCTGCATACTCGACGCTTCCGCCGTCCATGGAGGTCGCAGCAGCACCCAAATATTATGTTGAAGACGTCGTGGTCACCAAACGCTGACGTGTTGGCCAGGCATGTTTCACGATCCGCACTAACACACCGGCATACTGTTTCCAGAAGCCACCGGTGTTGTAATGCACGCCATAGCGCGCGCAAATGTCTTTAACCTGCGGTGCAATCTCGGCATAACGCGGCGCCGGCAAATCCGGAAATAAATGATGCTCGATCTGATGACTTAAGTGTCCGGTCAACAAATGAAACCAGCGGCTGCCTTCGAGATTGCTTGAGCCCTGGATTTGACGCAGATACCATTGGCCGCGAGTTTCGTTTTCGACTTCCTTGCGAGTATACGTCTGCACGTCTTCAGTAAAATGGCCACAGAAAATAATTGCGTTGGTCCAGACATTACGGATCAAATTGGCAATCAAATTGCCGAGTAATACACGTGGCCATTGCCAGAACGCGAGTGCCGGGAATAGAACATAATCCTTAAATAATTGCAGGCCGGCTTTTTTCATAAACGGCGAGACGCGTTCACGGAATTCGGCGTATTTCATCCGGCCTTTGACGAAGCGTCCGATCTTGATGTCGTGTACCGCGACGCCCCACTGGAAATTAATTGCCAGCAGGAAATACCACAGTGGTTGAAATAAGGTTGAAGGTGTCCATTTTTGCGATTCGGTCAATCGCAACATGCCATAACCGAAATCGTGATCCAGACCGAGAATATTGGTGTGGTTATGATGTTCAACATTATGCGAATGCCGCCAATGCTCACCGTCGCAAACGATATCCCATTCATAGGTTTGCGAATTCAACGAGGGATCATTCATGAAATCGTATTGGCCATGCATAACGTTATGGCCAACTTCCATATTTTCCAGAATCTTCGCAAGCGACAACCCAATGATGCCGGCGACCCAGCTAATCGGGCCAAAGCCGAACATCAACAAGCCACGACCGGAAATGGCCGATGCCTGCACGATGCTACGCATCTTGCGGATATGTTTGGCATCGCGTTCGCCGATATCGTTCAGCACTTCTAGGCGTAGGGCATCGAGTTCGGTTTCGAAGCCCTTAAGCGCATCGCCTTCAAGTCGCGTCTTGAAAATCATACATAAATTCCTGAATTGAATTAGAGAACGAGTTCGACCGCACTTTGCGGCGTGGAGATACAGAGTTGGATCAGTTCTTCGCCGGGACTAGAAACCTGACCAGTCAGCAGGTTGGTCACGGTGCCGCTAAGTTTTTTACATTGGCAGGTGCGGCAAATGCCACGGCGGCAGCCAAATTTTGGCTGCAAACCTGCCGCCTCGGCACCCTCGAGCAGGCTTTGCCAGGCCAGCACGGTGAACACTTGTTCAGTATGTTCGCGAGTAATGACATGCTCGGCAGCATTTGGGTCAAGCGGTGCCGAGCGACGGCCAAAACTTTCGCTTTGCAAATAATCGCTGCAACCGGCTTCGGCAAACATGGCTTCGACGGTCTGCATAAAACCATCGGGGCCGCAAAGCAAAGTTTCGCGTTCGTTCCAATCTGGCACGAGAGTAGCAATTTTTTCTTTATTCAAATGCCCGTGATTTTTCGTGGCATGCAAAAACAATTTCAGCTGCGGCAATTGCAAGGCGAGCTGGTGTAATTCTTCGGCGAAAACAATGTCGATGTCGGCATGACCACAATGCAGTATGACAATATCCCGTGCTGATTTTTCACTTGCGAAGTTTTGCAGCATCGACATCATCGGCGTTACGCCACTGCCGGCAGATAACAACAATAATTTTTTCGACGTACTACGCGGTGCAAATGCGCCTTGTGCCTGACTCAGACGTACGATCTGTCCGGGTTTCAATTCGTGCGCCGCCGCTGATACCGCACCATTGGCTTTCTGCTTGATCGTCAAACGAATCAACCCATCGCTACGCGGCGCATTGGAAAAACTGAAACAACGTGCATGACGTGCGCCATTGATTTCTAATTCAAGCAACACATGTTGGCCGGGACGAAAACCCTTGAAGCGAGCATTCGGCTTCAGCCAGACGCTTTTTACATCGGGTGCTTCATCAACGACTTTCAGCACGCGCGCACGTGCTTCCATTAATGACCACAAAGGATTGACGGCAGTAGTTAAACGATCCCAGGTTTCGCGTTTATTGAACGGCGCCCACAGCGGGAGCCGCAACCATTTGCGAACTCGCGAACGATGTTTTTTGGCTTGGAGTTGAGCGGACATAGGTTCAAACCTGAATTACAGTGAACATATGTTCACTCATATCGTCTAGAGTTTCAACTCCAACCCCTAAATAATGGCTATCGTTTATACTTAAAACGTTCATAAACCGCCGTTTTAAGTCCTGGAGTCGAGATTGTCTGTCAGTAAACGAATGCCAGTGCGTATTGAAACAGAGGCGCCAAGCACTCGGGTCGAGCAGAAAGAGCGCACCCGGCAGCGGATTTGCGAGGCTGCGCTAAGCCTGATAGGGCAGGGTCGCAGCTTTACGTCATTGAGCCTGCGGGAAATTACCCGCGAAGCCGGCATCGTGCCCGCCGCGTTTTATCGTCACTTCAGCGATATGGATCAACTCGGCTTGGCCTTGGTTGAAATGGGTGGCGTGACCTTACGGCGTTTATTACGTGAAGCGCGCCGCGATGGCATTCCACCGACCGATATGCTGCGTGGTTCGGTGCTGATCTATAAACGCTTTGTCGAAGAACGCAGTCTGGTATTTCGTTTTATTGCCGGTGAACGCGGCGGCGGCTCGCAGGCCATTCGTAACGCGATTCGTACCGAAGAAAGCCACTTCGCTTCCGAAATGGCGCAGGACATGCGGGCGCTGGGCACCTTGCCCGATCTTTCTACGCCTAGCCTGCAAATGATTTGCGGACTAGTCGTGACCACGATGTTGAACGCCGCTTCCGACATTCTGGATTTACCCAAGGCGCAGGCGCGCGCCGAAAAAGAAATGGTCGATAACTTTGTCCGGCAATTGCGGGTGATTTTTATCGGCGCCAAACACTGGCGGGAAAAATAGATTCGTATGCCGGGTCATGGTTTCATATGACCTGGAAGCTCATACTCTCGACCGATGTCCTCCCCGAATGAAAACCCGGAAGTTAATGGCGTCGCTCCTAACGCGCCAAAAGCCCGATCTTTAGATCTGAGCGTCTGGTTGCCGGCCGCGATTCAATTATTTACCGCAGCAGGATTCGCCGCCGCGCATCTTCGGGGCGGTGTCTCGCAGTACACCACTTTCGGCAAACTAATGCAGATGGAATTTCTCGCGATCCATTCCGGCCTGTTCCTTGGCGTGTTTATCTTGTTTTGGCCGAAGCATGCCTTCTGGCGTGGCATATGCTGGCTTGCCGTCGCACTGCTAAGCGTGTTCTATCTGAAGTTCGGCTACGCGATCATGGGCTGGATTGGTGTGCTGGAACTCGCCGCACTGACGCTCTGTACCTATTCCGGTCTGCTGTGGGGCACTAAGTCGGCGCAGGTTGGCATCGCATGTGAAATCGGCGCGCGCTGGTTCATCGTGCTTATGGCGTTCGGCCTGATCGGCAGAATATTTGATATGCCGCAAAACGCTGCCGAGTGGGTGAATTTTCCATCCGTACTTTTGTACGGGGCCAGCTATTTCGCAGCGCTCGGTGTAATTGAAGCCACCGGCATATACCAACGTATCTGGGGCTGAAGAAACGCAGACCTGAGTCATGCTTCACCGGGAAAGCCAGCGATAGACGTAGGGTGGGCATGGCCCAACATGCTCAGCAAATCGAAGAGTTCGAAGGTGGGCCTGCGATCGTAATGAACGGGGGTGTGTCGGCTTTTAACAGACGGATGACTGGTCAAATACAGGAGCTTTTTTCGACGCCACCCTACTGCAATTCAACCAACCCATAATTCTGCTGCACCTTCGACCAATTCGCCGATGACCTGTGCGTCGGCGAAACCTTGCTGATGGAATACTGCCAGCACTTCTTTCACGCTATCGGGCGAACAGGCAACCAATAAGCCGCCACTGGTTTGCGGGTCGGTCAGCAGATGCCTTTGCCAGACTGGAAAATCGTCGCTTAATTTTACTTCTTCGTCGTAGCTCGACCAATTGCGATTCGATGCGCCGGTCAGGATGGCATCCTCGGCAAAATCGCGGGCAGTTTGCAGGATCGGCAAATCATTAAAATTGATTTTGGCCGTCACCTGCGAGCCACGACAAATTTCAAGCAGATGACCGGCCAATCCAAAGCCGGTGACATCGGTCATTGCGTGTACAGCGGACATAGTCGCGAGCTTTGTGCCGGGTGTATTGAGCTGTGTGGTAATGGCCAGCATCTGTGCATAACCATCGGCATTGAGTCGACCTTTTTTCAAGGCCGCCGATAGTATGCCGACACCGAGCGGTTTGCCGAGAATCAGAACATCACCGGCTTTTGCCTGATTATTGCGCTTCACATTATCCGGATGCACCAGACCAATCGCGACTAGGCCATAAATCGGTTCCAGCGTATCAATCGAATGGCCACCGGCAATCGGAATGCCGGCTTTTCCACAGATCGAATCACCACCGGCAATGATTTGCTGAATTGCTTCGATCGGCAATTTATCCAGCGGCATGCCGACAATAGCGAGCGCAAAAATCGGTTGGCCGCCCATCGCATAAACGTCCGACAAGGCATTGGTTGCGGCAATTTGGCCAAAATGAAACGGGTCATCAACAATTGACGTAAAAAAATCAGTGGTCGCGATCACGGCCTGATGTTCGTTTAATTGATAGACCGCGGCATCGTCGCTGGACTCGATGCCAACCAGTAATTCCTTGGGCATCATTCGCAATGGAATATCGGAAAGAATCTGCGACAAAATTGCCGGCGAAATTTTGCAGCCGCAACCGCCGCCGTGACTATAGGTGGTTAAGCGAATTGGATTTTCCATAGCGATAGGCTCGTGATAATTGAATCTGGTAGGCTGGCGTGCATCACAGTTTGCCACAAGAGTTACACGAGAGCGTTCATGGGAAGAAATGCGGTCGCCAATGTCAACGAGCTTGCACAGTTCGATGTGATCATCGATGTACGCACGCCGGCGGAATTTGCACTCGATCATTTACCTGGTGCAATCAACTGTCCAGTCTTGAGCAACGAGGAACGCGTCATCGTCGGCTCGCTCCATAAACAGGCGTCCCCGTTTGCCGCCCGCCAACGTGGCGCACAATTTATTTCACGCAATATCGCACAGCATCTTGAAAGAGAGTTCGAAGGCAAAGCGAAAGATTGGCAACCACTCATCTATTGCTGGCGTGGTGGTATGCGCTCCGGCGCGATGGTGCATATTTTGCGACAAGTCGGCTGGTCGGCAGTGCAATTACATGGCGGCTATCAGGCCTTTCGTCGTCTCGTAGTAGCCGAACTAGAAACATTATCGACACAGTTTCGCTATGTCGTTTTGTGTGGAAAAACCGGTAGCGGAAAAACCCTATTGCTCGAAGCGCTCGACTCCGTGCAAGCGCAAGTGCTCGATCTGGAAAAACTGGCCGAGCATCGTGGTTCCGTGTTGGGTGCCGTACCAGGACAGACACAACCAAGCCAGAAAAGATTCGAAACCTTGCTTTGGCAAAAGCTGCAATCATTCCATGCAGACAAACTGGTTTTCGTTGAAGCGGAAAGCCGTAAAATCGGTTCGGTTAGTTTGCCGATGACATTTGCCGCGGCAATGCAGAGCAAAGGCCAACTGATCAACGTTGAAGCGCCATTGGATGCAAGAGTGAAATTATTGATTGAAACCTATCAACATTTTCTTGCCGACCCCGCGTTAATTAAAGCACTATTGGAACACCTGCTATCAGTGCGTGGGCGCGAAACGGTCAATCGTTGGCAAGCTCTTGCCGAGCAAGGCCAATGGCCCACACTAGTCGAGCAATTATTGGAACAACATTACGACCAGTCGTATTTGCGCTCGGCAAAAATGCGGGCCGGACACTTCGCCGCCGCGCAAACGATTGAGGTAGTCGATTTCGATGCAAACACGGTTGAAAAGATGGCCATGCAATTGTTATTAACGTAGGGTGGGTACCCCCTTTATGTGGTATCCACCGAGCTAAACGAAGTCGTATGAATGGTGGAATCGTCAAGAGCGAGCGCGGTCCACCCTACGTTAGCCGGTGTTCTGCACGCCAGCCGCAATGCCATTTACCGTGGCAACCAAGGCTTGGAACAAGGCATCCTCGGGTCGGTCTGCGGCACGCCAGCGAGCGAGCAAATCGACTTGCAACAAACTGATTGGATCGACATAAGGGTTACGTAAACGAATGCTTTGTGCGAGCCGCTGATCGCGTTGCAAAAGATTAGTCTGGCTTTTAATTTCTAGAATAGAATTTTTACAGCGATTAAATTCGTTGTGAATTATTTCAAAATAATGATTGTGAGCATCACCTGCCAATAAAGAATAGCGTTCGAAGATCGCCATATCCGATTTTGCCAACACCATTTCAATGTCATCGAGCAAAGTCGCAAAGAATGGCCAGTCATTTGCCATCTCTGAAATACTGGCATGTCCGTGCTGTTCAATCGCAGTCGTCAATGCAGTCCCGACGCCATACCAGCCAGTCAGACCGGAACGATTCTGACTCCAGGAAAACACCCATGGAATTGCGCGCAAACTTTCAACACCGCCCCTGCCACCACGACGCGAGGGGCGCGAACCAATTCGCAAACGCTCGATTACATCAATGGGTGTGGCCGCCCTAAAGTATTCGGCAAAACCGGGATCGTCATGGACCAAAGCACGATAATGTTTACGGGCATCATCCGCCATTTGCGTGGCTAGTTCGCGCCACTTTGTTTCACGCATTTCGATCGGCCGCGGCCTCAGGGTGGCGCGCAATACTGCGCCAGTCATTTGTTCCAGATTTCTTTCGGCCAGCGCACGTACGCCGTATTTGCGATGAATGACCTCGCCTTGTTCGGTCAAACGCAAATAGCCATCAACTGAGCCGCGTGGCGATGCCATCACTGCGCGTTCGGTTTTACCACCGCCGCGACTGGCAGATCCGCCGCGGCCATGAAAAAATACGATGCGAATTCCGCTTTCCTGTGCGAGCGCTGTCAGTGTAACTTGCGTGCGTTGCAAGGCCCATCGCGAGGCGAGAATGCCGCCATCTTTTGCGCTGTCGGAATAACCCAGCATCACCATTTGGGTCTGGCCGCGCTGCTGTAAATGTTCGCAGTAAACCGGATCGGAGAATAACGAGCGTAAGCTGGATTCTGCCGCTTCAAGATCGGCAACGGTTTCAAACAAGGGAGCAACATCGAGTGCAACATGTCCATCACCTTGATGGAAACCGGCCACATGCGCCAGTGCGAGCACAGCCAAGGCATCGGCGGCACTGCGACTCATGCTAACAATGTAAGGACCAAATGCCTGTGATCCGAAACGTACGCGACCTTCATGCAAAGCACGGAAAACATCGAGCACCGGTTTTGCGATGACGGTTTCTTTGCTCGTATTCTCGCCACGAATCAAGCCATGCAATGTCGGGATGCGCTGCCCTGGCGTTTGTTGTGCAAAATCGGGCTGTGATGTTAATTCCGATAATGCGGAATCGTGTACGGCTGAATCCTGACGTAAATCCAGTGCGGCCAGATGGAAACCAAAACATTGCACGCGCCGAATAATTCTGCCCAAGCCGAAACGGCCGGCATGCTCGCCGCGATGCCGGGTTAAACTGGTATCAATCAAGGTCAGATCGGCGGCAAATTCTTCAGCATTGAGGTAAGTGGCGGAATCATTACGAGCGGTTTCGTTCAAACGTGTCGCAATTAAATTCAGCAATTCACCGTAGGGCATATCGGCCCGACGTTCTGCGTGTATCGATGAAATATGCGGAAGCAACTGGCGATAGTATTCAATCCGTTTCAAGACCAGATCATCAACACCAATGCGCCCTGTCGATTGCGTTAGCACGGTACGCAATCCGGTCACATCTCGACGATATGCATTCAATACCATTTCGCGTTGTGCGTTCAGGGTATCAAGAATCGTTGTGGCTCCGACGTTTGGATTGCCATCCATATCACCGCCAACCCAGGTCGAAAAGCGCAACACATTCGGAAGCGGTGGACATTCACCATAAGCCATCGTGACAGCTTCTTCGACAGCTTCCTGAAAGGTCGGCAGTACCCGATAAAGCACTTCGGAAAGATAAAAACCGACATGTTCCATTTCATCGCGCACACTGGGTTTTTCACTCGGCATTTCGCTGGTTTGCCAGGCCGATGTTAGTGATACGCGAATACGTTCGCGGCCTTTACGGCGCTCGTCCGGTGTTAATGCACGATCAATATCTTCAATCAACCGACGGACAACATCGCTTTCCTTATCCAATAATGCACGGCGAATTGCTTCAGTCGGATGCGCAGTAAATACCGGTTCAATATGCAAGCGCTGAAGTACAGCAAGCAATTCATTTAAGGAGACGCCATCTATTTTTAATTGCTTGATGATAGCGGCCAAGCTACCGGGCTGAGAAGCCGCACCGGATTTTTGATAATCGCGTCTGCGACGAATGCGATGAACACGTTCGGCTAGATTCACCGCCTGAAACCAAAGCGCAAAAGCGCGTACCAGGCCTTCGGCTTTTTCAAGCGTAAGCCCGGATAAATTACTTGCCAGCGAATCAGTGGTTTGATGATTCTCACGCCTCTGAATCGCGGCCACTCGAATCGCTTCGACCTGTGCCAGAAAACCCGGACTCTCTTGCTCGGCAAGTATTTCGCCAACCAGAGCACCAAGTTGTTTTACATCCTCGCGCAATAATAAATCCGTTGCCGGTGATTCAAGCGATCGCAGCGGAGGGTCTTCAACGCGGGGAGTATTCTTGCTCATGGCGTATCCTAATATATGTAGAGAATTTACGCTTTATTGGCATCAGCCCGAGCCCACCGCGAAACAAAGAGGCGCCTTCGTTAATAGATCAGCCCGCTGATTTATCAAGCAGCCATACAATTCAGAGAAATTTTTCTGCTTGACAAAGCATCGACTAAATATGAAAACCTGAATGCTGCTTAGCGAGCAAAGCTTGACGGCGACAGCGTTACTTTTCGGAGGAGACATACATTAAGGTCGTATGGTTCTTAGCGCAATTAATAAAATATAAATCATCAGCCTTAGCATGTCACAGAAAATGCATTCCCTAAGATGTTAAGGCCTTCATTTTCGGTTTTTCATAGCAGTACTGGAAAGAATAATTAGCTACAGAAGAGTTCCTTCAAACTTTTTTCATCGGGATGAAGGTTCCCTTGATTAGATAGCAGAAGCCAGTACTCGCGCTGGTGATTTAGCGCCACCATCTGCACCGCTTCATACTTCGCCACCAATGTAGTCAGAAGTTTCACCACATTGCCATGAAACTAGCATAGACAAAGTTAAAAGTAAGAAAAATATAATTGCCTAGCAGTTCAAGAGACTCATAGCTAAAAACTAACACGTTAGTTGTCATGCGCGCACTCAGATATCAAGCAATTATGCTGCTCGGTAATTATTTTCCGGTTATTAATTTACCAATACGCATGTGTTCATCAATAACGTTTTTAGGTAAGTTGCGCGCGCCTTTTTGGCGCGGATCATCCAGGCCACCGGGCCACAAATATCCGACAATTCCAATAATTTCTGGGTCGGACTGGGCTAATGTGTAATAGCTTGTCGCTACCGTTGCCATATAGGTTTCGGCATACCCCGCATCCCCATAAAAAGGAAGCCACTGCGCATCCATCACCAGTACGATTCTTTGCGAAACCCGAGAACGTTTTGACTTCAACAGTGCAAGCTCTTTTCTAAATGTTGGATCCGTATCCGGCCTCGGTATGGCGTAGTGATCGAAGCCAATCCAATCAATGGATGTGGGCACTTGAAGGTTTCCAATACCCGCGGGAGCTTCGACAATAGCGGTGGGGATAGACGGGAAAGTCGCCTTGACAGCGTCTGTGGCTATCTTTAGTTCTGAGAATGAAACCCCATTCCAAACAGGTTCGTCCACAATATAGAACGCCGCAATGTTGGAATGGTTTTGGAGGAGATTATTGTTTTTAACAAAATTATTCCACCGCGCTTGGTACTGAGGATGAATATTAAAGTTCATACCGCCACCTTGGGTGGCATCGGGAGTTCCGACGAAAAAAATCGCCTGTATCGCCAAAAATGCCTTCAGGCCACGTTGAGACATTAACTGAAGTCTATCGGTAATATTTTCGTTGGGATCAAACACGCACATTTGCGCGATGTTGGTAAACGATGCGACTTCGGTTAAGTAATTTGTTTGCGTCGACGCATCGAGAGGATCATCAGACCCGCAGTCTACCAACGCATACCCAAAGTATCGTAGTGAAGGCTCTATCGGGACTGACGTACTAGGCGAGTTAGAGTTTCCGAATCCACAAGCAGTTGATGCCACTATTAGCATACTGGCCAAAACGCGTACGCCCCAGAAGATACCCCGTTTCGTTCTTTGTTCTTTGATCATAAGCGCCTTCTTTGCAGTAAATTCACCGATCCGTTTGTGGGTCGTAATAACACAGATCGCTCAATAGCCTGATACTGAAATGTTGCAAAACTTTGAAACAGTGCTCACACAGTAATCCGTCTATTAAGTAGTAGGTTGGCAACCGGTATAGACAATAAAAATAACGACAAATCTGGCTAAAGCGCTGTCGCGGTGCTGAGACAAAAACAGTGCAACGCGATTGCACAAAAGCTCAACACACGATTAAAGAAACGCTATGGATATGACACACATTACAAAGACTACTCGAGTGCAGCTGACTGTCGCACTTGGTGGTTGAATTCACCGCTTTTCTGGGAAGCCCGCTAAGTGCGATAAAAATACTTAAAAGCTAATGCTACAGATAATGCCAGGAAGCAAAGCGCAACTGCCACAATGCGACTGGTTCTCACGGATTCACGAGTTGCTGCTACCAAGGTAGTCTTGACGTGAATGACATAAAGACAAATGGGCACTGAAATCATGACTAATCCAATTGGAACCATGGATTGGGTTAGCCAAAAGCCAAGAGCGCCAGCCAGAACAACTAAGGGAGGCACCATCATGTACAAAGTGTCACTCAAGTGAGACGAGACGTTAAGCCCGCCACAGCTTGGACATGAACTCGGAAATACTGGTGACGCCCAGAATTTTTTAAGGGGAGAGATGGTGATCTGTCCGCAATTAGCACAAAGATGTTTCACTGGCCCTAACAACCAAAATAAGGTGCCGACGCACCGGATGCAAAACTTGAAACCAACTTTTTTACGGATGTCACCTTGATTGCGTAGTTAGAGCGCCTAGAACGGTGCATCTTCATACTCCCCCGTTGGCTCCCAATGACCACATAGTGAGCAAGCGCCAGTAGCGATATCTTTTGCCATAGCATTGCAGAAACTACATTCTTCAACAGACTTGCCCGATGAAGCTAAACTTTGCGCGAGCCTTTGTGCGTGAGCAGAAGCAAAGGCGCTGTTTTGACTTATTAGTTGAGACCATGTGTCATCATCTTTGTATCTGTAGTCAATTGCGGTCTCTAGCTCTGCTGCTGCGAAAGCAATAGCAAAACTTAAGCCTTGTCCCACAATTACATTAGCTTCTATTCGCGTTGTTTGCCAGCCAAAGTGTTCAATAGCATTGCGCGTATTCCGCAACGACTTAACAATTTTCTTGTCTTTCTCAGAAAGTGAAATACCCCCGATTTGGCTAAGTCTGCTTATTGCCTTGTTTACGCCAACAGTTCTTGCGTCGAGCTTCGGATATCTATCTACATCTTCCCATACCAGAGAAGGGTGAATGCGACGAAGTCGTTCCTTAAGAAGAAGGTCGGTCGCATGGGCCGTTAAAATAATTGCTTGTTTAAGTCGAGAACTTTCATTGGGTATATCTTTCCATGCAAGAAGCTCAATTGCTTGTTCAATTGAGTCCATGGCATTTTGGATAAGAGTAAATTGAATATTCTGTGAGTTCATATGATTTTAACAGGCGCGCTAACAACCAAAATAAGGGACCGACGCGCCGGATGATAACTCGCTTGAATGCCATATTTCCACGGAGGTCCCCTTGATTGCGTAGTTAGGTGCGGCGCTAGCGACTTTCGTAATGATGCCAAACTCGTAAAATTATTATGCTGTCTGTTTGTGCAACGTAGCGAACTACATATTTGCCAAAGATGGAGTCACGAATGTCGAGTGGCTCCGGAGATAAGCCAACTGCTTTTCCCATGTTAGGAAAGGAGCATATGTAGTCGATGCGAGTAACTAACTCCAAAGAAACTCGTGCAGCGGCACCAGGATCTTTTTCTGCTATGAACTCACGTAAACGAATTAAATCGGAAACCGCTTCCTGTGAATAAACAAGTCTCACAGCTTGACCTTAGGCGGACCTAATTCTTTGTCAGTACCCCAGGAACGCAACCAATCGTGAACCTCATGGCCGGCAACAACCTTGCCCTGTGTGACAGATTCCATGGCTTGGAGTGTTTCTTTCCAGCGAATTTGATCGAGCTCTTGGCGATCGATAAACTCTTTAAGCGCTTGATTAATAAGCCAGCTTTTGCTGCGATGTAGTTTTTCTGCCATAGCATCGAGGCCAGTTTCTACATCAGGTTGTAGGCGAACAGTAGTGACGGACATAGAAGTGCTCCGGTAGACCAGAATGCACTGTAATACAATGTATTCATTTGCGCAACTATTGCTCACCGCACCTAACAACCAAAATAAGGTGCCGACGCACCGGATGTGAAATAAGAACGCAGTATACGCACGGAGGTCACCTTGATTGCGTAGTTAGAGGCCGGGAATTGCCATAGTAAGTGCGACACCCGGTTGGAAAAAGACGATGAGCTGGCAGACTAATAGGAATTCTTATCCGGC
>JAYUUM010000031.1:0-17867 GCA_043754555.1 Arenimonas sp. | reverse complement strand
CGGTGCGCCGGGGGCGGCACCCTATGCATCAATACACGATTGGGATGCGCACCTTATGGCCTTTGATACTTGTTTGAATGATGGGTGTCCAGTGTTGTTCTTGTCACCGAGGGAGCGTCCATGTATGTCCAGTGTTGTTTTGTTATTCACCGCTTTTTAAATTTTCCCACAAAAGTAACTTCTTAAGTCTTTCATTTAAAGGAATATCAGACCAATCCGAGCTTGAAATTATCGAGATTGAAAACTGATAGTAACTAACTCTATTCATGGACGAGCTATCAATATAATTTTGAGCGTTCATTTTGGCTTTTTCGCGTATTAATGCACCTTTATACCAAGCGAGAGCCTGATCATCTTCACCAATAGTTATTAGCATTGGCCCAGGATCTGCAAGAAGATCAGGGGTTTCATTAAATCGCGAGTACTCCTCCAATGCATTCTTCTTTGTAATCTGTGAAGGCTTTTGGAGATATAGCCCCATATAGCTATTAAAAATTAATTGCCGATCCACCCAGGCGCAGTTGTGCGATGCTGAGGTAATGTTCAAGGCCGCTTCAAAATCACTATTTGAATAGTAGTCAAGAGCCTTTTTGCTCCATATTTCTTCATCTCCACAATTTACAACTACATTTTTAAAATCATTGTTGTTTGTACACCCTGCCGTAGCGAGAAAAACAAATATTAGATAGTAATTCATAAGCCATTTTTCCTAAGGCCTCGGCGGGGCGAAACCGCTATTTTTACATGCGCTATCGTAGTCTAACTCGTAAATCGGGATCAAAAAATGTGAATCGTTATTTCGGCTCTCTGAAAACTTCTCTGACTTATAGTCATAGTCAATAAAGGCATTTAATTTTAAACCCATGTCACATTCTCCAGTAGTACACCACTGGAAATTCATAAATGCCATTTGATATTTCTGTTTGTACCATGTTACTTGTGTCCATCCGCAAGTTAGTCGCTGAGTAAATGCATTGATGATACCCATAACAGCACCGCCGCTTACAGGTCCCTCCTCTGGACCTTCAGCATGAGTAATAAGTGTCCATGCTTCACGGTTAACGAGCTGGGGTGGCGAAGTAGATTTCATCCAAGGAGAAATTGGAATTCTAGCTATAGACGTGCAAAAAAGTCCTAATGGATCGAAATAAATAAATGGATTTGCAGCTACATAATTATAAGTGCTCATGCCACCCCTCAACCCAATCGGATCACTCTCCACATACCGCCCCGTCCCCGCCTCATAATCCCGAAAATAGTTGTAATGCAGCCCACTCTCCGCATCATACTGCTGCCCCGGATACCTCAAATTAAACGTATACGTCACCGCATCCGCATCCGGATTATTACTCGCCGCATGTTCACCAAACGCCGTATTGGTAATATTCCAACGCCAAACAATATTATTCTCCACCGGATGAATCACCGCTCTCGGTGTACCCAAATGATCGGTTTCCACAAACTGATACGTACTCGCATCATGGTCAGATAACACCGCGACCAGTTGATCATCCATCCACACATATTCCTGCACGCGAGTACCGTTGGCGAGGTATTCACCCAGCAGATGCCCTGCTTCATCATAAAAATAATAACGATTGCTGGTGCTGGTCGCCGAGACCACTTTACTCACCCGCTCGCCCTTGCCGTTATAACGATAAGTTCTTGTGACGGTAGTGCCGCTGTTTTTGTAATCGCGTAAACGGTTACGGTCGTCATACTCATAGGCTTTTGCACCAATAGTGGCGGTGTTGCCATTGGCGTCGTAACTACGTGCGATGGCGCCCGTTTGCGTTAAGCGATGACTACTGGCATCCAGCGTATTGGTGGTCACCGTGGTGCCGAGGGTTTTATTCAGGCGATTACCAGTGGCGTCGTAGGTAAAGCTTTGCACATTGGTGCTGCCGTTTTTCAGGCTGAGCAAACGGTCGAGGTTGTCATAAGCAAACCGCCGGGTGGCATTCGATGTGGCATTAGTCCGCTCAGTAATGGTGGTGATATTGCCCATTACATTCACCGTGCTGTCTTCGCTTAAACCGGTGCTGCTGTTATCACTGACTTTATCAATATTGTAATTTTGATCGTAAGCTTTGGTCAGTACCCTGCCATTACCGAAGGTCAGCGTATTGAGCGGGCCAAACGGTAAGTAGGTGGCATTGCTGACCATGCTCACTTGCGCACTGACAGCGGTAGGTTGGGCATCGACACCGACAATTTGGCCATTGGCATTACGCAGGTAGGTGACAATCGCACCACTGGGGTACGTCATAGCCACCATGCGATTGGCCGCGTTGTAGGTGCTGCCGAGGGTAAGACTTGGGCCACCAGTGACGCTTTGTACCTTGCGTACCGCTTGGCCTAAACGGTTATAGCAATAGCGAGTGCTGCCCGACTCGTCCCGAATACGAGCCATGCGACCGGCAGTGTAGGTTTCACCGACTTGGCAATCGGTTTGAGTGGCGTCGTAATCAAAATAAACATTTTGCGCAACGGTGGGCATGTTAACAGCCGTTAGGCGGTTAGCTACATCGTAGCTAAAAGTACTAGTTTTGTTACGGGCATCGGTTTGGGTTTTGCGATTGCCAGCACTGTCATAGGTATAACTCGTAGTGCCGGTATCGGGACTGGACAAAGCGGTTAAATCATTTAAACCGTTATAGTTGTAAACCGTATTCAGATTTTTCGGATCGATAACTTTGGTCAGGTTGTCACGAGCATCGTATTCAAACTGCGTAGTCGCATTGATCTTGCCCACGCCTTGATCTTGAATGGTTTTGATCAAACGGTTGAGTGGGTCGACATCTTGGTCAGTCACACGGTTTAAACCATCAGTGGCGGTGTTGAGATTGTCGTTGGCATCGTAAGTGAGCGTGGCCAGCGCGACGTTGGCTGCATTCTTGCTTATTTGCAAACGGCCCAGGGTGTCATAGACACGGCTTAAGCTACGTTTGACGGTGTTGCTCGGGTCTTTCGTCGTTTCGGCTGTGCGATTACCGGCATTGTCGAGTGTGTAGGTAATGCTATTACCCAAGGCATCCGTGATGCTAGTTAAACGATGGGCGGCATCGTAGTTAAAGCTAACAAAATCGCCGCCGGCTTGAATGACTTTGGTCACCTGACCGGTAAGATCGTATTCCATTCGGGTAATGGCGTCATCAGCTTCACTAGCGTTATCGCTACCGCGTACCTTGCGAGCGGTCAGCCAACCACGTGGGTTGTATTCTATATCGGTGATAACGTTATTGGCGTCTTTCATCTGTAACGCACGACCTGCACCGTCATAAGCCGTGGTTTCGGATGTTTGATTCAATGCATTAGTCACTTTCCACAAATCGCCTTTGCGATGCGGGCAAGTGGTCGGTGCCGTGGCACAACTGGCATCATCGGCTTGATAATAAGTGAACGTGGTGATATCGCTAACATCGGTGCGTGGACCGTTGCTGGCAATCGCCAAACCGATTAATGGGCAGGTGCCTGCGGTGATATCGGCTTGTTCGCAGTAAGTGCTTGTACTTTGACGAACGCCCACGGGTGCATTCGTCGATGAGCCACACACATAAGCCATTGCGGTCGAGTTATTTGGATCGATCTGGCACATCGCGGTCGCCTGACCACGACTGTTGTAAGCATAGGTGCTACGGGCTTCAAGTGTATTCGCTGCATTTAAAACGCGACGTTCAAGCGGCACATTGAAGGTGGCATGCCAATCAGTCTGTGTAGTACGCTTCGTCGCGGCTAGATTGGCTGATTCAATTTGTTGTGTTAACAAGCCACGGGAGTTGTAGTCGGTGTTGGTGGTAGTGCCATTAGAATCCGACGCGATGTCCCTAAATCCCTGAGAATCAAACGTTTGGTATATGTTCTCACCACTGCATTGAGTACAAACTTCTGAAGTACTTATAATCTTTCTAACATTGCCACGCATGTTGTGATCAAAGATCACATCACTTCCGTTAGGTTTAGTAACTGTTGTTTGACCTGCGGTGTACTGCAGCAACACACGACCTAATCCTCCAGCCAAATATTCTTCCGCCAAACGACCATAATTATCATAACGGAATGTCAGATATTGCTGACTTTTTTCGTCAATAATACCTGTCAATGATCTAGTGTAAGTAGCGTTGCCATATTGATAAGTGCGGGTTGTAGTTCCGCTCGCGGTTACAAATCGCGCTTCGACCATATTTCCTGAGACGTCATAGCCATATTCTAGCGCAAGATTTGATGGTGTTTGAACATTGATGAGCCTTGCTTTTGCATCATAGGTAAATACAAGTGTTCTAGAGTGACTGTCCGTGACACTCAACACAACAGGCTCTGCATTAACAGTTACATAAGCTAGCGTTTGCTTGTATCCATCCCGTGCTTCAATTGACAAAAGCATGCCATTCGCATCGTACGTCTCAAGTCCACCGTCTGCGACACTAATGTACTGCCATCCAGTCGTCGCTCCTGCGCCGTCGACAAGTTTGACTATGCGATCGCGGCCACCCTCAGTAGCACCAATCTCCAAACCATCGAAACCAAAACGTTTGTAAGTTAAATTTGCTCGGGTGGATACCATCATGACTGTGCCAGATGTGTCATTGGGAGCAACGATCCGAGAGAGATAAGTATGTGACCAAAATGGGTAGGGTGTTGGTGCTTTATTGATGTAGCTGTCTAACCCATGCTTTACATAATGGGTATAGCCACCACTAGAATAATATCTACGGAATGCCAAGCGGCCAGATTGAAAATCCGTCTCCGCGTGACGCTCTTCACCAGACCCCGGCAGTACCGCGTTATAGAGAGGACACGTTTGATCGATCTGCTCCGGTTTAACTGAAGAGCTACCTACTTCTAAAAACGTTTCTGTGTACGCCCGTGAAGCTTCTGGCTGCAAGTTTTCACCGCATTTGTTTTTTATTCCACAAGCAACTTCAGCCCACTTCATGAAATAACCTTTACCATCGGTGGAGACGCCATAACCGTTTGTGATTGGAATGGTTACTTTTGGTGTTCCAGCCCATTCAAATGGGGCGCATTCCGGGGGGCCAATTGCCCCCTCTATCGGACCTGAGCAACTAATTGACTGCGCCCACGCTTCGGCTGCTGGAAATGTGCAAGAGTCTGCTTCTGCGGAGCTAAATATTGGCTTTCCTCCCACGACTTCGGGACGTATAGGACAGCCATAAGACACAATCGGACATAGTAGAAGCAGAAAAGCTGTTAGTGATAACACAGGCGAAGATAGTCGATTATTAATGAAGTGCGCGCTGCAACTGGTATGCATCATCAGTTCCTTTACAAATATAATTTACGAGTGCTGCGCTGGTCTGATGCTTACTACAGCGAGTGATTTCTGAGCTTTGTAAGCGACAAATTAAAGTAGCGTAGAGCACGACTTTCCTTCAAAAAGCCAGTCATAATTTACAACACTTAATTTAACGACTACCGTTAGGGAGCCTATACAAGTAGTTACTAGAATGTCAAATTACAAAGAATTCCCTGATGACAACGGCTTTTGGTTGGTTAAATGGATCGATCAGTTCCGCATTCCATCTGGCCGGACACGTTCTGCCGATGTCCGAGTACAGCTGATACAGATCCCGCTTGAGAGTGCTGCCAGCATCTCAAGGCTAACGTCTGTGGAGGTACAGAAGCTGCTTAATTTGAAGGCACCTAAAACAGACGGTACATCCAGCGGAACTTTAAATAGTTCTGGCATCAATGCGACAATACCTACAGATAAGATTCCCATGAAAATGCCGTCCGTATTCGTGGGCTCGATTCCGAACCTGCAGGTTGGTCAGGTGTTTCATCAAAAAGCCCGGGTGGGCATATTGCCGACCGCACAACGGGTCATCGAGTTAGCCAAGGTAGAGGACTCATGCCGAGAGATTACGATCGGCGAATCGTTATCTAAGCCAAAGGGCTGGACAGCGAACTACCGTATTTTAAATCCCTCTGAGTACACAGATGTACAAAGCTTATTTGAATATTCGCGTTGCTTGGTTTATTCCACAGACAATATTGATTACGTTATTCCAAGGACAGTAATCTTCAAAACGTTTTATGCACAAAGCACCTACATCGCCAATGCCATCACGTCAGCGCCTTGGCATGAAGTATCTAAGCACTTGGTATATGACGGTGAGCTGGAATCTGGCTTGAAAACTGCCATAGATGAAATCACCGGTCAATGGAATGTCATTCTTCAATCAAAGGTACAGGAGGAATATGCTTTCCTGATGGCGCTCTATCATTTCGATCCATATGCGACTTCTTGCATCAAAGCGATCCACTCAAAAGCCTTAGCAGATCGCCAAGGCAAAATGACTGCCCCTTGGTTTGCCAGTGCCCGTATTCCCTTCAGGACAACCGATAAGCCACTTCGAATGGTGGTGCACGGATATTTACTGAGACAGCCCTATAAAGGGCGCCAACGGTTCTTAGTGACCGCTATATCTGAATCAAGCCGTCCTGATTACATCCCAGATATTGGTTGGGAAAAATTTATCAGTGGTGAGAGTAGCGATAACCCAAGTGAACACATTGAAAAAGATCCCTATCGCAGACGAGACTCACAAAAACCAGCCGGCTCAGATCATACGGTGACTAGCGGAGAAGATGCCAACCCAGAACGCGAGGCTCTTTTCGCGCTTGGCAATTCGTTTCAGTGGTCAAATCCGCCTAAAGTTACGAAACTCAAAAAATCATCGCACAAGCGGTATCCCAAGGCAAAACCACTCCCGCCACTGGACAAAACAGGCGAGGGGTCCACAGGTTTTGATACTGGTTCCCAACACGGGCTCACGCCCACAAACGAGAGATTATTGATTCGTGATCCGGTGAAGCGTTTCACACACTTAATGACTGTCATGCAGTCCCTTAAAGCGTCTGGCTTTATTAATCAGTTTTACCCCGTGCAACCCATTCCCGACTCACTGCGGGCAATACGGGGCGGCCTTGTGTGTTGGAATTTTTTGAATGATGAAGCGCGCCGTACGAGTAAGTGGCCCACAAAAGGGTGGGAAATCCTCACGCGGGGCAAGCCAGGGACAGCACAAACCAAAGCTGTGCCACGCAGTGCTTTGATATTGGCGATTCAACGCCCGGGTTTTTTTGGCTTTTGGATTGAAATCGAATGTCGAGCAACTGATGGTGGTTTCACGTCCCCACTCATCACCAGTAATTCATATGCCGAAAGATCGCAATTGCCATACATTCTCGAGTGCATTGCGAAGGCTAACGGAAGCAACCTTGTGCAAGCGATCAAAAGAGCACATGAGCATCTCAACGTGGATGCTTTCCGACACCAGTTCAAATCTAACGCTAGCGGTCATCTCGACGATGCCGCTGTTGAACGATTTCTTACTAAAAATATGGCCAGGTGAGTGACAATGGAAACGAAAACTTACACACTCCGATCTAGCTACATGGCTTCCTCTTTCGGTAATTTATCGACAATTTTTACAAGTAACGTCTTTGCAGTATCCATCAAAGAGTAATGCATCAAATGATCGACATTTTCTTCATGAGAACTACCGTCCATTATTTAATCTATACTCGTTAAGATAACAAAAAAACTTGATACTTTTTTCCAAAATCAGTTGCTTCTTTGCATCCTCTCTGCATTTATGTACTTCACGAATCTTAATTAATGACCGCTTTAGCCTAGTGATGCTGATGGCTGAAGACGTCAAAAGCAACCTATGATCTGGCGATGGCTTGTCTTTTTGATCACGAAAAGACTGTTCCGGGCATTGATTCATATTGCTGTATTTACATTATTACGTCTATTCTCAGAAAATGAGTTTGTCAGCCCCCATAGTTAGATTATGGATCGCTTCGACTTAAAACTGAAAGGACATTTTGTGGCAAACACCGAACTAGATCTTGCCTGGTGGAAACAACGTCAGGATATGAAAGCATTTTTCAAACACCAAGACGAGAAGTGGACGACGAGTTCTCTCGCGATGAAATTCTATATTGCTGGCGCAATAGTTCTGGCTCTTGGCGTTGTTTCGACATTCGGCACGATACTTTTTGTTAGCGCGAAAGATTTTTCCCAATGCATGGTGACTGTGGGAATTGTGTCAATCGCATTCGGTGTTGTGATAGAAACCTATTTCTTCGTTATGGCTGCGTTGGCTACAACATTGGGAAAAGTTATCGCAGGCTTCCTCCTGCCACTTGCCATTGCCTTGGCAAATGGCATGGCGCAGGTTGTAATCAACAGCACAACTGGCTTTGATCCAACACACTTTCCCGGCACCCGAGCATTCGTGACGCCACTTATGGTTATGTATTTTATTCTTTTTGGGTCTATCGCGCTTTTTTTCGTTTCAACATGTTTCCTCATGACCGCTGCGATGTTCGATATGTTTAAGCTTTGGCTGGCAAAACGAAACTCAGTTGAACAAAAGAACCAGGAATCAAAGCTGATTAAACATTTAATTCGTTTTATTGCTGCTTTGTGCTTATTTGGGCTTTCGCTAAGCGGTTGGAAATTCATTCAAAAACCTTATGAGCATAGCCTTGAAGTTGCTGTCGTCCGGTTTACCTATTACTTGGAGATGTATCCGGATAGTGAGTGTTTTGAAAGCAAAACAATTCATACAAAAAGGATTAACGATCAACTCGTATTGACAGCTGAATTGAAAAATGGCATTTATTTGTTTCAGACCAGATCATGTGATATTGCGTTGCAATCAGGAAAGTAGGCCGAGACGTTCTTTCGCCCACGGTTCGAATATCTTCAGAAATGCATTGGCTTTCTCATCGGCGCAAGAAGCTTCGTTAAGCTCGACCCACAGTTCCGATATCTCACAAGCCGTGAAATTGTCCCAGGAAATTAAATCTTTGTGGGATGTCTTCATAAGATGCCAACTTAAATGTAGTCGTGGATGGGCGATTCACTCAAGTTCAAGTCCAGCTTATTCATAAAATCATGCAGAAACAGCGGCTTCATCAGCCGTCATCTCATTACTATTACGAATTAGGCCAGCAAATGCTTCTGTCAACACTCTTTCTTCATGCTCAAGGTTGTTACTTGCTAAATCAAAATAGTATTCATAAACGTCGATTTGAAACGATCCACCTATGCAGCCGAGCTTTTGTAGTGTGTCACCGTTGTGATTGTTGTTTTTAGGAAGAATCAGTACAGCTATCTTTGCGTCAAAGCTCAATGCGTGTGAGATTATCTGATACCGATCAGTTTCTTTTGTCTTATCTTTGTACTTCGCATCGGCGATAATTAGGCACCTATCACCATGATTCACAATAATGTCTGGCTTGGCGTCACCGCTAGCAAGACTAGGTTGATTGTAGAATTTTTTTCGGCCCTCATTATTGCCATCTAATATCGTTGCGCCTTCATCAAACACAGTTCGATTTGCTCGAATGGAATTCAACAAGTACTTCTCAAATATAGTTTCCATATTAAGAGTAAACGAACTTAACTTATGATCGTCTCCATCTTTGTCAAAGCTAATAGATGTTCTATTGAGTATCAACCGGCAAATTTCAGATATATTAATGTAGTAATTTCTAAGTACACTAACTTTGTCGTTTCTGATTTCGTTAAATACGGAATCTAAACAGCTCGGACCATCATCCAGAGCAACTGCGTCAAACATAGAATAGTATTCGATTAGCGATTCTCTCAAAAACAGCTTGTTAGACTGTATTAGGTTCAACTCCTCGATACAAAACTTCAATGTCATCTTGATAAGCCGGTTGAAAGGATTATCAAGTGTGAAATCAAAATAACTAATAGAAACTTTGTTGAAGTGGCCGTGCGACCATAACGACTTGATCGATTTATTTATATTAATACGTCCACGAATTTTGTATGTTTCGTCTGTCTTGGCAATGTAGTCTTTTATAAGACCCTCCGTAACAAGGGTTTGCAGCTCGATAGCTAGGCACTCTGCCATGAATTCAAAAATGACTGGAGATTTTTCGTTGCTCTTTCTATATTTCTTTGAAAAGAAATTCAGGGTATTAAAGTTGTCTTCAGCGATCCCAACAATACGAGTCAAATTTTGAATCGAAAATTTTGGTTTAATTTCGACCGCCAAATCAGAAGTGATTGGTATCAGGCCTATGAAACCCCCAGCAACCAATGACAGTTTGTCATTCTTTGGCTTGTAATCGATACTGAAATAGTTTTTGACATTTGGCAGAATGGAGAGCTTGCCACCATCTTTCACGACCTCCGAAATTGCGATGTCGATTTCTTTGCGCTCTTCGGCCTGCACAATTCTCATTTAAGACTATTTTTCCCCTCTTCGCTTAGAATATTCAAATAGGAGTCGCGAACCTCCTTGAACGCATCTTGTTTAAAGCGAAACATTTTTTCAAACATAAACTTCAGCTTGTGGTTCCAAAGCAAGATAAAGTCGATTTCTTCTTTTAATCCTTTGAAATAAGTGTGACCAAAACCATGCGGCGACAACTTATTAGCCGCATTAAAGAATGCAATTATACTTGCGATTTGAGGGCCTTGGATCCCTGAAGATGTTAGAAACGTTCGAAGCATACCGATATCAGGCTGCAACTCAACGACATCGAATCTTCTCTCCATCGCCGCATCAAGATCAACAACAGACTTATCGTAAGGATTCATAGTCGCAAATATAACAACGTTTTGCGGAATGGAAATTACCTTTTCCGAATAAGGCAATCGAAATTCTATCTCACGATAGTCCGGCTCAATATAGGTCAACAATTCGCCAAATATTTTGCTTGGATCCCCTCGGCTGAACTCGTCGATTATCAAAATATACGTATTGTCTATATCTGCTCGAGCGCGAGTACATAAATTCAGAAAGACTTTGTCTTTTGGTTTAAACATTGGATCTGTGCCGCTGGCTGAGCCAGTGGAGACCAATCCCTCGATAAAATCTTCATATGTAAAGGACGGATGGAACTGGACCCTTTCAAGTCGTTCTTGATCGCCGCCAATATGCTTAAGGGCAACCTTAAGCGCGTACCATGTTTTACTAGTTCCAGGAGGGCCTGAAAATAATAAACCCTTGGTGCCTCTTGTCAGCAACTGCACTACAATTTGATAAATTTTGTCTTGATCGTCTAAATCATTAGTTAGTAGTTTTGCCCCAAGTGCCGCCGAAGTTGCTTTATCTTCATCAGGGACAAACGCCAGTTGCGAATAGTCTGGTTGTTCAGTTAAGAAATGTTCAGAGGCACCTGTTGAAGCAAGAAATATATTCACTTCATTAACTGTGGGTTCTAGGGCGCTAGCAATTTCGTCTGTATATATCTCTTTTAATGAATTAACGAGTATAGTTTGTAATGCTTCGCCAGTTACTTTCTGCGACTCAATATTGATATTTTGATACCGTAACAGCCAAATACTTAGCTCTACCTTTATGGCAGCTATTCCAAACTCAGCATACAGTGTGTCAACAACATTCTTGAGAATCGATGCTTTTTCTTGGTCCAGCAGAAGCAAGGGGGCAGGACGTCCAGGGTACTCAATTATAGAGCTTCGACTGAATCTGAGTCTCGTAGTAAAAAAGTTACTACCGACACCGTAGTCTTTATTGGTGTCGAAACCACCAGCAAAATCTTGGGTATAAAGCCCGTGACCATTTAAAGCGACTACATCGCCGACTGCGGTGATAAATTCTGGTCGAAAATTCGAACCAACCGACAAATCCAACGTGACAGCCCCAGATTTTCGCAGTAAATGGCTAGTAGCCAACAAGTATCTGAGGCCACTAACCTTCTCTTGCCTGGATTTTCCTTCCGAGCTGTCGAGCCTTTTTAGTCCGTCATAAGCATTTTTGATTAGATCATATGAGAAGAACAAGGCTCTGTAATCCTTTAAGTCAAACTGATAGCGATTTTTTGTTTATGTATCGGCTGATTGACGTTCAACTCAGTGTTTTCAACTTTTTCACGTTTTAGGGTACTGACTTTGGTTTTACGAATGTAATGCTTCAATTGTTCAGCCACTTGTTTCGCCATCAATGGAGACACTGCATTACCGATCTGATGATATTTTGACTTAACGGTTCGACCCATAAATACAAAGTCATCAGGAAATGTTTGTATTCTTGCAATTTCTCGAACAGAAAATATTCTGTCTTTAGTCGGGTGCCAAACCCCAGCATTCTCGGGCTTAAATGCCGCTGTAATTGTTCCTTGTATTTCATCTCTAGAGTATCGTCGGAAGAAATTTGGAAAATGGTATTTCGCCATATTGTCCCGAATTTTCTTCCATCGTTCAGGCAAAATTTCATACGGCAAGTCTTTCCATGACCCGCCTTCGGGGATCATCGAGCCGTAATGTAATGCCTGAGGGTTCAGCCTCATAAATTCAGTTTGATTGGGCAACTTATTGGTAACGCCCTTCAGCGTTGCACCCAACGATAGTTCTTTGCCTTCGGTGACTTCCGGAAACAAATGATCCACATAATTCTTATTTTTTACTGCTATTAAGATGACGCGAATGCGATTCTGCGGAACGCCGAAATGACTAAAATTCATCAGGCGGTATGACACATGATACCCATACACGTTTTCAAGAGTGTCTACAATTTCGTCGATCAGATTTCCGTTTTCTGTCTTAGTACTCAAAATGCCACGGACATTTTCGATCAGCACTACTTTAGGGCTAAGCTTTTCGATGAATTTAAATGTTTGCCGATACAGCTGACCGCGAGGATCACCGGTGCCTTTACGCGATCCAGCATTGGAAAAAGGTTGACAAGGAAAACCCGCCGCTAAAACATCGAGGTCCTTGATGTTGGGTACATCAATTTTGGTCACATCTCCATGGATTATCTCGCCAATATTGTGCCTATATGTTGCACAGGCATCCTCATCAAAATCATTCGCCCATACAATGTCGTAGCCGGCTTGCGAAAAACCCAAGTCCATGCCACCACAACCAGAAAACATACTAACTAAAGTAAGCTTCTTTTTCTTCACGGTATCCATAAGTTTATTCCAAATTTTTAGGAAGATTCGTACACACTGATCTTTTTTGCAGGGCCTTTGTTTGCTTTTCAGCAACCCTCATAAAACAAAACATTTAGAATCTACGATGTCTAGTCTAAAAAGTTTCGTTTCTGCATAAATTCCAAAGCAGCAATTGGAATGCGACTCTCCAACACACCTGTTTTTGAACCTACATCTACCATGGTCAAACCCATTTCTTATACCATACGCCCAAGCATTTGGCTTTAAGAATACACAAGGTGTAGACCACCATCAAGAAGTGAATTCTAAGTTCAATTCTTGTTTCGGCCAGGCTTTAAGTGAGTAGTTGCGCAATTCAATCTAAACAATCCCGGTCTCAATGGCTGAGATTTTGAGATTTTGAGCGCTTTTCGACATTTCGATCAGTTAATAGCAACTGCCTCGCGATCAAACCCTAAAGGTCGTTCTCAAACTGTACAAATCTGAAAGAGAATATTTCATTAACTCCTAAATTTTTACATTTTAGGAAAGCTTTTAAATTATTGAATCTTCAAACTAAATGCACTCCATTCATCCACCAACGAATTCAGCTTTTTTGGCACTGCCATTTTTGTTTTGCTGTTTTGCAGTTCTATCTGTCTGTCTAATTTTACAACCGTCCATGCTCCAGCATTGAAATCTTTCACTTGAAATCCAAACACCAACGCCAAGCTACGGTTAATCAATACATACCGTTTCTTGGCATCCTTTTCCAATTTAAGTTTCGCCATGAATTTGCCTAATCGATCAACCATCACCAGGACCTCACTGGCGCTTGTTTTCGTCGCATCGGCGGCAGGCATTTTGATGTCCCATGCATATTTTGATTTTAAGAATGTCACAAACCGAAATAAATTAGCCCGCTGACCAGAATGCTTTTTAAGATAGCGCTCCAGATGTTCATTAGTTAAGGACTTTTTTTCAGAGAATTTCTCTTTACAGCATAACTGTGTTGCTGCGGTTAAATACATTCGTACTGTACGTAGTTGCGTTTTTTGTTTTTTAAGCCACACAACATACTCTTTCAAAGTGCCGTGCCATGCTTCTTGTTTCTGTGACATAAGTTTTTCATGAATACGCTCTTGCTCTTCTTTCTCTGTTTTATTTCGTTCGCTTAGTACGATTGAGTAACTTTCCGCCATAAAACGTATCGGGATGCGATGGCGATTGATTTCTTTGGCACTAAACATCGCCAGCAGCGCATTTTCATTCAACGCATCAGCTTCAACGATCGCCACGTTGATGCGTTCGAAAAACGGGAGATAGGACTGAAATTTCTGGCCCGTTGCTGGAACGCCTTTGACGTGATCAAACAGCCACTCCGAAAACTGTATGAGCATCTGCCGTTTCCACTCAGCATCCATGGTGTGACTGGACAGAAGCGCTTGCTTGGACAGCTTAGCTTTTTCTAAGCAGGGTCTGCACTGACCATGGCCGTCGCCGGGAAGGGTCACGCCGCAAGTGGGACAATCATGTCTCTTTGGCGAGGGCCCGGTGCACGATGTGCAGACAGGACTGTCTTTTTCATCATAGTGATCCACTTTTCGGTACCGCCGACAAACGCTACAGGTACGATGGGTTTCTCGCTTCGCACAAGAAGGGCAAATAGCGTGTTCGATACCCTGAGCACGATGCAGTTGTGTCGATAACTGACCACATTGATGACAGGGCTTAGCCTCCCGAGAATACGGCGCACAAGAAGGGCAAACAACACCGCCACTTACTCTAGCGCCTGCTTTTCCTGGAACAGGCTTCTCACATCGGACACAGTGGCGGCTTTCCATTTCACAACGACGACAGGCAGGTACCCCCTCATCATGCCGATGCATTCTTGCTATGCGATCACAATAAGCACAGGGTTTTACAATGAATACCTTCGGATAGCATGAGCTGCAGTATTCATTGTTCAAGTGCATCCGATGTGCCTTTGCCATTAGGCGGCCGCACTCATCACAAAAGCGACGACCTTTTTTATCAATGCCCATTTCGATCCTCTACTGCATCGATCAACAGTTTCGCTCGTTCGCTACGCCAAGAGTTAGGATAATGAGTGCGCAGTCCACTCATTAGTGTTCGCAGCGGATTTGGCTTTTTGATCGTCTTCTTTCTCGGCGCACTATTTTCTTTATTCAAGCGCTTTTTTGCTGCAACTGCAGCTTGCCTCTGAGCACATTGATATTCATCAAGTGCAGAGGCTATTGTGCTTGGCACCTTTTGCAATTGGGTGACTAAACGCGTCATCAGTTCAAATCGTTCTGCGACACGCCTTCTTTCTATGACGAACGCATCGCCATAATGTTCTGATTGGGTCTGATCTTTAGCTATTGATCTAAGCACCCGTTTCAGCACCTGAAAATAGGTGCCAACTGAATGTTGTTGACCATTGATGGTAATGGCGGAACCACAGAGTAGTTTTAAGTGGCTGGATTGAAACATGATCAGTGGATCTAAATTTTTGACGATGGTGACTTGATGTTGAGTGGCTGTGAGTCGATGGCCACAGGCACTACAGCGTGTCATATCGTACTCTTGCCGGTGAATTTCCAGTGGCTTATTACACCGTGGACAGGCATCGAGCAGAGCTTGTTGATGTCGTATGCAGATAGTGACAAAGCTCAACCGCCATTGCCATTGATACGATGGCGTCTCATGCAAGCATACGGGGCAATACGCAAGACCATACGCTTTTCTACGCCGATGAAAGATACCCGACACATTGATCCATGGTCCAACACTTCGCCGATTTTTATCTAGCGATAAGCTAGTTTCAGGGGCGCGCAAACTCATTTGGTGGCAACGCTCGACCGGCAGATGGATATAGTCCGACAATTTTTCTAGAAAATCATCGGAGACACTTCGATCAATGTCCCGATTCCATACCGCCACGCCGGGAAAATACCGATTACAAAAACGGTAAGCATTCAATCCATGTTGTTGTGCTGACCGAACCAAATAAGAACTGAGCAGTTCGTCGGCAAAGGGTGTCAGCATGCAAGGCCAGGTCATATCACACCAACTGTGCAACCGTGTCCCAATCACCTGGTCGTGTCCAATTGAGATTGTCTAGCAGTTTGACGGTAATTCTTTCCGTACCATCCATCACTGCCTGGCTCGATGCGGCTTTCAGCAGCTTCACAGTGCCGCCAATGGTGTCGCCTGCCATGCCGTAGAGCTTGGGTGCCAATTCGCGACTGGCTAACTGTGAGGGGTCCGCCAAGGGCAGCAATTGTTCATAGCTAGCTAGAAACCCAAGATACTCTCTGTCTAATTTCCAACGATCTAAGGCTGAAGGCACAAAACGTGATTTCATCTGTGGATCTGAATTTAACGCATTGATCGCCGTTTGTGTGCCAGCGGCGACAATCGAAACCTTCAAATCATTGCTCAGTCCTTTGATGGCACCAAGTAATTCACCGGCAGCACGACCTGCATTGGTCAAGTTATTAAACTCGTCAATGACCAACACCCTGACATTTGCATATTGCAGAATGGATTTTGCTTGTCGTTTCTTGATTTTAGCGGGATCTTTTTCTCTGTGCGACACACCCAGAGCCCAAAGAATGGTAGACCAAAATTCACTCTCATTGGGTGTCTCTGGCATTTGGATAAACAAGATCGGCGCCACTGGCTCGCCTTTCTCGGTCATCAAAATCGGGTGCCGGTTCAGCATGCGCTCCAAGATCGATGATTTACCATTGCCGCTGCGCCCCACAATCAACAAGCTTGGCATACGTAAGCTTCGAGGATAGACCAACAATTGATCTAGCTCCTCCAAGATTTGGGTTGCCCGTTGATATCCAATCCAACGATCGGTGCGGCAAAACGCGACGCGTTCATCGCGTGGCAATTGCAATGCTTCCACCACATCCGGATGCAGGTGTGTAAATCGGCTCATCGTTGTAATAGCACCTCAGCAAATGGCTTAACGGGTTCTGCAAATGGATCATAAGCCGCAGATTCAGAAGTAGGCTTAGCCATGTCAGCCGGTCGTGATATGGCGGCATGAGGTGTTTTTTGTGCAGGTGGTTTACGGGTCATTTGACGACGTGCTGCCTTCGTTGTTTTCTTTGCACTTTCAACCCTTGCTCGCATGCGTTCAATCGATTCAAAGATCAATCCTTCATCAATGCCGCGTTTTCCTTCCGCTTTTAAGCGTGTCATGACTTCATTTAATTCCCATGCACTAATTGCAGGCCACCCGCGATTACGATACGCAATGGCAACATAGCGTTCAGCCGCTTCATCGAAGAAATAAATCTTACTGATATCGCGTGGATCACGACGTACTAAAAATTGACGCTTGAGTTTTGCATTATTGGGGTCCGCCGCGTTTACGTAAGGATCAAGCACTGAATCGTAATAAGTGATGTTATCAATTTGGATTCCGTACTGTTGCACCGAGCGCATAAAAAATGGCATGAAATCGAGCTGAATTCGAAGCGGGTCTTCTGGAATGGCGATCATCCCGGTGCCCTTCGTTTTTTCATCACCTAAAATACCTAGCTCCCACTTACGCTTTGGCGACATTCCAATGCCCGTGTGAAGTCGTTGGTGATACACATTCACAATAAAATCCAGCAAATGGATTTCAAACTCTTTCAGTGTGATGGCGGATTCTTTTTCAGATTCATAGCCTTTGCGTTGTTTTGGATTTGAGAACGTCGCGCCAGGTAATTTACGAATTTCGTTCGCAAACGTGCCCATCAAGCGTTCAATGTGTCCCACGAAGTGTGGTAGTAAGACAGGCCGCCATTGCAGATCAATATCGTAGTCATCGCAGGCACGCTTCAAGACATTTCCTCGAAATTCTTTGGCATTGTCGGCATGGACAACACGCATCAAGCCCCAAGCAGGCCACTCACCGCTAATACTACGCTCGGCTAGAAACTCAC
>JAYUUM010000030.1:0-5951 GCA_043754555.1 Arenimonas sp. | reverse complement strand
CGGTATCGCGACCTTTGCCGCGAATACCTGGCGCAACTTCCACCAATTCAAGTGGCAAGCCATGCGATAAGCGTTTTTGATATTCGGCAAAACCCTCGGCAACCCAACTGGGTGCGCGTTCACCGACAGCAATAAGTTTGGCTTTCATTGATCGATGCGCCGTACTGTCGTGGGAGCTGCTTCAGCAGCGATGAGAACTTTCAGGCTTCGACATACTGAATCATCAATCGCTGCTGTTTTTAACAGACGGATGTCTGGTCAAGCAGCTCACACAAAAAAACAATTAAATTTCGTCGTCAGGTGGCTGATCACCAACCGTCCACAAACGCTCAAGCGCATAGAACTCGCGTACGCGTGGCAGCATGACATGAACAATCACATCGCCTAAATCGACGAGTACCCATTCCGCTTCGCGTTCGCCTTCAACACCCAAGGGCATAACACCGCATTTTTTTGCGAACTGCACGACTTCATCGGCAATCGATTTTACATGACGGGTGGAAGTACCAGAAACCACGACAAGAAAGTCGGCAATTGAAGTTTTTCCTCGCACATCGATTTCGATGGCGTCTTTCGCTTTCATTTCTTCGATGGCCGCGTGCACTTGTTTCAACAAATCTTCGGGCGATGGCGCCGGGTTCGGCATTTTGGTTTTAATTACGTGGGCTTGTGAGCTCAAAGCACTATCTCGTGGCAGGTGAATGGTGTTGATTATAAGGCTTTCGGATATAGGCCATGCTCTAGAATATAGGCCTGAACGGCAGGATTCAGGCCAAGCGGGGCTTCTCCCGCCGAAAATGCATCACGAATAGCGCTAGCGGACTCGCGTTGTGGCGGGCATTGCAGGCTAAAAACGCGGCCTGCCGGGCTGGTTTTTAGCTGGTCGAGCGAATCACTTTGGCGGTCATTAATCGGGAAATCCGGCGATTGCATCGAATAACCAGGCCGCACCGCGACGATAAAGTGCGCTAAATCGAAAAGCTGCTCCCATTCATGCCAGCTCTTTAACTGGGCAAAAGCGTCAGCACCGATAAGCCAGGCGACTGGATTTTTTTGACCGATTTCGTCTCGTAATTGGCGAAGTGTATCGACCGTGTAAGAAGGTTTTGCACGATGCAATTCTCGCGTATCCAGAAAAAACCGCGGCTGATTATTAATCGCTATTTGCAACATGTCGGCGCGTTGCGCAGCAGTAGCCGATGGTTTTTGTCGATGCGGGGGGGCTGCAGACGGAATAAAATAAACATCTGCATCGAAAAATTTTTGAGCAAAACTGGCGACGGCGATATGCCCGTCATGGACTGGATCAAAGGTGCCGCCGTAGCAAATTCGTAAGCTCATTTTATCTCCATCATGCAATCAAGCCACGCGCTCTCGGTTCAGCTACCGCAATAAGTAATCTTTCAAACATCAGCCATGCATCACCGCTATCACGCCCTTTTGCAACGCGATCAATACGCCCACATTCGGCAGCAAAAATTTCCCAACGGCCTGCTTTATGTCGATCCATTGCCCGTTTGTAAAGTGCTTGCTTGCTATCCCAAATTCGCGCTTCGCGCATGGCGTTCATCACGTTCCCGCCAGTGGCTTGAACGCGTGCAAGCTGGCAGATTTTAAGAATATCCATCGCTACCATGGGCATCAAGCCAGGCACTTGATCGCCTTCTGCTTTCAGGGCGGATAGTATTTTTGCCACCCGAGCGGCATCGCCGGAAAGCGCGGTTTCAAGAAGACGAAAAACATCGAAGCGAGAAGAGTCGGCGACAAAGCGATTCATGTCATCGGCTTCAATTTTTGAATTCGGTGCCAGCAGTGCAAGCTTGTCAATTTCCTGCGCGGCAGCCAGCAAATTACCTTCAACGCGATCACTTAGAACTTGAATGGCAGCGGTACTCGCCTGCAGACCGCGACTGCGCAGACGCCGCTGCAACCAGTCTTCACGCTCGTGTTCTTTTATCGGCCAAATCGGCAACACGTGACCGACACGGGCAATGGCTTCGCTCCATTTTCCGGCATGACTTTTGCTCCATTCCTGGCCTGTAATTAGCAGCACGGTATCGTCCGGCGGACGATTGCAGAAACTCTGGATTTCTTCACTGCCGCTTTTGCCAGGCTTGCCGGTCGGCAGTCGTAAATCAAACAATCGACGGGTAGCGAATAGACTTAAATTTGCCATGCCGCCGGTTAATAACTGCCAATCAAAGGAATTGTCGGCATCTAGAATTTCACGCTCGCTATAGCCTTCAACTTTTGCCTTTGCACGGATCGCATCGGCGGCTTCCTGTACGAGTAAAGGCTCGCTACCGGCAATCAAATACACGGCCTTCAGAGGTTCAGAAGCCAGTTGCCGTTCGAAGCGATCAAATTTTAATTCCATTAAAACGGTGCCCTGGATCTTTGAATGAAAAAATGGATTTTAGGAGGGCCCTTGGGCCCGAGCGTTTGTTCTGAACACGTCGCCCGCAAGCGGCCTCCTACTTTTAAAAACACATCGCCCGCAAGCGGTCTCCTACTATTAAGAACACGTCGCCCGCAAACGGCCTCCTACTATTAAGAACACGTCGCCCGCAATCGGCCACTTAACGGATGTTTTTATTTTTTAGTGCGCAACACGATATCCATGCGACGAATAATCGCGGCCTGCATATCACGACGTAGCTCGCGCTGAATCACTTCCTGTTCGGCGGGATTACCCACGGCCACATTAATGTCGTAGGTGTATTCACGTGAGAGTTCGATTTGCTGTTTTTCCAGTAGCACGCTGCCATCGGACGCGGTCAAATCAAAATCCACTTGGTAGCGAGTAATGTATTCGCGCACTTGGGCAAACTCGTCAATGGCTAACGGCGTGGTATTCCATCTTTCCGAATGAATTTTAAGCGTGGCGACACCAGCACCCGTGCCGGTCTTATTGGCATTTGCCCGATCAATACTGCTTTGCAGCCCGTCAGTTAACGCACTGTAAGTATCAGCATTGGTCACTTGCACCGCACCAATAGAATCGGGAATTGCAAAACTACCGCGCGGATGAAAACCACACGCCGACAGGCTGACCATTAAAACGCCGAGTATTAGTATTCGTTTCATTCACTCATTCCTTTTTATGGCTTAGCCAACCACGATATTGACGATTTTACCCGGCACGATGATGATTTTCTTCACCGTTTGGGCTTCGATATGTTTTTCGACATTGGGCTCGGCTTTTGCAAGCCGCTCAATCTCGTCCTTCGATGTATTTACAGCGACTTCAATGGTGGCGCGCAATTTACCATTGACTTGCACGGCCAACTTTACCGTGTCGCGGGTTAATGCTTGAGTATCCACTGTTGGAAATGGAATGTCTTCCAGCGTTACTTCTGAATGCCCCAAAGCTTGCCACAACGCATGCGATGTGTGCGGTGTTATTGGATTCAATAACAAAGTAACCGCTTCATAGGCTTCCTGCTTCAAGGCGCGGCCGTTGGTGCTGCTGTCGTCAAATTTCGACAGGGCATTCATGAATTCCATGACCGCAGCAATCGCGGTATTGAAAGTGTAACGACGACCATAATCGTCAGCCACTTTTTGAATGGTTTCATGCAGTTGGCGACGCATGTTTTTTTGTTCGGCGCTTAATTGTGACAAATCAATTTTGTCCGATGGACCATCGGCAATATGTTTTTGCACTTGCACCCAAACGCGTCGCAGAAACCGCGCCATGCCTTCAACGCCTTGCTCGTTCCAATCGAGACTTTGCTCGGGTGGGGCGGCAAACATCGAGAATAAACGAACAGTATCGGCACCAAACTTATCAACCATGATCTGTGGATCGACGCCATTGTTCTTCGACTTCGACATTTTTTCGGTGCCGCCAATAAGCACCGGCTGGCCGTCGGAAATTAAAGTCGCACCCGTTATGCGTCCTTTGTCATCCGACACAATTTGCACATCGGCCGGATTAAACCAATCCTTGGCACCGAGTTCATTTTCACGATAGAACGTGTCTGCAATTACCATGCCCTGACACAATAAATTAGTGGCTGGCTCGTCGGTTTTTACCAGGCCGGCGTCGCGCATCAGCTTGTGATAAAAACGGAAATACATCAGATGCATGATGGCGTGTTCAATGCCGCCAATATATTGATCGACTGGTAACCAGTAATTTGCTCGCTCATCGACCAAATCATTCGCACCCGGCGAGGTGTAGCGTGCGTAATACCAACTCGATTCCATAAAGGTATCGAAGGTATCGGTTTCCCGTTCAGCCGCTGCGCCGCATTGTGGGCAGGTAGTTTTGCGCCATTCGGGATTTGATTTAATCGGTGAGTTGGTGCCAGAGAATGCAACGTCTTCCGGCAACACGACCGGCAGTTGCTCTTCCGGCACAGGCACAGCGCCACATTGGGCACAATAAATCATCGGTATCGGGCAACCCCAATAACGCTGGCGGCTAACACCCCAGTCGCGCAAACGGAAATTAACGCGAAGATTGCCTTTCGACATCGTGTGCAGAATGTCGGCTATCTTCTTGAAAGCATCTTTGAAATTCAGACCATCGATTGCACCCGAATTCACTACCCGCATGTCGGCATGGGTTTTGTCCGAATACCAATCCTGCCACTGACTCGCATCATATGTTTCGTTTGCGACCGCGATGACTTGTTTCACCGGCAACGAGTACTTGTGAGCAAATTCAAAATCGCGTTGATCATGCCCGGGCACTGCCATCACCGCGCCGGTGCCGTAATTCATCAGCACAAAATTGGCGACCCAGACTGGTACCTTTTCACCGCTAACGGGATGAATCGCAAATACACCGGTAAAACAGCCTTTTTTCTCCTGCGTTTCCAGATCGGCTTCAGCCACACCGCCGCGTTTGCACTCTTCAATAAATGAAGTAAGTGCCGGATTCGTTTTCGCAGCCTGCAACGCCAATGGATGTTCGGCAGCGACTGCCACATAGGTTACGCCCATCAAAGTGTCGGGACGTGTAGTGAACACAGTGAGTGTGTCTGCGCCGTCAACGGAAAAATTTATTTCAAGACCTTCACTGCGACCAATCCAATTGCGCTGCATAGTTTTGACCGAATCCGGCCAGCCGTCTAACGCCTCTAAACCATCGAGCAATTCCTGCGCGTAGTCGGTGATTTTTAAAAACCATTGCGGAATTTCGCGTTTTTCTACCAACGCGCCACTGCGCCAACCGCGACCATCAATCACTTGCTCGTTGGCTAACACGGTGTGATCAACAGGGTCCCAATTTACGACCGAATTTTTACGATAGACAATGCCTTTTTTAAACAGGCGCGTGAACATGGCTTGTTCGTGTTTGTAGTAACCAGGTTTGCAGGTCGCAAATTCGCGAGTCCAATCGACTGCATAACCCAGCGCTTTTAATTGCTCGCGCATGTGGTCGATATTTTTATAGGTCCACAGTGCCGGTGCCGTATTATTTTTGATCGCTGCATTTTCCGCTGGTAGGCCGAACGCATCCCAACCCATCGGCTGCAAAACATTAAAACCACACATGCGCTTGAAGCGGCTTATCACATCGCCAATGGTGTAGTTGCGGACGTGGCCCATGTGCAATGCCCCTGACGGATAGGGCAACATCGAAAGACAAAAATACTTTGGCTTGCCGGAGACTTCTTTTACTTCAAAAGCGCGAGTTTGCTGCCAATGGTTCTGGGCAGCGGCTTCTAGTACCTTTGGGGTATAGCTGTAGGGGTCTTGTACGTCGGACATGGGGCTCAAGGAGTCATTAATCAGTTGCTAAGGGTAGCATTAGCACTACCTCGGACTCGATAGCTGTCTGCTAATATCGGGCTCTCAACCAAGGAGTCCTCCATGCGCCGCACCCTGCTTGCTGTATTGATTACTGCCGCCCTGCCTGCCCAAGCCGCTGATTTGAAAGCGCTCCAGTGCGGCAATGTGTTTGATTCAAAAACGGCAAAGCTTATCGGACCGCAAAC
>JAYUUM010000029.1:0-5968 GCA_043754555.1 Arenimonas sp. | reverse complement strand
CGACAATCTTTGGGCGCAGCGAGCAGCGCCCCTACGGTGTTTCCTAAGGATTTATTAAATGGATTTAATCACCAGTAATCTGATCCTCATCGTTCTCACCTGTGTAGTTTCATACACAGCGTTTAATAATGCCAAGCTGATGGATGACTGGATTCTTCGTCCGTTCAAAGCCCAACGTGATAAGCAATATTACCGTTACATCACTTATGGCTTTTTGCATGCTGACGGTATGCACTTGCTATTCAACATGATTACTTTGTATTTTTTTGGTCGTGTGATGGAGGGCTTTTACACTTCGGAACTCGGGATATTTGGATACGCCCTGTTTTATCTTGGAGGAATAATTTTTTCAGTACTTCCGAGTGCGTTGCAACATCAGAAAGACCCGGCGTATGCGACTTTAGGCGCCTCCGGCGCCGTATCGGCGGTGCTATTTGCCTACATCTTGTTCGAGCCATGGACGACCTTGCTGATTTTCTTTGTACCCTGCCCGGCCATCATTTACGCAGTCTTGTATGTCGCTTATTCAATTTGGCTCGACAAAAAAGGCGGCGACAACGTCAATCATAGCGCCCATTTATGGGGAGCTGCTTATGGGATTACCGCGACATTGTTAATTCAGCCGAGCGTACTGAGCCATTTCTTTAATCAGTTGATGAGTCCGTTTTCTTAGGCAATAAGGATTTTCTGCAAAAAAAAAGAAAGCTCATTGATTAGATATTCGAGTCCTGAATTTCTTTCGGCATATGTTCAGCCAGAAAATCAATGAACACCCGAACTGCAGGCAACAATCCACGACGTGACGGAAATACTGCGTGGCAGATACCTAGAGGTAAATTCCAATCGGGTAACACTTTCTGCAAGCGCCCTGCTTTAAGATCGTCGCAACAAATAATTTGCGGCAATAAAGCGACACCAATCCCTTTTAAAGCAGCCTGATGCAATAAGGAAAAACTCAGCGCCATCAGTGAAGGATTAATATCGACTTTTTCCACAACACCGCCGGCGCCGTGTAATTCCCAACGCTGCCGAGCCTCATCTTCACTCATACTGAGCGTCGTGTGCTTGCTAAGTTCTTGCGGATGTTGCGGGATGCCGCTGCGTTTCAAATAATCCGGGCTGGCCACTAACAATTCATTGAAGTGACCGAAACGCTTCAGAATAAAATCGGCATCGGCAGCCAGCGAATTACGTACCCGCAAGGCAACATCAAAACCTTCGTTGATAACATCGACACGTCGATTGCTGACATGCAACTGCACTTTGACTTTTGGGTAAAACAGCATAAATTGCGGCAATAACTTGCTCAGAATATCTTCTGCCAGTAATACCGGCGTACTGACTTTGATCAGGCCGCGCGGCTCTGCACTGACGCGATCCACAACTTCGCGCGCAGCCTGCGCTTCGGCGAGCATACTTTGAGCATGACGATAAACATTTTGTCCCACATCCGTCACTGAGAATTTTCTGGTGGAGCGTTGCAATAAACGCACACCCAGATCGGTTTCTAGTTGCGTAATACGACGACTCAAACGGGATTTCGGAATGCCCAGCGCTCGCTCGGCTGCCGCATAGCCGCCGTGTTCAACGACGGCAGCGAAGAATTGTAAATCGTTTAAGTCAAGGTATTTCAAGAAATCACTTTCAAGCCACCCATGTATCGACGAAGCACTTCCGGCACTGTAATGGAGCCGTCAGCATTTTGATAATTTTCCATTACAGCCACCAGACAGCGGCCAACTGCTACGCCCGAACCATTCAAGGTATGTACTAATTCGGGTTTGCCAGTGGCCGGATTTCGCCAACGTGCCTGCATTCGGCGCGCCTGGAAATCACCACAATTGGAGATCGAACTGATTTCACGATACGAATTTTGGCCGGGGAGCCACACTTCAAGATCATGGGTCTTGATCGCGGCAAAACCCATGTCGCCAGTGCATAGTAATAAACGACGATAAGGCAGTCCGAGTTTTTCAAGCACGGTTTCCGCGTGACGCGTCATGGCGTCGTGCACAGAGAAACTTTCTTCCGGACGCGTGATGGCAACCAATTCCACTTTTTCAAATTGATGTTCACGAATAAAGCCGCGCACATCCCGGCCATAACTACCGGCTTCGGCACGGAAACACGGCGTATGCGCCGTCATCAACACTGGCAGGCTTGCATCGTCGAGAATTTCATTACGTACTAAATTGGTTAATGAAACTTCAGAAGTTGGAATTAAATAGCGCTTGCTGCCACCAACCATCGTGCTGAATAAATCTTCTTCAAACTTCGGCAATTGCGTAGTACCCTGCATAGACTCTGCATTAACTATCAATGGCGTATTCATTTCGGTGTAGCCGTGTTCATCGGTATGCAGGTCAAGCATAAACTGCGCCAAGGCCCGATGCAGACGTGCAAGGTTTCCACGCAACACGGTGAAGCGCGAGCCGGATAATTTTACGCCTGCCTCTGCATCCAGCCAGTTATGGCGCTCGCCCAAGGCAACATGGTCTTTCACTTCGAAATCAAACACCCGTGGGGTGCCGAAAATTTTCAGCTCGACGTTTTCACTTTCATCTTTACCGATGGCGACTGATTCATGCGGAATATTCGGAATGTGCAAGGAAATAGTTTCGATCTGCAACTGCACTTCCTGCAAGCGATGCTCGGAAGCTTTCAATTCATCGGCATAGGCAGCGACTTCTGCCATCAAGGGTGCAACGTCTTCGCCCTTGGCTTTCGCTTGTCCAATAGATTTAGAGCGCGTGTTGCGTAGGTTCTGTAATTCCTGCGTGCGGGTCTGGATTTGTTTGCGTTCGCTTTCAAGTGCTTCAATGGCCACAACATCGAGATCGTATTTGCGAGTTTGCTTAAGCCGAACAGCTGTTTCCGCCAGCGAAGTACGCAATAAATGGGGGTCTAACATGTAAAATTCCAGAAATGAAACGAGATGCAACATTATCGCTGGGTTGGGTCTATGGGCGCAACGGAATGACCGTTTTTTTACTGGATTTATTTCGTTGGCCGTATAAGCCGCGAATCCTCGTGAAGACATTCGCAGTTCATACCGCCGTCCGGCAGCACTTTATGACTTCCGGGCCCCTGGAAAGAACATATTGGTTGTCCGTTGATATGCAGCGTATCCCGGACGTTTCTGTACCGAATAATATTCTGACGGCACGGCACCCGAATAATGCGTGAGCACGATATACATTACGTAAGACAAATAGATCAATGCAATGGCGAATGCCACCGTGTGCCACGTTGCCAAGCCATGCGACAAGAATATCAAAGATGAAATTGACGAGAGCACAAGTGCATTCCAGACCATCCATTCACCAAAATAATTGGGATGACGGCTGTATTTCCAAAGACCATCTTCGCAATGTTCGCCCTTGCGTTTTTCTTGTTGCATACGCAGACCGAAACGCGCTTTTTGTGCGTCGGCAATAAATTCAAATACGAATGCAGCGGCCCACAACCCGTAAGCAAATATTTCGAGCAAGGACAACTCTGGTGATGAGTTATTTGCCTGCAAAATGGCAGGCAGGGCCAATACCGTCATATTTGCGAAACCCTGACTCGCCACTTCAAAGAACATTGCTGGTTTATGTTGCCAGCCTCGGCGCTGCCAACGCAGGCGTTGGTATTGATAACGCGGCAATTCCTTGTTCAGAAAACCTAACTTCAAACCGATTAAAGCCATCGCCGTCATGCGGCCACCGGCAAATAGATAAAATCCCGCAATAATGTAACTTCGCCATGTAAGGTCATTACAAAAAAATAAAACTTGCAGTCCAATAAAAAACAAACCAAGCGGCCAGGCAATGTCGACATAAGACATGCGACCGGTTTTGATTGCCGGAATAATGCAGATTGCTAAAAACAAGACCGCTTGCACGATGACATTGCCAATCGTGAAGGCCTGCAATGGCGGACTTAGCAGCAACAAGAACAGGCAAAATACGTAAGGCAAAGTGTGCAGAAGATGATTTATATACTGTTTCATGAACTAGCCAATATTCCGTATGAGTGGCCATGGGAGCGCCATAAGGTGCGAGTGAATCTGCGGCAGGTTCGTTCGCGCCTTATGGCGCTCCCACAATAGTTTGATTTAGTTTGATTTAGTTTGCATTGGTTGCATTGAAAATTTCAGCCGTTCTTGCACCCAGCCAAACCAGAAATAATCCAACAACCAGTGTGATCGACAAATACAGCAATGCGTGCCCGTTTTTTTCTGCACGAAAATGCACCAAGCATTCAAGCATAAGTGCCGAATAAGTCGTAAAACCGCCCAATATCCCCACCATCAAAAACCCGCGCCAATAGTGCGAATTGGCACCACAATTTTCTAGCCAGATATAGCAATAGCCCACTACGAATGAACCCAGTAAATTGACAGTTAGTGTTCCCCAAGGCATACCTTGACTGAAATGACGCAATGTAAAGTCACCGACTAAATAACGGCCCGCTGCACCCAAAGCACCACCCGACATGACAAGCCCCAACATGGTCCAATTCATTTTTTCGGCTCTTTATTATTTTTTTGCGCGTGGCTTCTTGCTTCCCGTAAGTCATCAAGTTTTTCTTTGAGTTTAATTTCTAGCCCGCGATTCACCGGCTCGTAATACACCCGCTCACCCATTTTGTCAGGGAAGCCGGTTTGGTCGAGCGCAATACCTCCCTCAAGATCATGGTCATATTGATAATTTTTTCCGTAGCCAATTTCTTTCATTAATTTGGTCGGGGCGTTGCGAAGATGTAACGGTACTTCTTGCGTTCCTAAATCACGCACGTCTTTTTGCGCTGCCTTGAAAGCGACATACGCAGCGTTGGATTTTGCGCACGAAGCTAAATAGATCACTAACTGTGCCAGGGCCAAGTCACCTTCCGGGCTACCCATTCGGTCGTAGGCCTGCCATGCCTCAATCGCCATAGGCAGAGCGCGTGGGTCTGCCAAGCCAACATCTTCGACCGCCATACGCGTTAAACGCCTTGCAAGGTAATGTGGGTCACAACCGCCGTCGAGCATGCGACTGAACCAATAGAGTGCGGCGTCTGGATTGGAACTTCGCACCGATTTATGCAACGCGGAAATTTGGTCGTAAAACTGTTCGCCGCCTTTATCGAAACGTCGGGTACGGTCAGCTAATACTTGCGAAAGCATGGCTTCATTGATTTCGTTATTTTCACTCGCTGCCAACTCTGTCGCGATTTCTAGAAGCGTCAAGGCACGACGCACATCTCCGTCCGCCGCGTGGGCAATGAGGGTTAAATTTTCTTCGGTGATTTTTATTTGATACTGCGCGAGTCCATACTCGGCATCTTGCAGGGCGCGATGTAAAGCACCCACAATATCTTCGACACTGACCGATTCCAGCACATGCACACGACACCGCGATAACAATGCCGAGTTCAATTCAAAGCTGGGGTTTTCCGTGGTGGCACCGACAAAAATAATGGTGCCGCGCTCGATATGCGGCAAGAACGCATCCTGCTGGGTTTTGTTGAAGCGATGCACTTCATCGACGAACAATACCGTGCGCCGACCTTCATGAAAGCGCCGTTCGGCTTCGGCTAGAACATTCCGCACTTCAGGCAGACCCGACAATACAGCTGATATCGCCTGAAATTCGGCCTCGGCATGCTTGGCAAGCAACAAGGCCAACGTGGTCTTGCCGCAACCGGGCGGCCCCCACAAAATCATGGAATGTATTTGTCCGACTTCCACTGCTCGCCGCAATACCGAATTAGGTGCCAACAAGCGGGGCTGCCCGACCATATCGCTGAGTGTTCGCGGACGCATGCGCTCTGCCAATGGTTTTAATGATTCATTAGCTTGAAATAGCGATGGTGCGGGTTGTTTATTTTTTGGCACGGCTAATTGTATCTAGATTGTTTACCGTAGGGGCGCTGCTTGCTGCGCCCATGTCGGGAAATTTCAGGGGTCAGGCAAGCATCGACCAAATTACATCGCAGAGTC
>JAYUUM010000028.1:0-5986 GCA_043754555.1 Arenimonas sp. | reverse complement strand
CTGGGAGATGAAGTGGCTGATGTTTGCATCCTTGGTGCAGGCATAACAGGGTTATCAACCGCGATTGAGTGCGCTGAAGCTGGACTGAAAGTCATCGTGCTCGAATCACACCGCGTCGGCTGGGGCGCCTCCGGCCGTAGTGGTGGCCAGGCGATCTTTGGGTTCGGCTGTGATCAACATAAAATCACCTCGATGATCGGCATTGAAGATTCACGCAAGCTGTTTGATTTTTCGCTGGAAGGTTTGCGCATCATTCATCAGCGCAGCGAAAAATATGCAATTGATTGCGACTGGCGTGCTGGCCACGCGCATGTTGCCATCAAACAAAGACACATCACCGAATTAAAGAATTGGCAAACCGATCTGGAAAATAATTTTTCCTATAAAACAAGCTGGTGGAACGGATCGCAACTAAAAGAACAGCTCGCATCTGATCGCTACATCGGCGGTTTATATGATGATAAAAGCGGCCATTTACATCCATTGAAATACACCCAAGGGCTGGCACGCGCGGCTTTGTCACTGGGTGTAAAAATATACGAAGGCTCCGAAGTACTTTCATTGCAACGTGGCGCAAAACCCATCTTCAAAACCCGACATGGCCAAGTCGAATGTGATTACGCAGTGCTCGCGGGTAATGCCTATGTGCGGGGTATTGCACCAGAACTCGACAGCAAGATAATGCCGGTCGGCACCTACATCGGTGCCAGTGAACCGTTGAACGAGACGCAGGCACGCGCATTAATAAAAAATGATATGGCGGTCGCCGATATCAATTGGGCTTTGGATTATTTTCGTCTGAGTGCCGATCATCGGATCTTATTTGGCGGACGTGCAAGTTACTCGACATTACCGCCACCGAATTTACGCGGCGTGATGACCCATCGGATGACGCGGGTTTTTCCACAGCTTAAAAACCTGACGTTTGACTATGTTTGGGGTGGTTATGTGGATATCAGTGTTAATCGCGCACCGCATTGGGGACGCTTGGGCTCCAACATTTATTTTGCTCAGGGATTTTCCGGCCACGGCATTGCCGCTACTGGGCTGGCTGGCCGAGTCATCAGCGAAGCCATACGCGGCCAGGCATCTCGGCTGGATATCTTTGAAAAAATCAAACATCTGCCCTTCCCCGGCGGCCGGGTTTTTCGCACACCCATGCTGGTCGCCGCGATGGCCTGGTATAAATTGCGCGATGCGATGTTTTGATATGTAGCAGGGCCCTTGGGCCCGACCCAATGCCTGTCGCCCGCAAGCGGTCTCCTACGAAAATAGAAATTTTCGACAATAAAAAAGCCCCGCAATGCGGGGCTTTTTTGTAGAACTAAATCAGTACAAACAACTAGTCACCCATTTGCTTTTGCAAATGTTCCCAACGCTCTTGCGCATCCAATGTGCGCTCAGCAGTAAGTCGGGCTTCTAGGCGTTCAAGGCCAATTTCTTCACCGGTATCTACGCAATAGCCGTAGGTGCCGTCGTCAACACGTTTTAATGTGCTGTCGATTTTGTTGATCAGCTTGCGATAACGGTCACGAGTACGCAGTTCCAGCGAGTTTTCTGTTTCGCGAGTGGCGCGTTCGGCTTCATCGCCCACATCACGCACTTCTTCTTTCAGGTTTTCGATGGTTTGCTTGGACTCTTCAATCAAATCATTTTTCCATTGCAGCAGGCGCTGACGGAAGTATTCGATTTGCGAAGGGCTCATGTACTCTTCTTTGTGCGAAGGCTTGTAACCCTGAGGCAAGTTCACGCGCTCAATGGCTGTAGCGAGCTTCATACGTTCCTGACGTGGCTTGGCTGGTTTGACATAGCCTGCGCGCACGCCGATATCGCGTTTAGGTGCTGGCACCGGAACAACGGGAACAATTACCGCTGACTTTTTGCCTTTGCCTGATGTTTTAGCAGCAGGAGCCACGACTTTTTCTGTTTGCTTAGCAACTGGAATAATAACTTCAACCTTTTTAACTTCAGTATTTTTAACTTCGATATTTTTAACATCCGCTTTTTTAGCCGGTGCAGTTGCTGGCGCAGGTTTTGCGGCAGGCTTTGCGGCCGGTTTAGCGGGCGTTTTAGCGACAGGCGCGGGCACAGCTTTTTTGACTGGGGCCAATTTAGACACCGGCTTGGCAGCAGGCTTCACTACTTTTTTTGTGGGCTTAACAGCTGCCTTGGCAATAACTTTCTTGGCCGGCACTGTCTTTGGTGCTGGCTTTGCTAGTTTTTTGACTATCTTGGCAACTGGTTTGGCAACCGGTTTTTTGGCGGGCACTGCTTTTTTTACTGCTTTGGCAGGCGCCGGCTTTTTTGCAGCCGGTTTAGCGGCAGGCTTTTTAGCGACTGGCTTAGCAGCAGATTTGGCAGCGGGTTTCGCTTTGACCAACTTTTGGGCTGGTTTAGCGGCTTTTTTGGGGGCTGGTTTAGCAGCTTTCTTTACGATTTTTTTTGCGGCCACGGGGGCAATTCCTCTCAATCCTTGAGCCATAAAAGGCGGCGTGTTATAGCCTAGTCCTCAGTTCACATCAACCTTAAACTACGCCACATGATTCTACAAATACCAAAATCCTTCATCCTGCTTCTACTTCGTGGCTATAAGTTATTGATTAGTCCACTATTAGGCCAACGTTGCAGGTTCTATCCTAGCTGTTCTAGCTACACCATGGAAGCGGTCGAAAAGTTCGGCGCTTTGCGCGGAAGCTACCTTGGTGCGCGAAGGCTGTTGCGCTGCCACCCTTTCAATCCCGGCGGGCTTGATCCGGTACCCGAACATTTTCATTGCAGGCTCAAACATGACTAATTTATTGATCCAGAATGCGCGCATGGTCAACGAAGGCCGGGAATTTATGGGCGACTTGCGTATTCGCGATCAACGAATCGCCGCTATTGCGCCGCATTTATTCACTCGTGCCGATGAAAAGGTGCTCGACGTTAAAGGCCGCTGGCTCTTTCCGGGCGTGATTGATGCGCAGGTGCATTTTCGTGAACCCGGCTTTACGCACAAGGGCGACCTGAGTAGCGAGCCTGCAGCGGCCGTTGCAGGCGGTGTCACAAGTTATCTGGAAATGCCCAATACCAAACCACCAGTTCTGGATAATGAAGCACTTGAAGACAAATATCATCGCGCGGCCGGTCGTTCACGCGCCAATTTTGGTTTCTATTTCGGCACCAGCAACGACAATCTCGAAGCTATCAAACGCATTGATCCAAAAACGACGCCCGGCCTTAAAATTTTCATGGGTGCTTCAACCGGCAATATGCTGGTCGATGACCCCGATATTTTGAACGCCATTTTCTCGCATACTCCTGTGCCAATCATTACGCATTGCGAAGACACCCCAATGATTGATGCCGAAATGGCAAAAGCGCGCGCCATTTATGGTGATGATATTCCGGTTGATATTCATGGAGAAATCCGTTCTCGCGAAGCCTGCATCAAATCTACCAAACTTGCCATTTCGCTGGCGAAAAAACACAGCACGCCATTGCATGTATTGCATATCACTACCGCCGAGGAATTATTGCTATTCACACCCGGCCCTGTGACCGGCAAACAAATTACCGCCGAAACCTGCGTGCATTTTCTGCATTTTGCCCGCAACGATTATTTCCGGCTCGGCAATTTCATCAAATGCAATCCTGCAATAAAAGAGGCCAGCGATCGTGAAGCCCTGTTGCGAGCGATTGCCGACGATCGTATCGATGTACTGGCTACTGACCATGCGCCACACACTCTGGCTGAAAAACAGCAGCCCTATGTCCAGGCGCCATCGGGCTTACCATTGGTACAGGATTTTCTGGTGGTCGCGTTACAAAAAGTGCGGGATGGTCATTTCAGTCTGCCGCATTTAATCCAGAAAATTTGCCACAACCCTGCCCTGCGTTTTGGTATTCAGGAACGAGGTTTTTTACGCGAAGGTTTTTTTGCTGACCTGGTATTGGTGGATCCTAATGCCGGCACCGATATCACCCGCAGCAAAGTATTGAGCAAATGCGGCTGGTCGCCTTTTGAAGGTGAGCACTTCAATGCAAAGATCGCCGCGACTTTTGTCAATGGCGAGCTGGCTTATGATGGCGCCAGATTGGTCGGTACACCGCAAGGACAGCGTTTAAGGTTCTTACGATGAAGCGATTATTTTTGATAGTTGCGGTATCAAGTTTGACTGCCTGCGCCACTAATACAGACACAAAACCCGTCTCTGTCGTGGTTCAAAATAGATCAATTGAAATACCCTCAAGCGCGACTCAAGGCAGTCTGGTTGCCGGCCAAGTTCCGGTCGGCAGTACTGTGGAGATTTCAGATGAAACAACAGTAAGCACGAACAGTAGTCCGACCGTAACAAGTCTAAACGTGGCAGACAATGGTCGCATCGTTTTCGGTATTGGCCGTGATGAAATTCAGCCGAAACACTTACGTATTCGTTTAGCTAATGGTGAAAGCATTCAGCGGAAAATAATGATTGTCGCTCGCCAATTTAATATCGAAAACATTAATGGCGTTCCGCAAGATACCGTTACGCCTTCACCTGAAATTGCAGCGCGCATTGAGCGTGAGCAATCCGAAGTCGTTGCAGCGCGTTTACGCAATGATGACCGCCGGGATTTCGATACGACATTCATCTGGCCTGTGGAAGGCCGGGTTAGTGGTGTCTATGGCAGCCAGCGAATTTATAACGGCACCCCCAAATCCTGGCACTCGGGTCTTGATGTTGCTGCGGCACAAGGCACTCCAATCAAAGCGCCGGCTGGCGGAATAATTACGTTTGCAAAAACGAATTTATATCTGACCGGCGGCACTGTGCTGATCGATCATGGCATGGGCATCAGTTCAAATTTTCTACATCTCTCACGACTTAATGTAAAAGTTGGAGATCGTGTTGAACAAGGTCAAATCATAGGGCTCGTTGGAATGACCGGGCGCGCTACCGGCCCGCATATGCATTGGGGCATGAACTGGTTAAAAGTACGAATTGATCCACAATTATTGGTGTTGAATAAAGCTGAACCGCTAATTCCGAAATAAATATTTACCCAGCGGTCAGTAAAAAATGGCCGGATTTCGCTTTGTCGCACGTTAACCTCAATGTCAGTATTAAATCGCCTACTTACGGGTAAGCTGACTTCCACCCCAAATTGAGGATTAGATGATGTATAAAAAATTAATTGCCTTAGCTATTGCTGGTTTATTTTCTAGCGCGTCATTCGCCGCAGACGGTGATTGGACCGGTTTTTATATCGGTGGCAATGTAGGCAGTGCCAGTGGCGACTCACAATCTGCTGTGACTCTGGGTGGCGACTGGTTGTCTGAACCCCAATCGCTACGTGATTTTATTACCAACACTTCTGCCGCTGATCAAAGCCCAAGTGGCACCAGTTATGGATTTCAATTTGGCTATGACCATCAATTTGATAATAACTTTGTGCTCGGCATAGAAGCCGATTACAACAAATTGAACATGGATGAAGTTCGCCAAACCGGAGCCATTGCCGGTCCTTTTGCTACTACTTATGCGTTTGGTAACACCATCGATGCTGACCGTTCGTATTCAATACGACCAAAGTTTGGCTATGCGTTTGACAACACCATGGTTTATATAACGGGTGGCTGGTCGTGGACATCAGTAGATTTTGGATCTGATCTTGTTAGCAGTGGCGGCTATAGTAAAGTCGGCGCTAGCTCGAAGAGTTTCAGCAGTACAGTTTGGGGCGCCGGTGTTGAACACAAATTCAGCAGCAACTGGAGCGTGCGATTGGAATATTTACGGGTGAATGGCGACGATACCAACTACACCACGACATTTCGCAATGCCAATTTCCCGACTTACAGTGAGACCTTTAATCAAGACTTTGATTACGACACCATTCGTATCGGCTTTAATTACCGATTCTGATTTTTTCTACAAGAATGAAAACGGCCCGTTATTACGGGCCGTTTTTATTTGAGCACCATAGGCTGGGCTTGGGGCTTTTGTAGGAGCGTCCTCTAGGCGCG
>JAYUUM010000027.1:0-18119 GCA_043754555.1 Arenimonas sp. | reverse complement strand
CATCGCCACTACTACGCCTTTGCCCGCCGCCAGTCCGTCAGCCTTGATCACAATCGGCGCACCGACCTCATGCAAATGATCAAGCGCCAATTCAACGTCGTCAAACACTGCGTAATAAGCCGTTGGAATTTTATGGCGGGCCAAAAAATCTTTTGCATAGGCTTTACTGCCTTCGAGCTGTGCTGCCAATTTTGTCGGGCCGAATATTTTTAACCCGTGTTCGCGAAATAAATCCACCACTCCACTGACCAAAGGCGCTTCCGGACCCACTACCGTAAAAGCAACACTTTCAGATTTGGCACATTGCAGTAAAGCATCAAGATTATTGACGGCAATATCGATATTGCGACATTTATTTTCCATTGCCGTGCCCGCATTACCTGGTGCTACCAGGACTTCACTTACGCGTTCCGACTGTGCCAGTTTCCAGGCTAGGGCGTGTTCACGACCGCCGGAACCAATCAATAATATTTTCATCTGTGTTCTTCTTATTAATGAGATTAACGCACAACAGCATAGTCGCGTGCATCTTCGCGCCATTTCGGCGTGGCAAGAATTTTCGGCAATACGCCATCCACCGAATCGACCAGGGACCACATCGCATGATGTTCTGGGTTCATGAATTTTTCATCGATCACCTGCTGCATGAATGTTTGCAGGCCCGCATAAAAATTATTGGTATTGATTAAAATAATCGGATTGAAATAAATACCGAGTCGCTTCAGCGTAATCGCTTCAAACAATTCTTCCAGCGTGCCGCAACCGCCCGGCAACGCGATGACGGCATCCGAGCCTGTCAGCAATTTATGTTTGCGCTCACGCATATCTTCGACCAGATCCAGATGCGTTAAACCAGCATGCCCCCATTCCAGGTCCGCCATGAATTTTGGCAAGATGCCGATCACCTTGCCCTGATGTTTCAAGGCACCATCGGCTAGTGCTCCCATCAAGCCTTGCGAACCGCCACCGTAGACGATGCTGTGGCCAGCTTTTGCCAAGGTTTCGCCAAGCTGAAAAGCGGCATCGTGGAACTCGGAAGCAACCTGGTTGGAAGATGCGGCATAGACACAAATGCGGAGAGGTTGGGTCATTTTATTTCCATGTCAAAAGCATCGCGAGCAGAGCTCGCTCCTACAAGAACAAAAAATTATTCCACCGTCACCGACTTCGCCAGATTACGCGGCTTGTCGACATCGGTGCCTTTCGTAAGTGCCGCATGGTAAGCAAGCAATTGCACCGGAATTGCGTGCACCACCGGACTTAAAATTCCGACATGACGTGGCGTGCGAATAACATGCACGCCTTCCGATTCACTGAAGTGGCTATCGGCATCGGCGAATACATACATCTCGCCGCCGCGTGCACGTACTTCCTGAATATTGGATTTTACTTTTTCCAGCAAGGCGTCATTGGGTGCGATAACAACGACCGGCATATCTTTATCGACCAAGGCTAGCGGACCGTGTTTCAATTCACCGGCAGGATAGGCTTCGGCATGAATATAAGAAATTTCTTTGAGTTTTAGTGCACCTTCCAAAGCAATCGGATAATGCAAACCACGACCTAAAAACAGCGCGTGTTGCTTGGGCGAGAATTTTTCTGCCCACACCGTTATCTGCGGTTCGAGATTCAAGGCGTGTTGCACGCTACCTGGTAGATGGCGTAATTCTTGCATCAATTTTTGTTCGGCTTCATGGTCCAGACGACCATTCAACTTTGCCAGCGTTCCGACTAATGCAAACAGTGCAATCAATTGCGTGGTAAAGGCCTTGGTCGAAGCTACGCCAATTTCGGCACCGGCGCGGGTATAAAAAACCATTGCGCTTGATCGCGGAATCGCGCTTTCTTGCACATTGCAGATCGACAATGTTTTTGCCTGACCTAAACTTTTCGCATATTTCAGGGCTTCCATCGTGTCGAGGGTTTCACCTGATTGCGATATGGTCACGATCAGTTGTTTTGGATTTGCCACCGCGGCGCGGTAACGATATTCGCTGGCAATTTCTACACTGCACGGAATATTCGCCATTGCCTCCATCCAGTAGCGTGCGGTTAACCCGGCGTAGTAGCTGGTGCCGCAAGCAAGAATTTGTACTGAGGTCACATCGGCCAATAATTCAGCCGCATTTTCACCAAACAAGCTTGGCGAAAAACCTTCGGCCATAATCGGTTCAATGGTGTCAGCAATCGCGCGTGGCTGTTCGTGAATTTCTTTTTGCATGAAATGGCTGTAGGGGCCAAGCTCCATCGAAGCCAGCGACACTTCCGACATATGCACTTTGCGTTCGATCTTATTGCCTTGAGTATCAAATACCGTGACGCCATCGAGCCGCACATCCGCTACATCGCCTTCTTCCAGAAAAATTATTTTGCGCGTAATCGAAATCACTGCCGAGGCATCGGAGGCAATGAAATTTTCACCATCGCCCAAACCTACCAATAAAGGGCAGCCCATGCGCGCAGCCACTAATCGTTCCGGGTCAAACTTGCTGACCACTGCGATGGCATAAGCGCCTTCGAGTTCTTTGACTGCAAGCTGGGTTGCGCGTAATAAATCGCCTTCCTGTTTCAAATAATGATGAATCAAATGGCCGATCACTTCGGTGTCGGTTTGTGATTCAAAAACGTAACCCAATTCCCGCAAACGATCGCGCTGCTGCTCGTGGTTTTCAATAATGCCGTTATGCACCAAGGCCAATTCACCGGAGCTAATATGCGGATGTGCATTGCCTTCGGTTACCCCGCCATGCGTTGCCCAACGGGTATGACCAATGCCGACATGGCCATGCAGATTTTCTTCGCGCGCGGCGTTTTCCATTTCGGCAACACGGCCAGTGCGTCTTACGCGGCGCAACTCATCGGATAAAACCGCAATGCCCGCCGAGTCGTAACCGCGATATTCCAATCGCTTCAAACCATCGACTAAAAATGGCACCACATCGCGTTTTGCAACCGCACCGACAATTCCGCACATAGATTGGCCTCAGGTTTAAGCCGATATTTTAGCGTGAATGTGAAAATAGGGTCAGGTTCATTTTGGTTTGCAATAGCACCTGCGGTTTCGTCGCCCGCAAGCGGCCTCCTACGAGAACGATGCAAGCGCGGGAGTGGTTTTCTGCCGAGCGACTCGGACCCGAGCATCCGGACACAGTGGACACACCGGACACTGCATTTTCAATAATTTATATCAATAAATTCAGTAGCTTATGAATGGCACGGTGCTTGCTTTATGCCGTTATCTCATCGAATAAAAGTCCGCCCCATGATTCGCGATACCTCCGCCCAAGACCAGCTTATGTCCAGCCCCGCGACTTCAAAACACAAGCGCACCGCTTTTATCGTGATGGGTATCGTTGCACTACTGGCAATGCTCTGGTGGTTGTCGGCATTTTTTTCCAGCGAGCGGTCGGTCAGTGCCGATCGCATCCGCATTGCCGAAGTGACTCGCGGGACATTGGTGCGCGATGCCGCGGTTAATGGTCGCGTGGTCGCGGCAGTCAGCCCTACTTTATATGCATCGGCAATGAGTACGGTGACGCTGAAAATCCGCGCCGGCGACAGCGTGAAAAAAGGCGCAGTGCTGGCCGTTTTGGATTCACCGGAATTAAGCAATCAACTGGCGCGCGAACAATCAAGCCTGGATCAACTGGAAGCCGAAGTGGCGCGTCAACGCATTCTGGCGCAAAAGCAAAACCTGATCGCGCGTCGCGACTCTGACGAAGCCGACGTCAACCGCATTAGTGCCGAACGCATTCTGCAGCGTACCGAAAAAGGCTATAAGGCCGGCGCAATTGCCGAGGTGGATTATTTGCGCGCCAAAGATGCATTGAAGACAGCGGAAATTCGCAGCAAGCAAGCCACACAGGCCTCGCATCTCGATATTCAAGACGCCGGTTTGGAATTGCGAACTAAACAAAGTCAGCTGACTCGTCAGCGTTTGCAAGTCGCCGATATCCAGCGCCGCGTAAACGAACTTAGCGTACGCGCGCCGGTGGATGGCGTGATCGGTACGCTGTCGGTGACCGATCGCGCCGTCGTTACAGCCAACACCGCATTGATGACCGTCGTGGATTTATCGCGGCTCGAAGTGGAATTGGAAGTTTCGGAAACCTATGCCGATGATCTGGGTTTGGGCATGAGCACAGAAATCACGCTCGGCACTACGCAGGCCAAGGGCAAATTGTCGGCGATCTCGCCTGAGGTCGTACGCAATCAAGTATTGGTACGCGTGCGATTCGACGGCGAACAACCAAAAGGCTTACGTCAAAACCAGCGCCTAAATGCTCGCATTTTGATCGAAGAAAAACCGAATGTGGTCCTCGTCGCACGCGGACCTTTTGTTGAGCAAGGTGGCGGCCGTTTTGTTTACATCGACCAGGGCGGCATTGCGATCAAGACCCCCGTGGAAATCGGCGCGATCAGTATCAATGCCGTTGAAATTCTTTCAGGCCTGAAAGTCGGCGACAAGGTCGTCGTGTCGGGCAGTGACACCTTCCAAAATGCAGAACGCGTACAAATTAATTAATTCAACATTGATCTATCAGAAAAGGAATCGTCATGATCAAGATGCAGCAGCTGAGTAAAGTCTATCGCACCCATTTAATTGAAACTCACGCATTGCGCGGGTTCGATATTACTGTGAATGAAGGCGAATTTGTCGCTGTCACCGGCCCTTCGGGTTCTGGCAAAACAACCTTTCTGAATATCGCCGGCTTACTGGAAGAATTTACCGGTGGCCAATTCTGGCTGGATGGCGTTTCGGTCAAGGGCTTAGACGACAGTGCGCGTTCGCGTCTTCGCAACGAAAAACTCGGCTTTATTTTTCAAGGCTTCAACCTGATTCCAGATCTCAATTTATTCGATAATGTCGATGTACCTTTACGCTATCGAGGTTTCAATGCCGCCGAGCGTAAACGCCGCATCGAAGAAGCGCTTGGTCGCGTTGGTTTGTCGTCGCGTCTGAAACATTACCCGGCTGAATTATCCGGTGGTCAACAACAGCGTGTAGCCATTGCACGCGCACTCGCCGGCTCACCAAAGGTGTTACTGGCCGACGAACCAACCGGCAATCTGGATTCGCAAATGGCGCGCGGTGTGATGGAGTTGCTGGAAGATATCAATTCGCAAGGCACTACCATCTTGATGGTGACGCATGATCCTGAACTTGCCGCGCGCGCGCAACGCAATGTGCACATCATGGACGGCACCGTGACCGACCTCACGCTGGAAACCCAACATGCCTTGAAGCATGCGGTCGAGATCGCCTAAGGAGCGCTGCCATGTGGAATTATTATTTTGTTCTCGGTATGCGCAGTTTACGGCGCAATCCAATTTTGACCACGTTAATGATCTTGATTCTGGCGCTTGGAATAGGCACCAGCATGACTAGCCTGACGATGTTGCTGATGTTGTCGGGTGATCCGATGCCGCATAAAAGCGGTCGACTGTTTGTTCCAAAATTTCATGTGTCCGATTTGCAAGGTTATAAAGCCGGTGACGATCCGGATTTTCAATTGACCTATATTGATGCCAAAAATTTATTGGACGACAAACGCGGTAAGGCACAAGCGGTGTTGTATAGCACGAGCCCCACCATCGATAGTGGTCGCAAAGACTTGCCGGCTTTTTCTGAACGCACTATGGCTACTACGGCTGATGCGTTTGCGATGTTTGATATCCCCTTCCGTTTCGGCAATGCCTGGACTGCCGATGCCGACAACAAGGCAGCCAATGTGGCGGTCATCGGCCCCGAGCTCGCGGAAAAATTGTTCAAGAAAGAAAACCCGGTGGGCAAAAGCCTTCGCGTTGACGATCGCGATTACACGATTACCGGCGTGCTAGAAGTCTGGGAACCGACACCAAAGTTTTACCGCCTGTATGGCACGAGCGCTACCAGCCGACCCGAGCAATTGTGGATTCCGTTCTCGAATGCGATCAGTCGCGAGTACAGCAATAGTGGCTGGAATAATTGTTCTGGCGACGGCCCGGGCCCAGGCTATGCGGGCTGGTTGAAATCCGAATGCACCTGGCTGCAGTACTGGGTTGAATTGGCCAGTGTCGGCGACGCCGTGGCGTACAAGGATTATTTAAATGCCTATGTTGCCGAGCAAAAGAAACTCGGCCGCATGCCGCGCCCAGAACCGCTGCAATTTTTGAATTTGCGGGAATGGCTGGAAGATGCCGGCGTAGTCGGTCGCGATACGCAGTTATCGACCTGGATGGCCTTCGGTTTCCTGCTGGTGTGCATCGTGAATCTGGTCGCGTTGATGCTGGCGAAATTTACTGCACGCGCTGGCGATATCGGTGTGCGCCGCGCATTGGGTGCTTCGCGCAAAGAAATCTTTCATCAGTATTTGATTGAAGCTGGTGTGATCGGTTTGGTCGGTGCGATGTTGGGCTTGGGCCTAAGCTTGTATGGCGTGCATATTTTGAGCAGCCAGCTTGCCGAAGCTAGCGATTTCTACCGGATGGACCTAAAGATGCTGACGATTACCTTGGCAGTGTCGATGTCTGCCGCCCTACTCGCCGGTTTGCTGCCAACCTGGCGGGCTTGTCAGGTGCGTCCGGCAATTCAGCTAAAAAGCCAATAATTATTTTCCGAGGAAACGACCATGGAAATCAGACCTATTTTTTCCGCGATGATGCGAAGCAAAACCGGCGTTATTTTGATCGCCGTACAAATCGCCTTGACGCTTGCAATACTATCCAACGCTTTATACGTCGTGCGCGATCGTACCAACGAGGCCAATCGCATAAGCGGCGTCGACGACGCCAATGTTTTCATGGTGGCCATATCGGATAAAAATACCGATGGCGTGATAGCAAGAACAAAACGCGACGAAGACGCCTTGCGTGCCATTCCCGGCGTTGCCAGTGTTGCCTGGACAAACCAAATGCCGCTATCGCAATCAGGCTCTAATACTGGCCTTCAGACTAATCCAAAACAAACCGAATCGGTTGCCAACCCTGCGGTCTATGCCGGCAATGAAACATTGGTGAAAACGCTTGGACTGAAGCTTATCGAAGGCAGAGATTTCAATGCCGGTGATATGCAAGAAATAAATTCAGCCTTGCCTGACCAGCCGAAACCTAAAGTGGCACTGGTCACCAAGGCGCTGGCGAAGAAACTCTATCCCAATGAGGCCTCGGCACTCGGCAAGATTTTTTACCAGGGCCGCGGTGATCCACCGATTGAAATTATTGGCGTAGTCGACACACTGGTGACACCCTGGGGTCGTGCCAGCTGGAGTAACGGGAATAATGGTGACGAGTCTTTCATCTTGCCAGCGAGATATGTTCAGCCCTACAACATTTACGCCGTGCGTGCCGAACCCAATCAACGTGAGCGCGTGATGAAAGACGCCGAAAAAATATTACTCGCTTTGGAACAGGGTCGTTTGGTTGTACAAAATGACAGTATGGATCAGCTACGCGAATCACGTTATCGCAGCGAATACACGATGGCCAATGGCTTGCTGATCGTCATTTGTTTGCTATTGCTGATGACAGCCAGCGGCATTGTCGGCCTGGCATCGCTATGGGTTAACCAGCGTCGCAAACAAATAGGCGTTCGTCGTGCGCTTGGTGCGCGCCGAAGCGACATCCTGCGTTATTTTGTGACCGAGAACGTGATGATTTGCGTGTTCGGCATTTCAATGGGCAGCGGTCTTGCGATTGCATTGAACCGCGCAATGATGAGTGAATTGGAATTGCAACGCTTGCCGCTCGTTTATTTGCTAATGGGTGCCGCTGCACTGTTGTTCCTGGGCGTAATAGCGGTACTGGGCCCGGCGTGGCGCGCAGCACAAATTGCACCGGCTATCGCAACGCGCAGCGCTTGAGTTAATCTTCGTCCATGCCTACCGTTCTTATTATTGACGACAATACTTCGGTCATCACTGCACTTGAGGTATTGTTTTCATTGCACGATATCGACACCCTGCGCGCGACTAGTCCACAGCAGGGTTTAACTTTGCTACGAGATAATGCAATCGATCTTGTTTTACAGGACATGAATTTCGCCGAAGACAACACTTCGGGTGAAGAAGGCGTTGCGCTATTCAAACAAATCCGTCAGCGCCATCCTGATTTGCCGGTTATTTTACTTACCGCCTGGACACATCTTGATGCAGCGGTAAGTTTGATTAAAAACGGTGCCGCCGATTATCTGGCCAAGCCCTGGGACGACAAAAAATTGTTAGCCACTGCTTTAAATTTAATCGAGTTTGGACAAACCCAGCGCGAGCTCGGTCGTCGGCTGCAGCGTGAACGCAAACAAAAGCATACGCTAGAAAATAATTACGATCTTTCTGGTTTTGTCTGGAATGACGCCAGTACCGAGCGTGTTCTGTCGCTTGCCTGCCAGATCGCCAAAGCCGATGTGCCGGTACTGATTACCGGGCCCAATGGCGCGGGCAAAGAGCGTATAGCCGACATTATCCAGAAAAATTCATCGGTCAAAAATGGGCCGTTTGTGACTTTGAATTGCGGCGCCTTGCCGAGTGAATTGATCGAAGCCGAATTATTTGGCGCCGACGCCGGTGCCTACACCGGTGCGACCAAGGCCCGCGAAGGTAAATTCGAAGCCGCCGATGGCGGCACATTATTTCTCGATGAAATCGGCAACCTGCCGCCAGCCGGGCAAATGAAATTATTGCGGGTACTGGAAACAGGAAAATTTGAACGCTTGGGTTCAAATAAGGAACGCAGTGTCAAAGTACGCGTGATCAGTGCGACCAATGCCGATATTCCGGCGATGATTCGTAATGGCCAATTTCGGGAAGATTTGTTGTATCGGCTAAATTTAATTGAATTAAAATTGCCACCGCTGAGTGAACGCGCCGACGATATTTTGCCATTGGCAAAATCTTTTCTAACCGGCGATAAGCATTTGAATTCCAGCGCCGAACAGGCACTGTCGCAATACCCCTGGCCGGGCAATGTGCGTGAACTAAAAAACGTAATACAACGCGTGCAATTATTGACAAGCCATAATGAAATAAGCGCGCAAGATTTAAGCCTGCCGATAAAACCTGCGTTGACAAGCGTCAATGACATTGAACTCGATCGCGCCACTATTGAGCGCGCCATTGAAAAAAACGCCGGTGTTATTGCACAAGCCGCCGCGGAATTGGGCATGAGTCGACAAGCCCTGTATCGCCGCATGGAGCGACTGGGCATTTTACGCGGTGCATAAAATGAAACTGAAATTCTTTCAATATTCTTTATGGTGGCGCTTAGGTAGCAGCATCGTGTTTTTAATTGTGCTCGCCATTGCACTGAGCCTTGGTCTGCGTGAGTGGATTCCGGCCAGCTGGAAAATATCGGAATGGACGATTGCACTCTCGGTATTTTTGCTGCTTACTCCGTTGTCTCTACTCGTACTGCATTGGCAACTCCGAAATTATTTGTCATTATTTCGTGCTCTGGCGGGTACGGTAAGTAGCTATCGTGACAGTGACTACAGTTTTTCAATCCGCTGGCAAAGTGACGATGAAGTCGGCGAGCTAGTCAAAGCCCATAATGATTTAGGTGACACGCTGCGCGATCAACGGATGAATTTGGTACAACGCGAACTATTGCTCGATACAATGGTGCAAAACACACCGGTCGCGATGTTTTTGCGAGTCGATACCGGGCCGATTGTTTATTCCAACATAGCGGCACGACGCTTGTTAAATCAGGGCCGAAAACTCGAAGGTTTTTCGCTCGACAATTTATTGGCGCCACTTGCCATGTCTATGCAGGAAGCTTTTCAGCGCGGCGGCGATGGCTTGTTTTCGGTGGGAGATGGCGACGCCGAAGAGGTTTACCATTTGGCACGCCGTATTTTTCGCTTGAATGGTCGCGCTCATGAATTAATTTTATTGCGGCAACTCACCACCGAATTACGCCGACAAGAAGTACAGACCTGGAAAAAGGTTATCCGCATTCTGAGCCATGAATTAAATAATTCACTTGCGCCGATTGCGTCCTTGGCACACTCGGGCGCCGAACTGGTTCGCCGCCAACAGTATCAACGGCTGGAAGAGATTTTCAGTACTGTTGAGGAACGTGCACGCCATCTGGAAGGCTTTATTCGCGACTACGCTCATTTCGCAAAATTACCAGCACCTCGATTGGAAAGTGTCTCGTGGCCATCGTTCATTTCGCGATTGAATTCGCAAATGAGTTTTGTGCTGGACGGCAGCTTGCCGGAGAAGACCGCACAGTTTGATGTGGCGCAAATAGAACAAGCACTGATTAATCTATTGAAGAATGCTGCCGAATCGGATTCCGATATTCAAGAAGTAAAATTATCGATACGACATATTGCCGAGTTTGTTCGCATTGATGTGCTGGATCGTGGCAAAGGTATGAGCGAGGCGGTTATGGCGAATGCACTGGTGCCGTTTTATTCAACCAAGCGCAGCGGTACTGGTCTAGGGCTTGCATTAACCCGCGAAATTATAGAAGCCCACGGCGGCCGAATTGCACTGACCAATCGCGAAGGCGGAGGTTTGATTGTGTCGATTACCTTGCCGGCTTAGCGCACGTTCGGGCCCAAGGGCCCTCCTACGCCTATGGAACGTAGGAGCCCGCTTGCGGGCGACGGTAACATTCGGGCCCAAGGGCCCTCCTACGGCTATGGAATCTAGGAGGCCGCTTGCCGGGCGACGGCAACGTTCGGGCCCAAGGGCCCTCCTACGGCTATGGAATCTAGGAGGCCGCTTGCGGGCGACGGCAACATTCCGGCCCAAGGGCCCTCCTGCGGCTATGGAATCTAGGAGCCCGCTTGCGACCGCCATGGACGGCGGGAGTGTCGGAAATGCAGGAGCATTTTTCCGACCGGGCGACGGTAATACTGATCAATCAGCCGCTTTCAAACCTAGAATTAATGCGTTGATTCGCGGTTGCATAAAGCTTTTTCTTGCGGCGATTGTTTCGGCGAATTCCAGTACACGATCATTCTTTACCGAATCTTTTGCCCACGGCGGCAACTGCGGTGTTTGCGGATTACCGGTGCGGGCGAATGCAACCCAGCTGTCGCCAATACGTTGTGCCAAATTTGAATCTGCTTTGGTAAAGGGTGCAGACAGGCAGCCACAATTATTTCCAGTGTCCATCATGAAAACTATTTCGCCGCCATGCGGTACGCCAGGTTGGGATGCGCGCGTTCGTTCCTGCACATAATTAAAGTAGTAACGCCACGCTGGTGCCTTTTGTGAATGTAGATAGGAAATTCTTCTCGCGTATGCAGTGAACACGGCATCGCGTATCACCTGACGCCCAAGTTCGGTATCGCTCGACACTTTGGGGTACAAAGGCTTTACCAATATTTTCGATCTACCCAAGCCTTGAATCACTTTTGCCGGCTCCACGCCAAAAGCCGTTGCCACGCTGGCTTCGTCGCTATTGTTACCAATAATCAAGGGTATGGCGGCCTGGTTGCTCTTCTGGAATGTTTCCAGAATAGTCGTCGGCAATGCAGCATCGCCCGTAATAAATCCTGGCGACAAAGTCAGCTCCGGCGCATCAAGATTTCCAAATTTATTAGCCGGTATCGCGCGTAATTGCGCGGCACTCGCGCGCAGCCCATCAAGCCCGACCGCCGATGCAACAGCTACTCCAACTTTGCGTGCTTTCTCGGGTGTGTGACTGGGTATTCCATAAGGACTTTGCGCAATACCTTTTTGAAACAAGCCGCGAGCAAGTGGCGACGAATATAAAGCGAGCACACTTTGCGCGCCAGCGGATTGTCCAAAAATTGTTACGTTGCTGGCGTCGCCGCCGAAGGCCGATATATTTTTTTGCACCCATTTCAAGGCGGCGATTTGATCCAGCAAGCCAAAGTTTTTAAAAGTATTACGTTCAGCATCCAGGGCTGGATGCGAAAAAAAGCCAAGCGGCCCCATCCGATAATTAATGCTGACAATCACGGCGCCACGCGCTGCCAAAGAGTCGCCGCCATAACCAGGAACGCCACCGGATCCAAAAACCAAACCGCCGCCATGAATCCAGACCATCACCGGAAGTTTATCGCGCTGTTGCAATGTCGGCGTCCAAACATTCAGGAACAAACAGTCTTCACTTATCGGTCCGGGATTGCCGCCGTTTTTATCAGACAAGCCCGGCTTCTGGATACACGCGTTACCGAATTTTTTAGCGTCACGAACGCCGCTCCATTTTGCAGGTGCTTGCGGTTCGCGCCAGCGCCATTGTCCGATCGGAGCTTGAGCATACGGAATGCCTTTAAAGCTAAATATGGATCTGTTTTGCGTGCCTTCCAACGTGCCGGTATCGACAAGGACAACAGGCAATGCGCCTGTAATCGCATCGGGATCATTTTGCGGCGAAGCGACGGCCATATTTGAAAAAGACTGCAATAAGAACAATCCGGCAAAACCCGCAAGCGCGTTTTTCATCGGGACAATAGTCATGGTTTATCCTTATTTGGCTTACGGCAATTCCCAATTTATTTTAACTGCAGCCTTCGACATATAAAACTTGTGGCGGCACGCCAATACGCCAAGTTATTACTTTTCCATCTTCGCCAATTTCAAAAATCAAACGCGCCGCCGATTTATCTTCCGGTGTAACGGTCAAGGTGAAACCTTTTGCAATATATTTATGCGGAGCTTCTTCGATACGGCCTATAAACGCAGTCTTGATATCAGAAGCGGCATCACCGACTTTAAAATTTCCCGGTGCAATTTGGCTTGCATCATCAACGTCATAACGTACAAATTTGGCTTCTTCAAACATAAACCCGATACCGCGTTTTGCCCCAGACATGACTTCGGGGTTCAGATACAGGCAGGTCGAACCCTCGGCAGGCGTGCTGGCATTTAACGGCCGACCCCACGACATTCTGACGGCTTCTTCATTATCACCAAACTTCGCTGGGCCAAAGCCCTGAAAGTTAATAACATCAGGATTGTTCATATCCATCGGCATGTCATCAGCCGGAGCCGTTTCGACTGCTGGCTGGGTGGCTTCAGCCACTGCCGTTGGTTTATTGTCGGCATCATTGGTCGGCGGTTTGCAGCCCGATAGCAAAACAAAGCTTGCCGATAACATCAGAATTTTGGTATTAAAATTCAATATCATATTTATATCCTCGATAATGGAATCGCTGTGGACTGGCGCGCCGACTGTAATTGCGTGATTAAACCGTATCACAGCCAGGTTAATGCTATGTGATGGGGAGTATTTTCAAGTACTCTTTAGTCATCAATATTTCTTGCACTGTTTTGCACTAGGATGATTAGCTGATGGGAATCTTGAAAAATGTTAATGACAAACAGGTCCATAACGGCATTTTTGTCGTCTTGCTACTTCTATTTGCTGCCGGTGTTGCGGCATGGTGGTATTACGGCCGTAATGAAACCTCAACCCCGGCCGCGCCCGATGAGCATCCGCTAACCCAGGCAGCGACGGTATCGCTTTGCCAGTTACTACCGAAATTCACTGGCACACAAAATTGCCAAGACTCCGAACAGCAGCCCAATGTTGCAGGCCATAGTATCTGGACCAATGCCGACAATATTCCGGTTTTGCGAATGGATTTAATCAGTACGCATAATTTATCGATGGCTACGCCTATTACTTCCAAAGCCTGGCTCGCGGGTGTGTTGCCAGAAATTAAAGCTTCCGGCCGACAGGATTGGGCTGAGCCTAAAGGCCCTTGGTCTAGCGCGGCCATCACGCGCAGCAATATCGAGCAAGAATTGTTATTTGAAGATAATGGTGTTGTGGTCGTTATGCAAAGCGAAGTCTTTGACCGTGATGCTTTACTGAAATTTGCTGCACAAGCCTCGGAAGTCTTGCGTAAAGCCAAGCCCGCTACTTCTTCTGAGGGCGACGCCAATCCGAAATGGACGCCTGCCGTGCCCGCGAAACCGTAAGTTCTCCGGCCGGTGCATTTCTGGTTATCACGCTTCCGGCGCCAATAGTGGCGTCTTTTGCTAGAGTAACCGGAGCTACCAGTGACGAATTTGAACCTACGAATACACCGTCTTCAATGGTGGTTTGAAATTTATTAACGCCATCGTAATTGCAGGTAATCGTGCCGGCACCAATATTAACTTTTTCGCCTATTACCGCATCGCCCAGATAGCTTAGATGGTTCGCTTTACTACCTTTGCCAAGTTTTGCCTTTTTAGTTTCAACAAAATTGCCAATATGCACCGCTTCGCCTAATTCGGTTCCCGGACGCAGCCTTGCAAAGGGACCTATCACGCAATTGGCTTCGGCAATAACGCCTTCCAGATCACAATGCGGATGCACCTGCACACCATCAGCTAGCGCTACATTTTTCAGGCGACAGAATGGGCCAATTTTTACCCCATTCCCAAGGGTTACCTTGCCTTCGATAATGACATCAATATCAATCTCTACATCGGTGCCCACTGTTAATTCGCCACGCAAATCAAATCTTGCTGCGTCCATTAATCGAACCCCCTGCTCAGCGAGTTTCTTTGCTGCGCGTGTCTGGAAGACCCGTTCCAATTGCATTAATTGCCATGGGTCGTTAGCACCTTCGGTTTCGATTACGTCGCCACACCGTACTACCGTTGCGGCTTGATATTCATGAGCTGCGGTAGCGAATATATCGGTTAAATAATATTCGCCCTGGGCGTTATTGGTTTTCAATTCCGACAGCCATTTTTTCAACATGCTAGCGTGCGCGGCAATCATGCCGGTATTGATTAAATGAATGGCGCGTTGTTCAGCACTGGCATCTTTTTGTTCCACGATAGCAGCGACATTGCCCACGGCGTCCAATACAATTCGGCCGTAACCGGTTGGGTTTTCCAGCTCGGCCGCCAACACTACCAAGCTGGCATCGAACGCCAACATGGCTTGTAGTGTTTCAGTGCGAATCAGCGGAACGTCGCCATACAAGACCATAACGCGTGCATTGTCGGGAATGCCGGGCATTGCTTGCTGCACGGCATGGCCGGTGCCCTTTTGTTCGGCTTGCTCGATCCAGCGCAAATCGTTCTGGTCTGAAAATGCTTCGCGCACTTGAGTGCCGCCATGACCATACACAATATGTAATGCGGCGGGTTCCAGCGCACGAGCGGCATCCACTACATGCGACAACATGGGTTTGCCGGCAATTTTCTGCAGGACTTTTGGTAAAGTCGATTTCATTCGCTTGCCTTCACCGGCAGCGAGAATAACGATATGCAAAGCTTGTGTCATGGCAACTCCTTTCCGCCTATTGTAAGACCTCAGCGCTATTGGGATAGTATGTCTATTCAATACAGGCCGGCCATTGTGAATAACGACATTAATACTATTGCCGTGGTCATTCCGTGCTTTCGTGTTTCCCGGCAAATACTCACGGTGATTGCGAATATTGGGCCTGAAGTAACATGGATATTCGTCGTCGATGACGCCTGCCCGGAGGGTTCAGGCAAACATGTTGAGCAGTCGGCTTTGGACCCACGGGTAACCGTGTTGAATCATAGTACTAATATGGGTGTTGGCGCGGCTGTTTGCACAGGCTATCGCGCTGCTCTGGAAGTCGGTGCCACCATCGTTGTGAAATGCGATGGCGATGGCCAGATGAATCCGTCGATGATCGCTGCGCTATGCATGCCAATCATTCATGCACAAGCAGACTATGTGAAAGGGAATCGTTTCTACCGTTTGCACGACGTTGCCGACATGCCGGCAATACGCATTATGGGAAATGCCGCACTATCTTTCATGTGCAAGCTGTCGTCAGGTTATTGGCAGATATTTGATCCTAACAACGGCTTCACTGCGATTCATTGCAACGTCCTCAAGGAAATCCCGCTGCTGCGCGTGGCGAAACGTTACTTTTTCGAGTCCGACATGTTGTACCACCTGAATCAATCCCGCGCGGTTGTTTGGGAGTTGCCGATGCCAACTCGATATGCAGACGAAACATCAAGCATGAACCCGTTGGCCGAGGTCATAAAATTTACTTTGGGCCATACTCGTAATTTTATTCGCCGATGCATTTACAGCTATTTTATTCGTGGTTTTTCTTTAGCTTCAATACAATTGGTTCTTGGAGGTTTTTTCTGTATTTTTGCGATCTTGTTTGGTGGCCTGCATTGGTGGCAATCGGTTCAAACCGGCGTAGCTGCCAGCGCAGGCACCGTTATGCTGTCCGCACTTCCGATATTGATTGGCATTCAGTTTTTGCTCTCGTGGTTAAGTTTCGATATCGCGGCTGAGCCCAGGCATGTCATTCACCCTCTATTGGAAAATGCACCTATAAAAAACGCCGCGTAAGCGGCGTTTTAGCAAGCACGGGAGTTTTTATCGTGCTTAGTGCTTCATGTTTTTACGTAAGCGCTCCAAGGCCTGCAATTGCGCCATGGCTTCGGCAAGTCTGGTTTGCGCTTCGGCAATTTCCATCGCTTCGCCACGACCAGCAAGAATGCGTTCAGCCTCATCTTTCGCGGTTTTAGCTTTGGCTTCGTCCAAATCAGTTGCGCGAATCGCGGTGTCACTTAATACTGACACTACTTGCGGTTGCACTTCGAGAATGCCGCCGGAAATGTAGAATTCCTGCTGCTCGCCGTTCGCCAACGTGACGCGAACATAGCCCGGCTTCAAACGGGTAATCAGCGGCGCATGGCGTGGCGCGATACCGAGCTCGCCCATTTCACCGGTGACCACGACCATTTGTACATCACCGTGAAAAATTTCATTCTCGGCACTGACGATGTCGCAACGGATTGTAGAAGTCATATTTTTATTCCGTAGGTCGGGCCCTGGCCCGACTTCTCATGAGTGTATTGCAATCTTTTGTCGGGCCGGGGCCCGACCTGCTTTACGCTTTTTCTGCCATTTTCTTGGCTTTCTCAATCGCTTCGTCGATGCCGCCGACCATGTAGAAAGCTTGTTCCGGCAAATGATCACATTCACCATCGCAAATCATTTTGAAGCCACGAATGGTGTCTTTCAAACTAACGTACTTACCAGGCGAGCCGGTGAACACTTCAGCCACGTGGAAAGGTTGCGAGAAGAAGCGTTCGATCTTACGAGCGCGCGAAACCGCTTGGCGATCTTCTTCCGACAATTCGTCCATACCCAGAATTGCGATGATGTCTTTCAATTCTTTGTATTTTTGCAGCGTGGCTTGCACGCGGCGTGCGGTGTCGTAGTGCTCATGACCGATCACGTTTGGATCGAGCTGACGCGAGGTTGAATCGAGTGGATCGACCGCTGGATAAATACCGAGCGAGGCGATGTTACGCGACAACACCACGGTCGCATCCAAATGGGCGAAGGTGGTAGCAGGCGAAGGATCGGTCAAGTCGTCGGCTGGTACATAAACCGCTTGAATCGAGGTAATGGAACCGGATTTTGTCGAGGTAATACGTTCTTGCAACACGCCCATTTCTTCAGCGAGAGTTGGTTGGTAACCCACGGCCGATGGCATACGACCAAGCAATGCCGACACTTCGGTACCGGCCAGGGTGTAGCGATAAATATTATCAACGAACAACAAAACGTCCTTACCTTTACCGGAGGCATCTTTCTCATCACGGAAATACTCGGCCATGGTCAGACCGGTCAGCGCAACGCGCAAACGGTTACCCGGTGGCTCATTCATTTGGCCATATACCATCGCCACTTTGTCGAGCACGTTGGAATCTTTCATTTCGTGGTAGAAATCGTTGCCTTCGCGAGTACGTTCACCGACGCCGGCGAACACCGATAAACCGGCATGCGCTTTTGCGATGTTGTTGATCAGTTCCATCATGTTAACGGTCTTGCCGACGCCGGCGCCGCCGAACAGGCCAACTTTGCCGCCCTTAGCGAACGGACACATCAAGTCGATCACTTTAATGCCGGTTTCGAGCAATTCGTTGGCTGAAGATTGGTCTTCATACGAAGGCGCGAGACGATGGATTTCCCAATGGTCTTTGGTCTCAACCGGGCCAGCTTCGTCAATCGGGTTGCCGAGCACGTCCATGATACGACCGAGCGTACCCATGCCGACCGGAACCGAAATTCCCTTGCCAGTATTGGTCGCCATCAGGTTGCGCTTCAGGCCGTCGGTAGAACCCAGTGCAATGCAACGCACAACGCCGTCGCCGAGTTGTTGCTGCACTTCAAGCGTAATTTCAGTGCCGCCAACTTTCAGC
>JAYUUM010000026.1:0-5997 GCA_043754555.1 Arenimonas sp. | reverse complement strand
CGCTTCTCCATTTATGGGGCTATAGCTCAGCTGGTAGAGCACTTGCATGGCATGCAAGGGGTCAACGGTTCGACTCCGTTTAGCTCCACCAGTGAAGTTAGTACTAGTACACCCGTTTTGCGTGTCCCCATCGTCTAGAGGCCTAGGACACATCCCTTTCACGGATGCGACCGGGGTTCGAATCCCCGTGGGGACGCCACTTAATCAGTGGCGATTCGACTAAACCCAGCCTTGGCTGGGTTTTTTTATGGCGTGCGCCAGCCTCGGCTGGGTTTTTTTATGAGATGCACCAGCCTCGGCTGGGTTTTTTTATAAGCAATTGAGCAGTGGAAGCTGGGGTTTTTATTCCCTAATATAAAATATCATCCGGTTATAAAATTGGATTTAGTCCATGAGCTCAGGTTTTGACATTGTGGAATGGGCTGCCTATGCCCCCGGATTGCATGATCACGCTGCGTGGTTAGCGTGGTCAGCAGATAGTCACCTGCCCAAAGGTGACGAGGTTCCGGCATTGTCAGACATGCCTGCGATGCAACGCAGACGTTTGGAACGTGTCGGGCGCACGGCTTTGCAAGTCGCTTATTGGTGCCAATCTGCTGAAGTGGCCGACATCCCGCTTGTATTTGCCAGCCGCCATGGCGACATTCAACGCACTTATGGAATGCTCGAAGCACTAGCCCGAAACGAAGCCTTGTCGCCAACGCATTTCGGTTTGTCGATCCATAACGCAATCGTGGCGCAATACTCTATTGCCAGGCAATTGAAACAAAATTATTTGGCAGTCGCTGCCGGAAAATCTACCAGCGAGGCGGCTGTTATCGAAGCATTAGGCCTACTGCATGATGGTGCCGAAGAAGTGATGATAGTCATGTACGATGGCCTGTTACCTGAGTCTTACCAGATTTTTAATGATGAAAATTGTGCCGACTATGCCTGGGCATGGCGCTTGAAAAAGCCTCGTCTTGGCAAACCTTCATTCTTGTTGGACATCATAAAACCAGATGAATCTGGCCCCGAGATAAAATCAAACTTACCGCATGGCTTGGATGTGATGCGCTTCATGCTTTCGAACGAAGCAAGTTTGTATTTCAATGACGACACGCGACACTGGCGCTGGCGGCGTCATGTTTAGACGTATCAATTATCATTGGCGTCGATTGGCCACTGGTAGTGCTTTCTCATTATTTGGAATCGGTGGCGCTCTACTTTGGCTAGTGGTATTTCCGTCGCTCTATCTATTCGTGCGTGACAAGGAAAAACGCGGAGCTTTAGCCAGACGAATCGTGCACCATACCTTTGCGCTTTTTATTGGCTACATGCACCGAATTGGTATTTTGACTTACGAAATTAAGGGGCTAGAGAGTTTGCAACGCCCTGGCTTGTTAATTCTTGCAAACCATCCGACCTTGATCGATATCGTTTTTTTGATTTCATTGTTGAAAAATGCCGACTGTGTCGTGCGTTCGGGCTTGGCTAAAAATATAGCAACTCGCGGGGCTGTCGCTGCTACCGGTTATATCAGCAACGATAATGGTGCGGAATTGATCGCAGACTGCATTAAATCTGTGAAGTCTGGCAAGAATTTAGTTATTTTCCCCGAAGGTAGTCGCAGTAAACCTGAACACCTTTTACCGTTTCAGCGGGGTGCCGCCAATATCGCCGTCCGAGGTCGATTAAATATCACGCCGGTGCTCATTAAGTGCAGCCCGCCCACGCTTTCAAAGGGCCTGCAGTGGTACACTATTCCTTCACGTCGTTTTCACGTCAGTGTTGAGGTTCTGCCAGATTTATTGGTAGAACGTTTTTGTGTCGATACCGAGGCATTAGCGGCTAGAAAACTTACTGACTATCTAACGCATTTTTTTACCACGGAGTTGAATCGTGCAAGCGCTTGAACTGGAAATAAAGGACTTGATTATCACTACCATGTCTTTGGAAGACATGACCATCGATGATATTGATTCGGCAGCACCTTTATTCAACGAAGGGCTGGGCCTCGATTCGATCGACGCGCTTGAGTTAGGTTTGGCATTGCAAAAACGCTACGGCGTGACTTTAGCGGCGGACTCCGAGGAAACTCGCAAACACTTCGCCAGCGTAAAAACTCTTTCTGCCTTCATTGCAGAACAACGTAAACAGTAATGCAAGGTATAAAAGATTCGTGCCATGAATAAAGAAGAATTATATTTGCATATTGTCGGCATCATGAAAGATACCTTCGACATTAATCCTCAAAAAATCACGCTTGAGTCTAAACTCGGTGAAGATTTGGATATAGATAGTATTGATGCCGTTGATCTCATTGTTCAGTTAAAACCTTTGCTGGGCAGTAGCCTCAAGCCAGAGGCTTTTAAAGCCGTACGTACTGTGCAAGACGTTGTTGATGCAGTGCATGGCATGATGCATTCCGAGAACGAAATCAAAACTGGCACTTGAACGTGTCATTACGTACCGCCCTTATTGGGTTAGTCACTGTTGCTTATCCGCTTGCCATTTATTTCAGCCTCGGCACACTTGAGCCACGCTGGATAGCATTGATATTATTATCGGTAGCGGTATTGCGAGCCGTGTCGTCACCCGAAAAATTTTGGCGCTACGCCGCTGCTGCAGCCTTGGTGCTGGCTTTGGTAAGCATGGTTTTGAATCACGCCACACCGCTGAAACTATATCCGGTCATTGTGAGCGCTACGTTGCTGAGCGTGTTTTTAATTAGCCTGTGGCATCCGCCTTCGGTGATTGAGCGCCTGGCAAGAGTGCAAGATCCCAATCTGCCGGTACAGGCGATTGCCTACACAAGAAAAGTAACGATCGTATGGTGCTTTTTTTTTCTAATTAATGGCAGCATCGCGCTTTTCACAGCCTTGTACGCATCCGACAAAATCTGGGCGTTGTATAACGGACTGATTTCATATGGCCTTATGGGGCTATTGTTTGCTGGTGAATGGTTGATTCGGCCAAAACATACTTCAAATGCCGACCATGAATAATCATCATTTATTACATGATTTAGCCTTGCCGTCTAAACACGATGACGAGGCATTGGTGGCGATTACGCCGCATGGAAATATTACGCGTACTGATTTGATCAAGCGTATCGATGACTGGCAATATTTTTTTTCGAATCTGTCGGGAAAAAAATATGCGCTCTATCTAGAGGATTCGATCGAACTTGCTTCGGCACTCTGGGGCGCCTGGCATTCAGGAAAAATTATCGTCTTGCCGGGAGATAAACTGCCTTCGACCTTAAAGCAACTAGCGTCTTTAGTTGACGGCGTAGTGGGCGATATTCCAACGGCATTGTCGGCACCCGAAAAAAATTCGACTGAGCATACGACACCGCGATCGGCGCTGGATCTTGAAACAATCGGACTTGTTATTTTTACCTCAGGCTCAACCGGTGAGCCCAGTGCGATCGAGAAAAAGATTAGCCAGTTGCAAACAGAAGTTAGTGCTTTGGAAATTTGTTTCGGTGAAAGACTCGGCCAGGCACATGTTTACGGCACGGTGTCGCACCAGCATATCTACGGGCTTTTGTTTCGGGTGCTGTGGCCTTTAACAGCCGGTCGCGTGTTTTATACGCAACGACTGGAATATCCCGAGCAAATTGCGGAATTATTATCGACACGGGGCAGTGTCTTGATAGCCAGCCCGGCGCATCTTAAACGCCTACCTGAAGATTTGGACTGGCAGGCCATGACGACACATCTTCATGCCGTATTTTCATCAGGCGGGCCATTAAGTGCAGAGTCGTCAGATAAAGTCACACAATTATGGCATTGCAGACCGATTGAAGTGTTCGGCAGCAGTGAAACCGGTGGGATCGCATGGCGACAATCCGAAGACGGTTTGACCAGCTGGCAGCCATTGCCAAATGTAGAATGGAAAATTGTCGATGAACATCTGCAAATTCGCTCCAAGCATCTGGCAAACGATCAATGGCTTGTTACTCAAGATCGCGCAGCCTTGCGTGATGCCAATAAATTTGAATTATTAGGCCGCAGTGATCGAATTATAAAGCTTGAAGAGCGCCGCATCTCGTTGACGGCGATTGAGCAAAATTTACAGGCTTCCCAATGGATACAAGAATGCAAACTAGTCGTCTTGCCTGGTCAGCGTGAACGTATAGCAGCGGTAGCGGTACTAAATGCGTCAGGAAAACAAGCGCTGCAATCGAAAGGTAAACTCGTTGTCGTTAATCAATTGAGATCGGGTCTGGAAGGATCGGTTGATCCCATTGCAATCCCAAGGCATTGGCGCTTTTTGGATGTAATGCCCAGTGACAGCCAAGGCAAAACCAGCCAGCGCGTATTGGCTGAATTATTTCGGATGAGCTTGCCGCAGACGAAAAGTTTTTTGTGTGCCGGTGATTCTGCACAATTACAGTTGGAAATAAATACAGATTTGATTATCTTTGATGGTCATTTCTCAAAACACGCCGCAGTGGTGCCTGGTGTTGCCTTGATTGATTGGGCAATAAAGCATGCGCGTGATTTATTTACTTTCAATCATCGATTTTTACGCATCGAGGCTCTGAAGTTTCAACAAATTATACGCCCAGGTAATAATGTCCAATTAGATCTGCAGTGGAATGCACTAAAGGGAATTCTAATGTTTCGCTATGAATCGGCGCAGGGTGTCCATGCGAATGGTCGTATTGTGTTTTCAATTATCGACAATGGAAACGCCGCATGATCAATGATCGGCAAACGTTCAAACCCATTATCGTAGTACCCGTTTACAATCATGCGAAACCGGTAGCGCTTTTAGTCGCAAAAATTCAGGCTTTCGATTTGCCATGCTTGCTCGTGGATGATGGCTCTGAATCTGTTTGTGCTAAAGCATTGGATCAGTTGCAAGAAAAATTTCCGGCCAGTGTGCAAGTGTTGCATTTGCCCGAGAATCAAGGAAAAGGCGGCGCAGTCATGGCAGGTTTTCGTCATGCAGCAGTAGATGGGTATAGCCATGTGCTGCAAATAGATGCAGATGGTCAACACGAACCTGCCGATATTCCCGGGTTCCTGCGGGAAGCCAGTGAACATCCCGCCGATATTATTTGTGGCAGTCCGATTTACGATACTTCAGTACCCAAAGCGCGTTTGTATGGCCGCTATGCAACGCATATCTGGGTCTGGATCAATACGCTGTCGTTTGAAATTCGCGATTCGATGTGTGGATTCCGTGTCTATCCCTTGGCGAGCACGATCAAAGTGCTCGATAGCAACACAATCGGCAAGCGCATGGATTTCGATATCGATATTATGGTGCGCGCCCATTGGCGTGGAATCCGGGTCCGGAACCGTGCGACACGGGTTATTTATCCAGAAGATGGCGTATCGCACTTCGATGCGCTACGCGACAATATCCGCATCTCGAAAATGCATGCGAAATTATTTTTTACCATGTTGGTGACTTGGCCCGCCATTCTACATAGACGCATGCAACGGCTATGAAGAAAAATCATTGGGCAGATTTGAGAGAAAGCACGTTCGTCACCGGCATCTGGTTTATGTATGGCATCTATCGTGTGTTCGGACGTTTTCCGTTCCGGCTGTTTCTGTATCCGGTCGTCAGCTATTACTGGTTGAGTCGTCCGCTCGCACGCCGCTCGTCGATGGAGTATTTGCAACGTCTACATGAATCACGAGGCGTTTTCAGTAAATCACCCGGTTATTGGCAGAGCTACAAAAATTTCCTGCGATTCGGCGAAACTTTGCTCGATAAGTTGTTGGCGATCGGCGGCAATTATCCAACCGACAAAGTGGACTTGTCTGAACAAAAGACCATCTGGAACGAGCTGCAAGAAAATCGCGGTTGTTTAATCGTAACGGCCCATCTGGGTTGTCTGGAATTGATGCAGTCTGCATCCACCTGGGAGCGTAAATTCAAGATCAATATTCTGGTGCACACCGAGCATGCGACCAGTTTTAATCGCATCCTGAAGCGCATAAATCCTGATGCCGGTGTCAATTTTCTGCAGGTAACAGGATTCAATGCGCC
>JAYUUM010000025.1:0-6062 GCA_043754555.1 Arenimonas sp. | reverse complement strand
CTAGAAGGCCCGACATAGGGACATCAACTTCGATCTGGCGGTTGTTGCGAAGGCTTTACGCCTTGTCGGCGCATCTCAAGCACTTCAGGCGTAATGGCGGCCATGCGTGCTTCGACGCGAGCGCGTTGTACGTAGTCAATATTTTCTTTTTTCAGTAATGCATCTAATTGCTTCAGGGCGTCTTCGGGGCGGCCATTGAGATAGGCAGCTTCGGCGTACGCTTCGCTAGCACGATTAACATCGCCTGCTAATTCGCTGGCACGACCATAACTTTTTTGAAATAGCGGATCGTCAGCGCTTTGTGCCAATAAGGGTCGCAATACTACTTGTGCACGACGTCCGCCATCTGCACTACCTGTTTCACCCAAGGTGCGTGCATAAGTCAGACTCACAGCGAGGTGTTGCGGATATTTTTTCAGCAAGGATTCAAAGCGTAGTTGGCTTTGAGAATAATTTTTTGCGTAATGCGCATTTTCGGCATAGGCAACCTCAACCCATAGATTATCGGGATGCTGCGATCTCAATTGTTCCAGGATTGGTTCGGAGGCGCCAGGCGAACCGCTTTTCATCAACGCCAATGCATAACCATAACGCTCGGGGTCGGTCAGTTTTTTTGCAGAAATGCCGGTCGTCATTTGTTTGAATTCATTGACGGCAATTTGTGTGCTGGCTGCCGTCATCATGCGCAGGCGCTCGCGTGCCCAGTCAATCTGCCGTATTGGCTCACTGCCCGCATTCTGCACATTCAGATTAAATTGGCTCGGGATAAGTGGGTTTGGTCGCGCAGTAGAACTGGTCGCAAAAGGTTTCGCTTCTTTATCGATACGTGCAGCGCGCTCGCGTGCTTCACTAATACGCGTCGTTGTGACTGGATGTGAGCGTAGGTAATCAGGAACTTGGTATCCCCCCGAATTACCGCGACTGGCGGTTGCCATACGTTCAAAAAAATCGGCCATCGCGCCAGTGCGATATTGCGAACGGTGCAAAGTTTGAATGCCAATGCGATCAGCTTCAGCTTCACTCGAGCGGGTGAAATTAATTTGTCTCTGCGCAATCAAGGCTTGTCCACCAATGACGGCAGCGCTGATAGCATCATCTGAACTATTGCTGGCATTCTGTTGCGCCGCTACGACGACAGCAAGCATGGCGAGTAAAATCGGAAGCTGGTCTTTTTGACTGCGTTCGACCGATCGCAATATATGCCGTTGAGTTACATGTGAAATCTCATGCGCCAATACACCCGCGACTTCGTCCTCGGCTTGCGCGGTTAATATCAAGCCGGCATTAATGCCGATATAGCCACCGAAAGTAGCGAACGCATTAATTTGTCGGTCTTTCATCAAGAAGAAAGTGAAAGGCTGTTCCGGTCGATCTGACGACGCCCCGAGTCGATGCCCCATGACTTGCAACCAAGCGTCCAGCAATGGATCGTCCAATACATAGCCATAATTACGCAGTTGATACAGTGTGTAAGCGCCGTACTCGGCTTCTTGTTCGGGACTTAATAGTTCTGCCGCCGAAGAGCCCATGTCTGGCAAGCTGCTATTTTGGGCTTGCGAGCCGGTTATTAGACCCAGGCTAAGCGTAAGTGCAGCGGTAAGTGGCAATAAACGGGGCACAGTGACTTCCAATTTTCAGGTAGGTGAAGCATGCACTAAGTGCATGCCTCTTAAGTGAATCGCTAGTTAAACTAGAAACTTCGGACACTGGAAAAGACCGGCCATTGCCCCCATAGTTCCTGCGAAAGGAGAAATACCATGTCCAATGTAATCATTTATAGCACTGCCGTTTGCCCTTATTGCGTGGCAGCAAAGAATTTTCTGAAATCACGAGGCGCAAACTACTCGGAAGTCCGTATCGATACCGACCCGGTCGCCCGCGCTGAAATGATGGAGAAAACCAAACGCTCGTCGGTGCCGCAAATTTTCATCAACGGCACTCATGTCGGCGGTTATGACGATATGGTTGCACTTGACCGTGCCGGTGGACTGAAACCTTTATTGGAGGCCGCACAGTGAGTAGCGATGAAAAACAAGGTGCAGAAAAAGATCGTGTAGCCGAATTTACCGAATTTCGTCAGCGCATGAACCAACGAATTCTTGGTCACGATAATCAGGTAGTTAAGCGCTTTTTTGCACTGGATACTCAGACTTACAAAGATGGCGCGCTGGATCTGAAAACCAAGGAATTGCTCGGCTTGGTCGCCTCCATGGTGCTACGTTGCGACGACTGTATTAGTTACCACATTGCACAATGCAAGGAAGCAGGTGTCAATCGCGACGAGTTATTCGAAACCTTCAGCGTCGCGTTGGTTGTCGGTGGCTCGATCGTCATTCCGCATTTGCGCCGCGCCGTTGATTTTCTGGATCAACTTGAAGGCGAGGGCATTCACGCCCAGGCTAAGCCCGAACATCAGCATGGTGTGTGACGGGTTTAGCGCTTGGATACGCAACTTTATGGCATAATACGACCCCTTGCGCGACTCTAACGCGCTGTTTTTGAAGACATTTATGACACAAACAATTGCAGTCATTCGTGGCGATGGTATCGGCCCGGAAATTATGGATGCCACCCTTCATGTGCTTGATGCCATGAATTTGGGTCTGAGCTATGAATTTGTTGAAGCCGGTATGGCCGCCCTGGAAAAACATGGCGAGTTGCTGCCAGCGAGCACGGTTGATGCTATCCAGCGGCATAGAATTGCATTGAAAAGCCCATTGACGACGCCAGTTGGCGAAGGTTTCTCTTCGATCAATGTTGAATTGCGTAAGCGCTTTGATTTGTATGCCAATGTACGGCCGGCGATTAGTTTTCCAAACACAAAATCACGTTATCAAAATATTGATTTGATTACCGTTCGTGAAAACACCGAAGGCGCCTACATTGGTGAAGGCCAGAATGTCACCGCCGATGGCGAAATCGCAACGCTGACCCAGCGCGTTACCCGCAAAGGTTCCGAACGCATCGTCCGTTACGCCTTTGATCTTGCACGCAAAGTGGGACGTAAAAAAGTGACGATTTTGCACAAAGCCAATATCCTGAAATCTACATCGGGACTGTTTTTGAAAACAGCTCGCAATGTGGCATTGCAGTATCCTGATATTCAATGCAACGAAATGATTATTGACAACGCCTGCATGCAGTTGGTGATGAAGCCGGAACAATTCGATGTGTTGGTAACGACCAATTTATTCGGCGATATTATTTCGGATTTATGTGCCGGTTTAGTGGGTGGTTTAGGCTTGGCGCCTGGTGCGAATATTGGTACCGAGGCGGCTATTTTCGAAGCCGTGCATGGCTCGGCTCCCGATATTGCCGGTAAAGGTATCGCGAACCCATGCGCTTTGTTATTGGGTGCTGCGCAGATGCTGGATCATTTGGAAATGCCGGAACGTGGCAATGCGCTTCGTAAAGCCATTCGCGATGCAATGGATGCAAAAGATTCGCTGACACCTGACCTAGGCGGCGAAGGTAATACCATGAGCTTTGCCAAGGCCATTGCTGCTCGCGTAACGGCATAGTATTTATTGCTTCAGATAAAAAAACGGAGCCGGGGGCTCCGTTTTTTTGTTATGGCGACAAATAATCAATCGCGTAATTTTGACAATAAGCGCAGCATTTCAAGATATAGCCAAACCAAAGTTACGATTAATCCGAAGCTGGCATACCATTCCATATATTTAGGTGCACATTAAGCGATTACTAAGTTGATTGTAGAAATATTTGCTAAAAAGCGTTTCTAGCAATCAATTTGGCTGCGACTGCCAAAAATGATCCAGCACTGCCACTTTTCCCTTGCCAGGTTTGTAAGCATGAATCAGCGCGCCATGGACGTAATCGGTCGCGACGGCGCACGCTTGCGGCAGGTTATTACCAAGACAAATATTGGCCGCTATCGCCGAAGCCAGAGTGCAACCCGTGCCATGACCTTCGACCTTCAATTTTTTATGGATAAATTCTGCGAATAACTCGCCGTCGTCGTAGCGGTCGGTCATGGTTTTATCTGGCAGGTGCCCACCTTTCAACAACACTGCACGCGCACCCATCGCCAATAATTCAACGGTGGCGGCATCGGCGGCATCTGCATTTTTAATCTTATGACCCAGTAGTAATTCGGCTTCCGGAATATTGGGCGTAATAATGCTGGCCATTGGCAGCAGTAACTCACGCATGGCTTTTAACGCAGAAACTTCCAGTAAAGTGGCGCCGCTGCTGGCGACCATGACCGGATCAAGCACGATATTTTTTACTTTATGTTTTTGCAGGGATTCTGCCACCGCTCTAATCACTCGAGTATTGGCCAGCATGCCAATTTTGACGGCACCTATTTTAAAGTCACCAAAGCAGGCATCCAGTTGCGCATGCAAAAACTTTATTGACGGCACTTCGACTGCCGAAACTTTTCGGGTGTTTTGCGCTGTTAAAGCAGCGATTGCAGATAGACCATGTACGCCATGGGCAGCAAAGGTTTTCAGGTCGGCTTGAATGCCGGCACCACCGCCGGAATCAGAACCGGCAATAGTCAGAGCGCAAAGATTGGTTTTCATATGGAATCCGTAGGTCGGGCCTTGGCCCGACATCTCGATATGGCATAAGTCGGGCCGGGGCCCGACATGTGGGGGATAAGGTAAGTCGGGCCAAGGCCCGACCTACGGTTTATTCACGAATCACAAAACTTCAGAAGCATGATCTGCCAGGCGCGAGCGTTCACCACGACGCAGCGTAATGTGCGCGCTGTGCGCCCAGTTTTTAAACCGGTCCACCGCGTACGTTAAACCTGATGTGGTTTCCGTTAAATACGGCGTATCGATTTGCTCAACATTACCCATGCAGATGATTTTCGTGCCGGGACCAGCCCGCGTAATCAGGGTCTTCATTTGTTTGGGTGTCAGATTTTGTGCTTCATCCACGATCACCCATCGATTCAAAAATGTACGCCCCCGCATAAAATTCATCGAGCGAATTTTAATGCGGCTGGCAAGTAAATCGTTGGTTGCACCGCGACCCCAGGTGCCGTGATCGGCGGTGTGGGTGAGCACTTCCAGATTGTCCGTCAGTGCGCCCATCCACGGCGTCATTTTTTCTTCTTCGGTGCCTGGCAAAAAGCCAATATCTTCGCCCCACACTCACGGTGGCGCGAGTCATGATAATTTCGCGATAGCGCTGGCTGTCCATTGTTTGCGCCAAACCAGCAGCGAGTGCCAGCAAAGTTTTACCGGTGCCGGCGGTGCCGAGCAAAGTGACAAAATCAATATCCGGGTCCATCAATGCATTAAACGCGAAATTTTGTTCGCGGTTGCGGGCATTAATACCCCAGACCTGATGCTGGGTCGAACGAAAGTCATCGACAATTTGCAAGATAACGCGGTCTTCTTCCAGTCGTGCGACTTTCATTTCTACTTCGTCGCTACCGGGCAGGTAAAGAAACTGATTGGCGAACCAGCCGTCGTCGGCAGTGCGTTTTACTTCGTAATACGTCCGGCCTTTTTCAGTCCATGAACGTAGATTGCCCTCGTGTTTTTCCCAGAAATCAGGGGCTAATTCGGTCGCACCGGTAAACAATAAGTTGAAATCGTCGAGCGCACGGTCATTTTCATAATCTTCGGCATCAACGCTACATATCGAGGCTTTAATACGTAGATTAATGTCTTTGGAAACCAGCACCACCGGCACGCCGGGGTTGTCTTCACGCAATTGTAAAATGGCACCCAGAATCAAATTGTCGGGGATCACCATGCCAAAGCGCTTGCCGGTTTCAACTGGTTTTAACTGGAACAATAATTTACCGACGCTGTCTTCGCCGCGTAGATTCAAACTTTTTGGCTGAACCAGAGAAACGCCGTTTTCAACATTATTGCTGCCGTGCGCTTCAATTAAATCGTTCAAAAAACGACTGACCTGGCGGGCGTTGCGACTCGCTTCGGAGTGCCCCTTTTTACCGTTGTCCAGTTCTTCCAACACCATCATGGGAATAAACACATCGTGTTCTTTGAATTTGAACAGCGCAGTCGGGTCGTGCATCAGCACGTTGGTATCAAGCACGTAAATTCGCTTGCTTCGGG
>JAYUUM010000024.1:0-18339 GCA_043754555.1 Arenimonas sp. | reverse complement strand
TTTCGTCAATTTATTGAAAGTACGGGTTATCAAACACGTGCTACCTCGCGTCGATGGTCGATGGTGTTTGATGAAAAGGGCGGCAGCATGACCAAGCGCGAAAATGTCGATTGGCATCATGATCATTTAGGTCGAATAGCAAAAGATGATTTGCCGGTGGTGCATGTGAACTTAGGTGATGCACAAGCTTATGCCAAATGGCTATCGGATAAAACCGGCTTTACCTACCGCTTGCCAAGCGAAGCAGAATTTGAATACGTGCTGCGAGCAGGTAATGACACGGTTTATCCCTGGGGCAATCGAGCGCCAAAAAAAGTTGTCGCTAATTTGGCAGGTGCTGGTGATAAATCGACGCAAAGCAGAAGTTGGGGAAATGCGATTGCAGGCTACCGTGATTTCCATTGGGGTGCAGCGCCAGTACGAAGCTTTCCACAGGAGCGATGGGGCACTTTTGATATCAGTGGAAATGTAGAAGAATGGGTGCAAGACTGTTGGCATGACAGCTATCAGCGAGCACCAAACGATAGCAGCGCATGGGTGAATCCCGGTTGCAAGATGGGCGTCACTCGTGGTGCCTCGTGGGCCAGTTCACTGGATGAGGCAAGGGTCAGTTTTAGAATGGCTACACCGATGAAAACACATAATGCGCGCATTGGATTTCGAGTCGTGCGGGCACTTTGAAAGGAATAATCATGCAACAAAATGCATTTGGTAGTGGGCAATCGGGTTCGGGCCGTCGTGGTGGTATTCGCTGGTGGATCATCATCTTGTTTGCGGGCTATGCGGCCTGGCAGTGGTTCGGCAATGCCGAGCCAGATCCATTCACTGGTGAAAAAGCCCATTACGGTGCGACACCAGAGCAAGAAGAGCAGATGGGACTACAAGCGTTTCAGCAAGTATTGAGTGAAGAGCGTCCTCTGCCAGCGACAGATCCCCAGGCGATTGCTATCACTGACATTGCCAAACGATTGATCAGTGTGGCCAGCCAGGTGGAAGCCGACTTGGCAGCAGAAAATAGTTTGCCATCGCCAAATCTGGCTGAATCCTTTGAATGGAGTGTTGCCGTATTGGAATCAGAGCAAGCCAATGCTTTTTGTTTGCCGGGTGGAAAGATGGCGGTTTACACCGGCTTGATCCCGGTGACACAAAACAACGATGCGATGGCCGTGGTAATGGGCCACGAAATTGCCCATGCCTTGTTGCGACACGGTTCGCAACGTATGGCACAACAAAAATTAGTGCAAATGGGACAAGCCGCAGCTGGGGTTGCCATCGGCAATATGGATCCTGGCCAGCAACAAATGGTGATGTCAGCGTTAGGGGCGAGCACCCAGTATGGATTGGCGTTGCCGTTTGGCCGCAGCCATGAAACTCAAGCCGACGAAGTAGGGCTAATGCTCGCCGCAGCGGCTTGCTTTAATCCCAAAGAAGCGGTGCCATTATGGGAGCGCATGTCGCAATTGGGGGGCGGACAACGACCACCAGAGTTTGCTTCCACGCATCCGGACCCGACCAATCGAATCGCACATTTGCAATCATTGATGCCCAAAGCAGAACAGTTTTACGCGAAGTATTGTGGTGCAGCGAAGTAATTTATCGTAGGTCGGGCCTCGGCCCGACGCGAACAACATCGCAATCTGTGTATCGGGCCAGGGCCCGACCTACTCCCGAACAATCAAAAACTCATAAACAATCCACCATTAACCGGCAAATTTACGCCGGTGATATAGCTCGATTCATCGGCGCACAAAAACGCGACCGCACGCGCAATATCGTCGGGTTGACCAATACGGCGGACGGGTACGGTGGCCAGGATCTGGTCACGTAATTCCTGCGGTACTGCGTCAGTCATTGCGCTTTTAATGTAGCCGGGACTGACGCTATTCACGGTGACGCCCTTACTCGCCACTTCACGGGCTAGTGACATGGTGAAGCCATGCATGCCGGCTTTTGCTGCAGCGTAGTTGCTTTGTCCAAATTGCCCGGTTTGACCAATAATCGAACTGATGTTCACGATGCGGCCATAGCCACGTTCGCTCATGCCATCAACCACTTGTCGGCACAGATTAAATACGCTGGTTAAATTGACCGCGATTACTGCGTCCCAGTCGTTGGGCTCCATTTTTTTCAAAACCGCGTCACGGGTAATGCCGGCGTTATTGACTAAAACGCTGATGGGGCCATGCAGTGATTCGACCTGTTGTACAAACTGGGCGCATTGCTGAAAATCGCTGACATCGACAGGTTCAAAATAAATATTCAAATTTTTCATCGACATTTGAATATCATCCCAACGCGACTGGGAGGCTGGCAAATCAGCGGCGATGACTTTGTAATTGGCTTGCGCAAGAGCGCGACAAGTTGCTAGACCGATGGCACCCAGGCCACCAGTGACGACTGCGATACGTGAATTCATGAGCGATTGGTTTCAGTGTTATTGGTTTTGCGTGATAGTTTTGTTTTACGTGCTGGCGTAACCGGGCCGAGAATTCCTTCTTGCAGGGTTTTCCATAATTCTAGGTTACGCTCGGTGATTTGATTCAATAACGGCCAAGGGGTTTGCCCCACAATATTGCTTACTTGACTGCGTAAATTCTGTTGTTGATCGATGAACATATCGACACTGCGCTCCAGATAACTACCGATATAGCCTTGTAGTGAGTCGCCATAGAAACGAATGATTTCGGTCAGTAATTGCGCCGATAAAATAGGTTGGCCTATATCTTCATGCTCGGCAATAATTTGCAGTAATACCGAACGCGTGATGTCCTTGCCAGACTTTGCTTCGCGCACGGTAAAAGTTTCGCCCTCTATAATTAATTGGCGTATATCTTCCAGAGTGATATAGCTCGAAATTTCGGTGTCGTACAGGCGCCGATTCGGGTATTTTTTAATAATGCGAGTCTCTGACATTGGGCCCCGACGCTTGCGTATGTAGCTTAGGAATCTCCGAGCATCGCGCTTTATCGATATTGATGCAAGTGGGCGGTCTCCTTAAATCTGTTATGTCGTTAGCAATTGTGAAGATACCGGAATTTTTTCCGCATCAAATCGCTCAATCGCATGAAAAATCGCACGTTCAGGATTGTGTTCGCCTGGCCAACTGATCGGACTCTGCCCCAAGTACTGCCATACCCGGCGCAAGCTTGGAATAGGGTCGCCCGGATCGATAGGACAAGCGGCAAGTGATTTCGATAATTTTTGCCCTTTGTCATCGAGCACCAAGGGTAGGTGCGCGTAATGCGGTGTAGTGAAGCCGAGCTTGCGCTGCAGGTAAATTTGCTTAGGAGTTGAGCTTAATAAATCCTGGCCACGTACGACATGAGTAATGTCTTGGTCTGCATCATCAACAACAACAGCAAGTTGATAGGCCCAGAAATCATCGGCGCGTTTAATAATCATATCGCCAACGTCGGTGCCGAGAATTTGGGAATACTGACCTTGAAATTGATCGTGAAACTGAATCGTCAGGTCGGGAATTTTTAAGCGAATTGCCGAATGTTTTTCGGCATTTTTTGCGATGCAGAAACGATGCACACCATGATGACCCATAAGATCTTTACGCGAACAAAAACATTCAAATGCTTCGCCGGTATTCATCAAATTTTGTAAAATTTCTTCGTAGCGCTCATAGCGGCGGCTTTGCCACACTATTGTTTCGTCGGACTCCATGCCAAAGGCTTTCAGCACCTCAATGTGATTTTCTGCAATGCCTTTTATTTCCCGTAATGGATCAATGTCCTCAATGCGGATTAACCATTGCCCCTGGGCTTTTCTGGCCATTAACCAGCTTCCCACGGCAGCGAGTAATGAACCTAAATGCAGCGGCCCGGTGGGCGAGGGAGCAAAACGGCCCCGGTAAGGTTTTTTGGTGTCCATGACCGGATCTTAGCTGAATAATTTTGGGAAATTAATTGGTTACTTACTTGAAATTTTGTAGATTAGCTACATAAATGGGTCTAAGTCTATTTTCCCGGAGTTATCTTAAATGTTTAGTCGAGTCGCCTTATTTTTGGCTACCAACTTCGCTATTTTGCTATTGGTGTCCTTCATATTTAAGCTTTTTGGCCTGGATATGCGGGCGGCCCAATACGGCACCAACCTTGGCGGCTTGTTAGTGATGTGTGCCGTGTTTGGATTTGCCGGTTCCTTTATTTCTTTGGCATTGTCTAAATGGATGGCCAAGCGCGCTACCGGCATGGCAGTGATTACCCAGCCGCGCAATGAACCTGAGCAATGGTTGGTCAACACCGTTCGTAAGCAGGCCGATAAAGTCGGGATCAAAATGCCGGAAGTGGGAATATATGAAGCCCCGGAGATCAATGCTTTCGCCACTGGCATGACCCGTAATAGTTCGCTGGTAGCGGTGTCCAGCGGCTTGTTGCGCAACATGACACGTGACGAAGCCGAAGCCGTGCTTGCGCATGAAGTTAGCCATGTAGCCAACGGCGACATGGTGACATTGACCCTGATTCAAGGTGTGGTGAATACTTTCGTGATGTTCTTTGCACGCATTATCGGCAATATCATTGATAAGGCAGTTTTGGGGAATCGGGATGGCCATGGGCTGGGTTATTTTGCCGTGGTGTTTATGCTTGAAATTGTCTTTGGCCTGTTTGCATCGATTATCGTGATGCGCTTTAGCCGCTGGCGCGAATTTCGAGCCGATGCTGGCGGTGCAAGCCTCGCAGGTAAACAAAAGATGGTGGCTGCGCTGGAGCGGCTAGCCAGTAATCAAACTCAAAGTAGCTTGCCGACCCAAATTGCCGCATTCGGTATTTCCGGCAATATAGCCCACGGTTTGAAGAAGTTATTTATGAGTCATCCGCCGCTGGCTGAACGTATTGCTGCTTTGAAAAATAGTTCGTCGATTTAAGATTATTAATTTTAAGATTATTAATATAAGTCATGCTCAGTAAACAAAAAACCGCCGATGGGCGGTTTTTTGTTTGGATGATTTCGTTTGCGCAGGGTGGACATTGCCCACCTTGATAATTCCCTATGCGCAAAAGGTGGGCGGTGCCCACCCTATGTCGATCTAGAACTCGTAAGTCATCGTGGTCATGGGGGGTGCGAGGAAATTGCCTTGCACATAATCAATGCCGGTCGAGAACAAGAATGACATGCTGCCTGCATCGGATACAAATTCGGCAATGCATTGCTTGTCGAGTTTGCGTGCTTGCTCAACAATTTCTTTAACCTTTTTCTGATTGTCGATATTTTTGGCGAGATCGAGAATAAAGCTGCGATCAATTTTCAATATTGCCGGTTCAAAATGGTTGAGCATTTGGAAAGAATTCAAGCCAGTACCAAATTGTTCCAGACATAAGCGGCAACCAAAGGAGCCAATAATTTTCTGGAACGCTTGCAGCGATTTAAGGTGGCTGAAGATTTTTGATTCCGGAATTTGCAATACCAGTTTGTCACCGGTTATGCCATGCGCTTTCAACTGGGCTGAAATGAAGTTGTGTAAATCGCCTTCCACCAACGAAGCCGGTGCAACTTTGACAAATAAGGTGGTATCTATTCCCGCTTTTTTGCGTTCCGCGAGCAGGTTAATGGTGCGACCAATGACCCAGCGGTCAATGTCTGCAAGTAGGCCATGTTCTTCGGCAATGGGAATAAAGTTTTCAGGTGACACTATCTCGCCGGTAGGTGCCGTCATGCGCAGCAGCACTTCGTAGGATTCGCCTTCAACACCGGCCAGGCTGATCATAGGCTGATAATTGAGCACGAACTGATCTTCGTTTAAGGCTTCCTTAATTCGGGATACCCAAGCTTGAATTAATTCTTCTTCGGCACGATCACGAGCAGCAGGGTCGAAGATATCGCAGCGATTGCCGCCCAGTGCTTCCGCAGACTGCAGGCATTGGTTCGACTTGCCCAGCACTTGTGGAACGCTGGCTATTTTTTCACCAATTTGCACGCCACCTACGCTGACGGTAAGTACCAGGGAATGCTGTTCAATGTCGAGTAAATGACCATCGAAAGCAGCACGAATTTTCTCTGCCAGTGCCACGGTTTGTTTGTGATCGTGTTGACGGCAAAGTACTGCAAACGTATGGTCGGCAAAACGCGCGAGGATGCTGTTTTCATCCATCAGCCCTTGCAGGCGCTCAGCCATTTGTTTCAATACTTCATCGGTCAATGCCAAACCCACTTCTTCAATGCGGTTTTCGTAATTGTCCGGTTCGATTAACAGCAAGGCTTGATTGGCTTTGCCGGTCACGGCGGCAGCAACCACCGCTTCGGTTTCAGTCATGAAGAATTGGCGGTTATATAAATTCGTGGTCGGGTCACGTTGACGAAGATTGTCGAGTTCTTTCACCATATCTGCATCGATAGTTTGCTGGCGGAACACGATTTGCAGGCAAGATTCACCTTCGTAGGTCGCTGTCGAGAATTCCATCACGGCATCGAATTCACTGCCGTCACTGCGAACCGCGCCGCATTCCAGATTTTTCGGCGGGGCTTCACCTTTACTGATATTTTTCAGCACTTGTTTGAATTGATCGGCATGAGCCGAGTCAATTAAATCAAGTACCGATAAGCCTTCGATATCTTCAAATTCATCGAAGCCAAACATTTCCAGATAAGCCTCGTTGGCACGAATATGCATGCCTTCGTGGATGTAGGCGATGGGGTCGCGCGAAGATGAAATTAACGTGTCGCAACGGCGCTCGGTTTCGCGTAGTGCTGCTTCGAGATGGCGCAAGCTACGACGGCTAAGCAGCGACTGGAATTCATTGCGAACCACAAATTGCACGTGTTCCGCTTTAGTGCGCAGCGCGACATCGCGCGCTCCGGCAGTAATGGCAGCCAGTACATTGGCCTCATTAAGGACAGAAGTGGAGGCGAGTACCGGAGTGTCCTTGCCAGTTGCAGTCACGGCTGCGATAACTTTTTCAAAGCCAATATATTTGGCGTCAAACGCGGCCAAGACCAAATCAATACTTTGGCTGCTTAGCAGAGTCTGCAAATTTTCTTCGGATTCTGGTCGTTGTGGTCGGATAGCCATGCCGCCATTGCGGAGCATGCTGATTAGATGCTCGGCATCTTCAAGTTGATCTTCCACCAGTAACAACCGGATGACGGCGTCCTGCTTTGCCATCCAATGACTCCTTAACCTGATAAAGGCTTACACACGGGGGCTTTAACAATACCAGAACTCAGGTCAAGATGACCATCACAAGGGCGTTTTGCTGGCCTCACCGGCGATTTCTTGTACCAGCTTGGGAACCAAATAGCCCGGCAGAGCGCACATCATGCTTTGATGAATATCGCGCGCCCGTTGATCTGGAATTTGGAAATGAGCGGCACCTTGCACTTTGTCGAGTTGATGCAGGTAGTAAGGCAACACACCGATCTCGAATAATCGTTCCGACAACTGTATTTGTTCAGTAACACTGTCGTTGACCCCTTTCAAAAGCACGGCCTGATTTAAGACTGTTACATCGCGCTGTCTTAACCGTGAAACCGCATCGGCCACATCCCGGCCCAGCTCGTTCGCATGATTGGCATGAATAACCACAGCGACCGGCCAGCGCAAGCCATCCAACCAGGTCAGTAGTTCGGCATCGACGCGCTCGGGTAATACCACCGGCAAACGAGTATGGAGGCGAAGTCGCTTGATATGAGGCACGGCGACCAATGCATCACTTAATTCTCTTAGCTTGGCGGTGCTTAGCGAGAGTGGGTCACCGCCCGATAAAATAAGTTCGCTAATGCTGGTATCGGATTTTAAATAGGCAATGGCTTCAGACCAATGCGCACTGGCCGCGGTTTCTTCCGCATAGGGGAAATGCTGACGAAAACAATAACGGCAATGGATCGCGCAACTTCCGGTCGTGATTAGTAATGCTCGCCCGTGGTACTTATGGATAATCCCTGTGCCGTTTTTGGCTGCGGCATCGCCGACGGCATCAAAACTAAAGCCTTCGGCAAACACATCTTCCTCAAGCAGGGGCAAGACTTGGCGCAAAAGTGGGTCGTGGGCGTCGCCTCGGCGCATTTTCGCAATAAAGCCGAGCGGCACACGTACAGGAAATCGCGCGGCAGCCTGGTCCGAGATTTGTGAGGCTAAATGAGGCAAAGCCAGCATTTTCAGCAGTTCGCGCGGGTCACGCACGGCTTCACGCCAGAGCTGCTGCCAAGACTTTGGCTGCGCAGAATGGCTGTTAGCGGTTATCATAGTGGGCTTATTGAGTTGGTTTTTTACAGCCGAATGGCTGCTCAGAACCCGACAATACCAAACTAATGCCGCCGCTGCGGCCTTTGATTTTTTTAGGAGTAACACCATGGCCTCATACGGCATGAATGATGTCAAAAACGGCAGTAAGATCATCGTCAATAACGAGCCGTGCGTCATCACCGAAACCGAGTATGTGAAACCCGGCAAAGGCCAGGCATTTACCCGTATCAAATATCGTTTTATTAAATCCGGCCGTATTGTCGAAATGACCATGAAAGCGACTGACGATTTAGAAGCCGCCGACGTGCACGATACCGATATGCAGTACTTATACAACGATGGCGAGTTCTGGCACTTCATGCAGGAAGAAAGTTTCGAGCAAGTGCAGGCTAATGCTGCCGGTGTAGGCGATGCTGCCAAATGGATCAAAGGTGAAGAGTCTTGCGTGGTTACACTTTGGAATGGCACCCCAATAGCCGTGCAACCACCTAATTTTGTCGAATTGCAAATTATTGAAACCGATCCAGGTGTGCGTGGCGATACTTCCGGCGGCGGTGGTAAACCGGCGAAGCTAGAAACCGGTGCCGTGGTGCGGGTTCCACTGTTCGTTGCGCAAGATGAAAAAATTAAAGTGGACACAAGAACAGGTGAATATGTCTCCCGCGTGAAATAATGATTCGAGAAAATTAAAATTTGGAATAAATGGGTGCCTCTATCGATTTGCAGTGCTAGGCAAGACAAGGCGCAAGGAAAAAAATCATGACGCGCATATACGAGCTATGTAAGGATTTTTTTTCTTGCAACGCCGTATTGCGACGAAATGCGAATTGAGAATTGAGAGAGGGATCCATTATGGCGGAAGCACTGATTACCTGTGATCTTATTATCGAAGCAGGTTGGGTGGTACCCGTACAACCTCACGGCGTAGTGTTTGAAAACTGCGCCGTTGTCGTTTCTGGCGATCTGATTGTGGATCTATTGCCGATCGCCGATACGGCAAAAAAATATATCACTAAGAAAATCGTATCGCGTCCGGATGCCGTGTTGTTACCCGGACTGATCAATGCCCACACTCATAACCCGATGACTTTGATGCGCGGCGTGGCGGACGATTTACCCTTGATGCCGTGGTTACAAGAACATATTTGGCCAATCGAAGCGGCGGTAATGGGGCCGGAGTTTGTGAGTGATGGCGTAGAGCTTGCAATCGCCGAAATGCTACGCGGTGGCACCACTTGTACCAATGACAATTATTTTTTCCCTGACGCGCAAGCCGCGACCTATCGTAAACATGGTTTTCGCGCTTTGGTCGGTTTGCCGGTGATTGATTTTCCCTCAGCATGGGCAAAATCGCATGCCGAATATTTCGATAAAGCCTGCGAAGTTCATGATAACTATCGCCGCGATAATCTGGTTCGCACAGCGTTTGCGCCACATGCGCCTTATACCGTGTGCAATGAAAACTTCGAGCAGATTAGATTGCTATCGGACCAACTCGATATCCCCGTGCATTGCCATGTCCATGAAACCGCACATGAAGTGGAAGAATCGATCAAGCTGCATGGCATGCGACCTATTGCCAGATTAGATCAGCTCGGGTTGTGGAACGACCGCATGATCGCCGTACACATGACGCAGTTGCTCGATGCTGAAATTGCTTTATGTGCCGATCGTGGTGTGTCGGTAGTGCATTGTCCGCAATCGAATATGAAATTGGCATCAGGTTTCGCCCCGATAGAAAAGCTCCGACGTGCCGGCGTCAATCTAGCCATTGGTACTGATGGCTGTGCGAGTAATAATGATCTGGATATGTTCGATGAACTGCGTTCTGCGGCCTTATTGGCGAAAGCCGTGGCTTCGGATGCGACGGCGTTAAACGCTGCCTCCACATTGCATGTTGCAACATTGGGTGGTGCAAAAGCGATTGGTATGGGTGATTTGGTTGGCTCGATTGAGATTGGCAAACAGGCTGATCTGATTTGTGTCGATATGAGCGCCATTGAAACCCAGCCGATCTACAACGTAATTTCGCAGTTGGTGTATTCCTGCGGTCGCCAGCAAGTCAGCGATGTCTGGATTGCCGGTGTCGCGAAACTCGAACAAGGTCAATTATTGTCGATGGATAGCATTGCCTTGAAACATAAAGCGAAACAATGGCGGCAACGTATTTCAGGAATAAGGTAGGAGCGCCTTTAGGCGCGAATGCCCGGTTGTGCCTAGACGGCAGGTCGGGCCTAGAAGGCCCTCCTACGAAAAATTTTTATTTGAAGGGTTAGAAAATGAACAGCGAAAATGTAAGTCGTGCCGAGATCGATAAATTTTCCGCTTTGGCAAATCGTTGGTGGGATGAAAGCGGTCCGCAAAAACCTTTGCATCATTTGAATCCGGCGCGTTTAAATTATGTTGCGAAACAATTTTCGTTGCCGGGCAAAAAAATTCTGGATGTGGGTTGTGGTGGTGGTCTGTTAAGCGAAGCTCTCGCCCGTGAAGGCGCCGATGTTGTGGCACTCGATCTAGCAGAAGAATTGATTGAGATTGCCAAGCTGCATTTGTACGAGTCGAACGTAAAGGTGGATTACCGTTTGCAATCGGCCGAGTCGCTGGCAGAAGAAATGGCCGGGCAATTCGATGCGATTACCTGTATGGAAATGTTGGAGCATGTGCCTGATCCTTCATCAATTCTTCGTGCCTGCGAAAAATTGCTGAAGCCGGGCGGCAAGTGTTTTATCTCCACGCTAAACCGCACGCCGGCCGCATTTGCCATAGCGATTGTGGGAGCCGAGTACCTGGCAAATCTATTGCCGAAAGGCACCCACGACTATCAAAAATTCATCAAGCCATCGGAACTGGCAGCCTGGTGTAGGGCCGAAGGTTTCAATGTGCTCGATATCAGCGGCTTGGCTTACAACCCATTGAGTGGAAAAGCCTGGGTAAATGATCGTACCGATATCAATTATTTGATGACTGTCCAAAAAACATGATGATAGCCATAAGCAAAATTGAAATGGCACCGGTCATTCTGTTTGATCTGGATGGCACCCTGGTTGATAGCGCAATTGATTTATTGAATGCCTCGAATGTCATTCTGCAACAAGCCGGGAAACCCCCACTGACACTGGCCCAACTTCGCCCGGTTGTTTCCAAAGGCGCACGAGCGATGCTTGCGGTGGCATTCCCTGAATTGAATGAAGAACAACGCCTGCAATATTTGCAGCCATTCCTGGATGGTTATCAGCGCGCCGTCGCTCAGCACAGCACACCGTTTGCTGATATCGAAGAAGTATTGAGCGCTATAGAAACGAGTGGCTCGCGCTGGGGAATTGTCACCAACAAACCGTATTATCTTGCGAAAGAAGTTGTGCACAGTATGGGTTGGACCCATCGTAGTGCTGTATTAATTGGCGGCGATAGCTTGCCGCGAAAAAAACCTGATCCCGATCAACTATTTCACGCTTGCGAGTTATTGGCTGTGCAAGCCAGTGATTGCGTCTATGTTGGCGATGATGAGCGCGATGTAGTTGCAGCCAAACACGCGGGCATGAAATCGGTTGCCGCTTTATGGGGTTATCGGGAAGCCCATGATGATCCGAAAAATTGGCAGGCAGACGTGATGTGCAACATGCCACTGGATTTAGTAAATTCAGGTGTATTGAGTAAATGAGTTTATTCGAATTATATTTCCTACAAACGCTTGCCAAGAAGTACCATGACTGATTCGCAACAAGAAGACCTTCAACACTTCGTTACCAAATGGTATGCACGCGAGCCGGAAATGCAGTTTGCCGAGGTGTTTGTTCCTGCGTCTGAAAAAGCCGTATTTCACGCTTGGGGTGCACTGTTGCATGAGCTTAAACATACCTTGTTTGAACTGAGCGATTCGCACATCACCAGCATTAAAACCGCTTGGTGGTCGGATGAGTTTCAACGCCTAGCAAATTTACAGCCAAGACATCCCATCACCCAAGCTTTAAAAAATATCGAAGCACCCTGGGTCTCGCTTGCATCGAGTTTGTTTAGTGTTATTGAAACCGCCTCTACACGTGCCAATAACACTGAACAAGCAATAGAAAATCTGCTGCCTTTCGCCAGCACCTTGATTGAAATCGAAGACAAAGTATTCAATGCAAAGGTGCCCACTACCAAAGAAATATTTGCCGTACATTGTTTATTGCAGCGTTTGCCGCATGGCTTGGCGTCAGATGACCAAGCCCGAGTCCCCATGCATTTGATGGCGCGCCATGCCGTGAATACTGCGCAATTGGTAAACCTTGGCCACGTTGGCTTGTTACAAGACTGGGCGCTCGAATTGCTTGCACGGCTAGAACACAAAGTTGCAGGATCAGTATTTCGTGGCGCAAGAACTCGTTTTGATCAGGCACAGCTGGCTAATTTAGTGGCCGGAAAGAGCATCGCCAAATCATCGGCCCCGAAACATCTATGGCGTGCCTGGCGTGCGGCGGTTGCGGTTCCCAGATAAAATACCTGCAATCTTGACGAAAGCTGCACTCGTCCCCATTTATGCTGCATCTAGTCTCAGTCCTAATCGGAACTCCTATGGCTCCTTCGTCAAATGAAAATCTAGCGCGCGTTATGCCTGACGTTGCCAATGAGGTGAAACCGGCCATTGCTGGAGTGCTTGACTGGGTCGGGATGGGCGACATGGAAATGCCGGTGTCCGTTTCCGATGCCAATAGCCGCATTGTAACTAGTGGCGCACGGGTAAATGCATTCGTTAATTTAAAACGACCTGACGTGCGTGGTATTCATATGTCGCGTTTGTACTTGCATGTTGATCGTCATTTATCAGCGGAAGCCATTACACCGCAAAGCATTCGCCACATTCTGAAAGACTTTCTGGACTCGCATGTCGATTTATCGGACAAGGCAAAACTCAGTATCCATTTCGATTATATGGTGCGTCGTCCGGCTTTAGTCACTGATAACAGCGGATGGAAATCCTATCCTGTTCGTATTACCGGCATCATGGATAAACAACAATTCTCGCTTGAGCTAGGACTCGATGCCGCCTATTCAAGTACATGTCCATGTTCGGCGGCGCTTGCACGGCAATTGATTCAGGAACAATTCGGGAACGATTTTTCACCGGAAAATAGTCTTGATTACCAGCAAGTGTTGAATTGGCTTGGAAGCGAGCAGGGCATTATGGCGACGCCCCACAGCCAGCGTAGTATTGCCGAAGTCAAAGTAAAGCTATCAAGCGATTTTGTGCAATTTCCCTTGATCGAATTAATCGACATCATAGAAAACGCGTTAAAGACGCCGGTACAAGCCGCAGTAAAACGCGAGGACGAGCAGGCCTTCGCTCGCCTGAATGGTCAAAACCTGATGTTCTGCGAAGACGCTGCCCGTCGTATGCAAGCTGCATTAAATGCTGACACTCGCATTAAAGATTTTTGGCTGCAGGCATCGCATTTCGAGAGTTTGCATCCGCATAATGCAGTGGCTGTAGCGAGCAAAGGTGTGCCTGGAGGTTACTGAGGTTTTGTCCTTCGGGCGCGACTGAAATTTTAATACTCCTCCCGTGGGAGCGTCCGTCTGGCGCGAATGATCTGCGGCAATGCCGAACGTAGGATCGAGCTCTGCTCGCGAAGTGCTTCGAGGCAGGATTTTCGCGAGCAGAGCTCGCTCCTACGCCAGACTTATTCGCAGATTTATTCGCGCCAGACGATTGGTCCCGCGAAAAACTCTTTCATTTCAATAAATAAATCCGGTGGCTCCGTATTAAGGCTATTTCAGCCAGACTGTTAGTATCTTTTGCTGCTACTTCAACGAAGGCCGGTTCACTACCGGCTTTTTTCATTCATAAAGTCTTCACAAACCGCTAGACTCAGGCTGTCTTACTAATCTTGGGTTCTCAATGAACTGGTTAATTGGCTTTATTGCGCTATTTGTGGGTGTAGTTTTATCGGAAGAGCGTTGGTTGTTGGGTGGCGCTTCTGGTTTTTTTATCGGCTGGTTACTGGCCTCACTGGGTCAACTGCGTTCACGTCTGAATAGTTTTGAAACCGAACTGATACAGGCACGTGATGCCTTCCGAAAAATGGCTGCCGAGCGTGATCAATTAAGTGCAAAACTTAAAGTGCCGGTGCAATCCGCACCAACAAATCCTGTTGCGCAGGAGCCTGCGACCAATATTCCGGTGCCTGGAGCACAATCGGTAAAGACACCGCCAATCGCGCCAATTGTTCCTAGGCAAACACCGCCACCGATCATGGCCGAGAAAGCCAACATCGCCAATCGCGCCGTATTTGTCAGCGGTGAATCGACTCCTCCGCCTGTCGCCGCAAGTGCGTCGGTTCCGCCACCGATTCCAGCAACAAGAGCTGCACAAGCCAGCGCACCGCAATCGAGCACGCCGGACGTGACCTTTACTTCGATGTCGAGAGAGCCTTCCTGGGATGAGCGTTTGCTCGATACCGTCAAGCGCTGGTTTACCGAAGGCAATGTGCCGGTAAAAGTCGGCGTTGTGGTCACCTTTTTCGGCATTGCGGCCCTATTGCGTTATGCCTATGTGCAAGGTTATTTCAGCTTCCCGATTGAATATCGTTTGATCATGATTGCCGGAGCAGCGCTAGCTGCCTTGGCGTTCGGTTGGCGCGAGCGCGAACGCAATCCTGCCTTTGGATTGAGTCTGCAAGGCGGGGCGATTGGTACGTTGATGTTGACGATTTTCGCCGCTTACAAATACTTTAATTTATTACCTGCTGGACTGAGTTTTGGCTTGATCGTGGTACTTGTGGCCGGTGCAGCTTTGCTGGCGGTGTTACAAAATTCCATGTGGATTGCCGTGTTAGGTTTTTTAGGTGGCTATTTGGCGCCGGTATTAATTTCGACCGGTAGTGGCAATCACATTGCCTTATTCAGTTATTACGCGGTCCTCAATACCGCCGTATTTGCCATCGCCTGGAAAAAATCCTGGAGGGTGTTGAACTTAATGGGTTTTGTTTTCACCTTCGGTGTGGGAACTGCCTGGGGTGCGAAATATTACAGGCCCGAATTGTTTAATACGGTTGAGCCGTTCCTGATTTTATTCTTCTTGTTCTACATCGTTATTGGCTTGATGTATGTCATCAAGCAAACCGAATATCGCAAACCCTGGGTCGATGGAACATTGGTATTTGGTACTCCGCTATTGGCATTTCCGCTGCAAGCAAAATTGCTGGAAGACAATCGTTTAGGGCTGGCTTTTAGTGCCCTTGTGGTGTCGATGATTTACGGCGGGTTGGTGTATTTTCTGCATCGTCGTAAAAACGATCGCCTGTTGGCAGAAGCTTACGGAGCATTGGCTTTGGGTTTCGCAACGCTGGCAGTGCCATTGGCATTCTCGGCGGCTACCACGGCAACAGTATGGGCTTTGGAAGGCGTGGGCGTTGCATGGATTGGTTTGCGTCAAAAACGTACGCTGCCGATTGTTACCGGTGTTTTATTGCAATTGCTCGCAGCCGGTTCGTTTATGGTCTCGGTCTTTAATGAGCCCTACAACTCTAGCGACTTGGAACAACTGGTATTGAATCCGCATTATCTTGGTGCGTTTATCATTGCGGTTTCCGGCTTTATGTTGAGCCTGATCTTTAAGCGTTTAAGTGATAGTAAATCCATGCCGGTTTTGCTTTTCTTGTGGGCAGTGATGTGGTGGTTTGGCGGCATGTTGCATGATTTTGATATTGCCGATCGCGGTATTGGAATCTGGCAATACGCGATGCTGTATTTCTCGTTCACCATTTTTATTGCCACGGTCTTACAAAGTAAGTTTGATTGGTCGGCGATGAAGAAGCTCGCAGTTTTCAGTGTCTTTAGTGCGCCAATATTCGTACTACTAGCCAACGATGAGTTCAGCGCACCTTTAATGATGCCAAGCTGGGCTTATTGGGCTGCATTCTTAATCGCCAGTGTTTATGCCTTGTGGCGTGAGGCTAGCGACGAAGCCGCCCAATCATCTCGCGCTGGTGGCTTTATTCATATTGTGTTGCTCTGGTCTGCGGCGCTGGCTTTCAGTCTGCAATGGCATTACGAGGTCGATACGCTCTGGCATTTGGCGCAGGGCTGGTACGCGCCTGCAATTTGTATGCCGATACTTTTGATGACCGTTGGTTTATGGCGTGTGCCTTCTTTATTTGCATGGCCAATGCAAAAGCGCTTCGATACATATGATGCAGCGTGGTTCACACCGGCATTTGCATTATTGGGCTGTGCTTGGGCTATCGGATTGTTCCTGGAAGGCAGCTCACAGCCAATCTTGTATGTGCCTATTATTAATCCACTGGAGTTAAGTTTATTGGCTGCGGCGGCACTCTTTGCTGCCTATATTCGACATGAGAAACCTGATATGCAAAGCATATTAAATCTTTGGCCTTATGTCGGATTGGTGTTTATCACGATGGCAACGCTACGTGGCGTACACCATTTGCATGGCGAACCCTGGAATGCCTTGATTCTAAATTCTGGTTTCACCCAAGCCAGTTTGACCATAGTGTGGAGCTTGCTCGGCGTAAGTGGTTTGATCCTCGGCTCGCGTCGTGGTGATCGCAAACAATGGATGGTCGGTGGTTTATTGATGTTAGTGGTATTGGGTAAATTGATCTTGGTAGACCGCACCTATATGGATAATATTCCCGGCATCGTGGCTTGTCTTGCCGTTGGTTTATTACTGGTAGTGGTCGGATACTTTGCGCCACAACCACCGAAAGAAAAGGAACTTGCATGAAACTTCAAAGCTTGATGCTTGGCTTGCTGATAAGTAGTGTTGCCGCAGCTTCCACGCCTTCCGACTTTGCACAGCAATGGCCGGTAAATGCACAAGGCGAGGGCGCATACGCAGTTAATTTGAATGAAGAAATTTATCGCATCATTCAAAAAAACGACCTGTCGGATCTGGCGGCGTTCAACGCTGCCGGTGAAGCCTTGCCGTTTGGCCCGATGCCTACTTTATACGGCCCGTTGCCTGCGACTTGGGTGCAGGCAAAAACATTTTCCCTACCAAAAGAAGCCAGTCAAAATCCGGATCTTTTGAAGCTGCATGTTCAACGCAGTGCCGATGGGGATTTGAGTCTCGATGCCGACTTCGCCAATCAAACTTCTATTACTTTATCGCACGACTGGATTATTGAAGTGGCGACGAAGGATGTGGGCATCGAAGCCTTGCAGGTTGAGCTGTCCCAACAAGCCGGTGATTTCAATGCACAGCTTGTGGTGCAATCGAGCCCGGATTTGCAGCAATGGCAGCATTTGAACACGGCCTCAATTGTGTCATTGCAACAAAACGGCCAGCGCCTTCAACGCTTGACGGTTGAACTGCCTGGCGGCACAGCAAAATATTTACGCGTGCAAAGCTTAGATGCACCAGCAGGCTTATTGATTTCAGGTTTCAAGCTAAAGCAGCGTCCTTTTGGTGTTGTTAAATCACCGCCATTGCAATGGTTTCAGGCTAGTTTTATTAAGAAAGATGGACGTGGTTTTGTCTATGAACTGCCCGCACGTATTTCACCCGAACAATTTAATATCGAATTAAAAAACACCAATTCGATTGCACAATTTTCCGTTTCTGCACGTCAGAACGAACTCGATTACTGGCAGCCACAAAGCAGTTTGACCGTATTTCGTTTGCGCGCTGCTGGAGTATCGCTGGACAATGAAGCCAATGGCCTGCAATCAGGGCGACTTCGTTATTGGCGCATTGAATCCAATACCGATGTCAATCAAGCACCCGTTCTAAAATTCTCCTATCGGCCCGAGCAATTTCTTTTATTGACTCACGGCGCTGGGCCTTATGTTATTGCCGCCGGGAGCATGAAAGCAAAGCGCGATCAGTATCCACTCGATATTTTGATTAGCCAGGTAAAACAGAATCAAGGCCGGGATTGGAAGCCCACAGAAGTGAGTCTTGGTAAAGCCACTCAAGTCATTGGCAATATGGAAGACATTCGCAAGGTACCGACTGACTGGCGCAACATTATTTTGTGGTCGGTATTGTTAATAGGCGCTGGCGCTGTAGTGTTAATGGTGTTGAAATTGCTGAGCCAGCCGACGAAGGCGTGATGTAGGAGCGAGCTCTGCTCGCGATTGATGCGCCGTAGGAGGGCCCTCTGGGCGCGACCGGTCGGCGATGATTTTTGATTATTGTCGCAGGC